>NC_019908.1:1916667-2236111 GCF_000325665.1 Brachyspira pilosicoli P43/6/78
ACAGAAAAAGGTGCATTGCCTGTACGCGGTGCTAAACAAGATATTTCAAGAATAACTAAATTTATTTTTGAGAATATAAACTCAATTTCAGCGATATACACTACAATAGATACTCATAGATATGATGCTATATTTCACCCTTGTTTATGGAAAGATAAAGAAGGTAATGATGTTAAGCCTTTTACAGAAATTACAATAGAAAAAATAGAAAATAAAGAAGTAATACCTGTCTTTGAAGATATTCAAATTGATTATGTAAGAACTTTAAAATCACAAGGCAGTCAAAACCTAATTGTTTGGCCTTATCATTGTATATATGCTACAGACGGCTGGCTTATAGAAAAACAATTATCTAATATGCTGCTTTTTTATGAGAGAGCAAAAAATACTACAGTTAATAGAATAGTTAAAGGCACAGATAAGTTTAGCGAAATGTACGGAGCTATAAAACAAGAAGTTGTAAGTAAGTATACTTCTAATAACTCTCATACTTGGATTTATACAATGAAAGATTATGATAAAATATATATATGCGGAGAGGCAAAAGATTATTGTGTTTATGAAACTGTTAAGCAATTATGCGAAGAGTATGACAGCAGTGTTAGAAGCAAGCTTTATGTGATGATGAATTGCTGCAGTTCTATAGGCGATGAAATAAAATGCAATTTGAAATATAAAGAGTTGTCGAAGAAATACGGCATAAACTTGATAGAGATATAATTATTAGTTTATTAATTTTTTTGTTGTTCTTTTCCCGCCGCTCGCACCTATACCTAAAGGTACTTCCTACGGTCGCAGGTACTCACTTCAGTCTGCCCTGAAGGACTCCTTTCAGTCGCGGTGCGGACTTCGTCAAAAGAACCAAAAAGTGCAAATGTAAAAGTTTTATACTCTAAGAATATTATTTAATGTATTATAATTTACAATACTAAAATAAAAAATTATAAATATTTCTCTATTTCTGTGAATGCAACGCCTGCTTTCTCTTTTATATAAATATCAACTATTGAGTTTGTAAAATTAGAAGGCTCTGGGTTAATCTCCATTATTGTTGCACCGGCTCTCTTTGCTATATGAGGAATCTGAGCTGCAGGCATAACCTCGCCGCCTGTGCCTATTATGATAAATAAATCACATTTTTGAGCGTCTTCTACAGAGCTTTGAAAATCATAAGTTGGTAAAGCCTCTCCAAAAAATACAAAATTCGGCTTTAATATGGAATTACAATTTTCGCAAGTAGGAGGGTCCATTGATAATATTTTTTTATCTATTTTATATTTATTATGACATTTCATACATACAGCATATTGTGCAGTACCATGAAGTTCATATACAATTTTGCTTCCTGCTTCTTGATGAAGATTATCTATATTTTGAGTGATTACAGAACGCATTATGCCTTTTTTTTCTAATTCTGCTAATACTAAATGAGCTTTATTAGGCTTAACGTTGTCTATAGGTTCGTAGAATACCTTTTTTAATGAATGCCAAGATTCTTTAGGGTGTCTTGTGAAGTATGAAATTTCAGCAAATTGGCTTCCATGTTTTTCCCAAAGCCCATTTTCTCCCCTAAAAGGAGGCACTCCGCTTTCTACACTTATGCCAGCACCAGTGAATGCTACGGCATATTTTGATGCTTTTATTTTGTCTGCTATCTCTTTATAATCTATCATACTTATTATTATATAATAAAAAGATATTATTTCCACAATAATTTTTGAATAAATTCCAATATTTAATAAAAAATAAAAAAAATGTGTGTTTATATTTTACTTTTTGTTTATATTTTATATACTTAAAGATACATATAATAATATATTATACCAAAATAAAATATATAAAAATGATATTATTGTATTATTAAACAATCACATAAATAATCATAAATCATTGACAGTAATATTTTTATGATATAATATAATGAGTATATGTAATAAAAAAGACTGTAGAGGTATTTAAAATGATTAGCAGAACACAGATAATGCGACTATTAAAATATAAAAATGCATTAAGAAGAATGAAGAGTTTTGGTTTTATCAAAGCATATTCCAATAACTTAGGTGATGCAATAGGAATAACCTCTGTCCAGGTAAGAAAAGATTTTTCATTATTTAATATATCCGGCAACAAGAAAGGCGGCTATAATATAGATGATTTATTAGACCAAATAGATAATATATTAGGAAAACAAATATCACATAATATAATATTAATAGGTTACGGAAAAATAGGTAAAGCTTTGGTTAATTACAGAGGCTTTGAAAATGAGGCTATAAAGATAATAGCAGCCTTCGACCATAACCCTGACAAAATAGATAGAAATGCTCCTACACCAATACTTCCTATAGATGAGTTAAAAGATTTTATTATTAACAACAAAATAGAGATAGCAATATTAACAGTTCCAGATTTGGAAGCACAAAGAATGTTTGATGTGATATGTAATGCTGGTATTAAGGGTGTATTAAACTTTGCACCTATAAAATTATTAGAAAGACCAGATTGTATTATTAATGATGTTAATATAGCTGATGAAATAGAGTCATTGTTCTATTTTATCAATGATGTTAAATTGCCTTCTTCAAAGAAATCTAAAGAGAAAAAATAAGCTTTTTTAGATTATGGAACAGCAAAATAATATAAATAATCAAGACGAAGATATAAAAAAAAATGATGTAGAGTTGCATAGAAAAAGGCTTAAAAGAAAAAAATTAAAAAAAATATTAAAGCGTAGAAGAAAGAAAAAAAGAATAGCATATATCAACAGTCTTCCATTAATAAAACTATTATCCAAAATAGATGACAAATTATTTTTAAAGATTTTTAAAGATAATAGAAAAGGCTATTTTAAAAGTTTTATGAAGTTTATGAGCAGGCTTGGTGATGGTTATGTGTGGGCTGGTATTTATCTTATATTTTATATGTTTAGAATAGATTATGCTTTAGTATATTTTTCTCGTGCATTAACAGCAGCTATTATATGTATATTTGTTTTTTTATACACCAAGAATTTTTTCAGCCGTATTCGTCCATATAAAAAGCATGGCAAAATACCTATAATGTATCCTCCAGATAAGCATTCTTTTCCATCTGGACACACTATGGTAGCTTTTGCAATATCTTTTTCTATGGGAAGCTATAGTTTATATTCTGTTTTATTATTTTATAGCATTGCTTTTTTAATAGCATTCAGCAGAGTTTATGTTGGACTTCATTATCCTTTTGATGTTATATCTGGAATAATATCAGGCACTATTATAGGGGCATGTACTAATTTGCTTTTTTATTATATAACAGGTCTTCCTATGATTGGTCATCTTTGATATAATGTAATGCATGAAAATATTTTTTATATTCCTGTTAATAACTACTATAACATTCGCACAAAACTCTGTAATGGTATTTCAAAATAATAGCGATTATATGCATAGGGCTATTTATGATTTGCTTACTAAAAATATTTTTCTTTATTCTCATTTTAAAATTATAGAAACAAAAGAAAATAATAATTACAATCAAATTAAATCAAAGATAAAAGAATTGAGTGCAAAAAATAATTCTGACATTTCTATTTTGTATAATATAAAAACTTTTGGAGATGGTTTTTTACTTAATTACATTATTTATAATAATTCTAACAGATGGTATGAGAATGAATATTATTTTAGAGAAACTAATATGTTTAATGCTGTCAATAAAGTTTTAGATGATTTTTATAAAATGAATAATGTAAATATTTCTAGAGATAATTATATAAAAGAAGATGAATATATTTCTCTTATTGGATATTATTCTGATATTATGTCTAATGATAATATTTATAATTTGTTTTATAGTTTTCACAAGGATAATATTTATTTCAATATGGATTATTTGGAATATTTATTTGTTAATAATGGGAATGCAAATGATTTTATTTCTGATATATTAAAAACAATTGATAAAAAGAATCATTATTATTTTTATGTTCTTGGAATAAAATATTATAATGATTATAAAGTAAATGTTATATATGATGATATAGAAAAGAGTATTTTAAATTATGAGGAGGCTATAAAACTAAAACCTAATTCTTATTTATATAATGAGAAATTAGCTAAGGCTTATTTGCTAAAAAATGATTATGATAATGCTTTGAAATATTATGAGAATGCAATTATTTTGAGTGATAATAACACTAGTTTAATAAAAGAGGTTTTAGGTATATTAAACAGAGACTTTAATAAGAATGCAAATAAAATAATAGAGTATCTTAATAAAATAATTAGTATAGACAATAATGATGATGAGGCAATAGAGGAGCTTGCTAAACTTTATGAATCTATTGGGGACTATGAGAATGCCTATCTTTATTATAATAAGCTAATGGAGGCAATAAATTATCATTTGTATATTATAAACAATGAGAAACCTAATGCTTCACTTTATGATAAATACACGGCTAAAAAGAATAGAACCCAAACAAAAATAAAGTCTATAGAGAATAGAATGAAATAATTTTATACGCTTTGCGAAAAATGCAAGTTTTTTAACCTAATATGTTATGAATACATATAAAACTTAATACGATATTATATTTTGACTTAATAAATGCAGTTCTTCGCGAAGCGTATCCGAAGGATATAAGGTTCTTTTATACCAATACCGAAAGGTACCTTGCCGCAGGCACGCAGAGCGTCGGTAAAAGAATTGGGGTGCTACCTTACGGGCACGCTTCGCAGGGGGCAAAGCACTGCAAATAATAAAAAAAATAGATTTTTTATAAACTAAAAATTTTTAATTGATAATAAATGGGGATTTATGAAAAACAAAACTAAATTAGCAATATTTTTAATGATACTTTCTGCTTTATCTTTTAGCTTGATGCAGATGAGTGTAAAAATTTCTGGTAAAAGCATTCCTGTAATGCAGCAGGTTTTCTCACGCAATTTAATAATAATGATAATCAGTATAATTGTGTTATTAAAAAATAAAGAAAGTTTTTTGCCAAACAAAGAAAGTATTATACCTTTAATATTAAGGTCTTTATTTGGTTTTTTAGGGGTGGTCGCATCATTCTACGCTTTTAATAATATGATTTTAGCAGATGCTTCTATACTTCAAAATACCTCTCCTTTTTGGGCAACATTTTTTGCATTTCTCATAATAAAAGAAAAGATTTTTAAAGTTCAATGGCTCGCATTAATAATAGCTATAATTGGGGCAATGTTTGTTATTAAGCCTTCTTTTAATTCTAATATATTTCCTTCTTTAGTGGCATTATCCGGAGCAATGTTTGCAGGATTAGCTTACACTATGATAGGTTATCTTAAAGGCAAAGAAAGAAACTCTATTATAATACTTTATTTCTCTTTTATATCATCTGTTCTTTCTTTAATATTTGCTAAAACTTTTGTAATGCCTAATTTGTATGAGTTTTTAATGCTTATTCTAATAGGCGTATTTGCAGGCTTTGGTCAATTCTTTTTAACAGTCTCTTATAAAGAAGCTCCTGTTTCTACTGTAAGCATATTCAATTATACTGGTCTTATATTTTCTTATTTGATAAGCGTTTTATTTTTTAATGAGTTAATAGACTTTTATTCTATTATAGGAATGCTTTTAACTATTTCTGCTGCTTTAATTGTGTATTTTTACAAGTTAAAGTTTAAGTAAAGCTTTCAAAATTTGTATAAAATGTAGCGTAGTATAGTTTACATTATATTTACAATACAATATTTTTTGTAAAATTAATTTATACTTCTTTACAAAACAATTAAAATATACTATAATTATAATATAAGGTTAAATAATTCCTTAAATACATAAAAAAAGGAGATTATTTATGAGAAGTTTAATAATTTTGGCTATGAGTTTAGTTGTTGGATTAAAGGCTTATGGTTTTGATTTAATAGAAGATACTTTTGATTTTATATTTGATGATTTGGCTAAGGTGATTGGTGTAATAGTGATAATAGCCGTTATATTTTATTTTGTAAGGAAGTATTTAAGAAAGTCTAATTGATTTGGTATTTGGAGTTACAATGAAAAAAATAATAATATTTATAATATCATGTAATTTTCTTTATGGCTTTGATTTAATAGAAGATACATTTGAGTTTTTATTTGAAGATGTTGCTCAGGTACTTGGTATTATAGCTATGATACTAGTTGCTATGTATTTTATTAAAAAAATTTTGAGAGAAGATTCAAACAGTTCTAACAGTTCTAAGAGATTTTCTTATCATAGAGAAGAAGAGGATAATAACAGAACTGATATAGTAAAAAGAGATAGCTCTAGGGTTTATGATATAAAGAGCAACAAAGATAATTAAATAAGCATTAATTTAAAGTTAATTAAAAAAGGAGTAATATTTATGAAATATTTAATAATATCTTTAGTATCAATATTTTTTATATTTATAATTGTAGGAATGGTTTTTCTTTTTAGAGGAAACCCAGGATATTTAAATTATTATTTATTAGATAATTTAGATGATATAGTAGAGGGTGTATTTGAGCTTATTGTTTTAGGTATAGTTGCTGTTATAGGTGTGGCATTTTTGAAAAAGATTTGGCATAAGCTATAATTAATATATTTGAGGAATATTTTATGCTTGCTATTTATAAATTATTTAATATACTTATATAATAATATTTTCTCGGAGTATAAAGGTGAAGTATATTAAATATTTATTAGTATTATTGGTTTTTAATTTTTCGTTGTTTGCTTTAACAGAAGCTGAGCAAAGTTTATTTGATGCTGTAAACAGAAAAGATTATCAAAATGTTTCTACAATACTAAGCAGTTCTCCAGACATTAACATTAATGCTTCTGATATGGAAGGATACACATCTTTGCACAGAGCTATTGTTAATAATGATTTAAACACTGTGATGGAACTTTTAAAGAATGAGAATATTGATGTTAATTCAAAATTGGGAATAGAAGTTTCAATAGACGGTTGGTATTTAGGAGGAGCTACACCTTTAATATTAGCTTCATATTTAGGATATACTGATATTGTAAATGCGTTAATAGAGAAAGGCGTAGATGTTAAGGCTAAAGATGATGTTGATGGCTGTATGGCTATACATTTAGCTGCGGCAAACGGAAAGAATGATGTTATTAATATTTTATTAGATGTAGATGCTTCAAATATAAATGATGTAGACAATAGAGGAAATACTCCATTACATTGGGCTTCTATGAAAGACAGAGCTGATACAGTTTCACTTCTTATAGAGAATGGTGCTGATATAGAAGCTAAGGATATAGATAATTGGACTGCTTTACATTATGCTGCTGCTTTTGCTTCACTTCAAACAGTTGAGGCTTTAGTAGATAATGGTGCAGATAAAAATAGCCTTACAAAAGACGGCAACATTCCTGTTAATTATGCTAAAGATGAAACTATAAAAACTTATTTATCTGGCGGAAAAATAGGAAGAGAAGATACTGAAGAAGTTGTAGAAGAAGAAACTACAGAAACAGAAGAAACTACTGAAAATACTGAAACTTCTGAAACTATTGCAGAAGATGAATTAAATAATGAATTAGATACTACTCAAAATGGAAGCATAGTTGATCCCACTGTAGTAGATTTAGACCCTAAACAATTAGAGCTTTTAATCGCTGTAAAAAATAATGATATTATAGCTGTTAATGCTTTATTAAAAGAAAATGTTAATCCTAATTTCGTAGATGAAGAAGGTTATTCACCATTACATAGAGCTGTATTAAATAATAATTTAGATGTAGTTAATGTTTTGCTTAGCTACAAAGATATAGATACAGAAATTAAACTTCCTTATGAGGCAAGTGTTGATGATTGGTATTTGGGAGGAGCTACTCCTTTACTTGTTGCTTCATATACTGGAAATGCTGATATAGTTAATGCTTTAATAGAGGCAGGAAGTGATATAAGAGCAAAAGATGATATAGATGGTGCTACTACTATACATATAGCTTCTGCAAATGGAAACAATGAAGTTATTAATATTCTTCTAAATAAAGATAACACTTTAATAAATGAAGCAGACAGCATGAAAGATACTCCATTACATTGGGCTTCTATAAAAAATCAAACAGATACTATCTCACTTCTTCTTGCAAACGGTGCAGATACAAAACTTGCAAACTCTGACGGAAATACTGTTTTACATTATGCTGCTATGTATGGCGATGTTAATACTGTTAATGTTTTACTTGAGGCTGATTCTTCTTTGGCAAGTGTAGAAAACAATGAAGGAATTGCTCCTATTTATTATGCCATCGTTGTAAGCGATAATGATATATTATCATCTATAATCACTAACGGACAAATAGATATTAACAAAAAAGATTCTTTAGGATATACTCCATTACACTATGCTGCTAATTATGGTAATATGGAAGCTGTTGTATTATTGGTTGAAGAGTTTAATGCTGATAAAACTATAGTAAATGATGATAATTTTACTGCTTCAGATATAGCTGCTAATAATTCTTATTATACTATAGTTGAATATTTAGGCGGTACTGTAAATTATAATAATCAAAATAATACAGAAAATGTTAAGCCAAGTATTGTACTTCCAGAATATAACAAGAAAAGAGATTTATCTAAAAAGTGGTGGTAAAATAATAATTATTGAATAAAAAAATAAAGAGGTTTAAAAATAATTTTTAAGCCTCTTTTTTTATTGTATTTTTTATATAAATTTTATTAGATTTATTTAAAAACTAAATTAATAAATATTTATCTTGTTTTAATTTACTGTTTGTATAAGTTTTTTTATTCAACTTTTTCCCGCCTTACGCACCTAAAGGTACTTCCTTCGGTCGCAGAGTTTTCGCCCTTCGGGCACGCTTCGCGAAAGTGCAAGTGTTTTAACTTTGTATATTTGGAATATGTATAAACTATATTGTAATACCAACATTTCAAGCTAAAAAATGCAGCCTTTTTGCTTCTTTATGGCAATAAAAGAAGTGGGGGTGTGGGGGCTAGTCCCCACAAATAATTAAAATAAAAACAAAATAAATATTTATTTTATTAAATTTTTTTAACCATCAAAACGGCAAGTACTTTATTCTTATCAAATACAATAAATTTTATTTGAAGATGTATACACTCTGCTTACATATAATGCATCACTTCTCTTATAAACAAATTATTCGATTTTGAAAGGTCTAAAACCTCAAGATAATTAGCATCGCTTCCGTCTTCATTTTTTTCAATAGAAAGTATTGGTCTTAAAGGTAAATTGGTGTTTTGCTGTATTACTCTAGCAGTTTGTCCGTTAGATAATTTTACTTTTGTATTATTCGGATAAAAACCTATAGCCTTTTGAAAATGTTTTACTATATCCATATCAAAGTCTTTTTTTGAAAGCGATATAATAATTTTCATTGCCTTATCTGCAGAGCAAATTAAACCGTCATTTCCATTAACAATGAGATTATTAAACTTATTTGCTATAGAAACCACTTTACTGTAAAGCCCTATATCTCTGTTTCCCTTACCAAAAGGATAACCGCTTCCGTCATATTTCTCATGATGTTCTAATATTATATCTGCAATATTGTCTTCCAAATTATCTCTCTTAGCAAGTTTGTATCCGTGCGTTGTATGTTCTTTTTAATATATTAATTTCATCTGCAGTTAAATTTTTTTTGTTTAATAAATATTCTTGAACTAATACTTTTCCTATATCATGAAGCAAAGCACCAAGCATAATATTAGATATATCAGCCTTTGTTAAATTCATTTCTATTGCAGTAATGGCAGATAATGCAGCAACGTCCACTGCATGTTTATATATAGATTCATCTTTTCTTTTTAATATAGCTAAATAAGAATGAGCTTCTCTATTTTCTAATATAGAATTAAGCATAATATCAACATCTTTTTTTAATTCTATAAAATCAACAGTACCATTATTTTTTGCTATGTTGTAAGCATTTTTAGTTTTTTCCATTGTTGTATTATTTACGTCCAAAGCTTTTTGGCTGTCAATTTTTAGTATCTCTTTGCCGTCTTCTTCTATTATCACTTTTTTATTTAATTGATTTTTTATGCTGTTATCAAAATTATTTTGATATTTATTGTCTATTAATTCAACAACAGATACTGTAGTAATATATTTTCTTTTTAATAATTCTATGGTACTTTTTGTTACAATAGAACCCATATCTATTATAATATTATCATCGCTGTCATATACATTAGAAGCTATTTTCATTCCTTCTTTAAGCTCTATTGTTGGTATAGTAAACATATTCTCTCCGTTTTTTTATATATATTTTTCGGAATTAAATATTGTTTAATGCAATTATATTATTTTATTACTAATACAAACTCTCTTTTTTTGTTTTCAGCATATTTAGAACAAAGAACTCCAATTTCATCTATTATAATATCTTCTGTAGGCAGAGTTAAATCCATACATAAAGCAACTATTTTGTTTTTTGAATATATTTTTTTAACAGCATTAAGCACTTTTGAAAGCCTATAAGGAGTATCCAAAACTATAACAGGAACATTTAATTTTTTTAATTCTATCAGCTTTCTCTCTCTTTCTCTGTCATCTCTAGGCAAAAGACCGGCATAATAAAACTCTCTAAAATTAAAAGGTAAACACATAATAGCCGCTGTAACACTGCTTACACCGGGTATGGGTTTTACTTTTATATTATAAGAATAACAATATTCAAGAAGCTCTCTTCCTGGGTCTTCCAAAGCCGGTGTTCCGCAATCACTGATGAGAGAGACAGTCTTACAATTTAATATTTTTATCATTATATCATCAATGTCTTTACCTTTTTTTGTATGCTCGCTAAACTCTATTAATTTTGATTTATCTATATTAAGGTTAAGATTTTTAAAAAGCGTAGTAGCCTCTCTAAAACTTTCAACCAATATAATGTCGCTTTCAGTTAATATTTCTTTAAGCCTCTCTGTGTTATCTTTGTAATTACCAATATCTCTCGAAGCTATATAAACTACAGGCATCAAATTATTTTCTCCTCATTATAATATTTTTATTAGTATGCATATAATCCCAATTATTATTTACTATATTATTGCTTATAAATATATTTGTAAAGAATGTATTTGTAAGGAAGTTATTAGCTTTAGAGCGTTCATAAGCTTCATTAAGTTTTTTAACTTTTAGGTTCAAAGCTCTTGCTATACTGTATGTTTCTTTGTCTATGTTGCCGTCTATATCATTAGTTCTAAACCTGCATTGAAAAGCATATAGCACTTTTCTTGATTCATAATCCCACACATTATTAGTAGGCATACTTGTATATCCATATTTTATAAACTCATTTTTTATATCCATTACAGTAGCTCTTCTATAATCATTACTCATCATAAAGTTACTATAATCTTCTTCATCATACCATATACCCAAATCATATTCATCGTATAATCTTTTCCAAGGGAATTTTGGTCCTGGGTCTTTTTTTCTGTATGGTGCTATATCTGAATGCCCTAATATATTATAAGGTCTCACTCCATATTTATCTACAAGCTCTCTAAGAAGATATGCTACTTTCTCTATTTGTGATTCATCATACTCTAAATATTCATCATATGGAGTAAAGTATAAATTTTCAAGCTGTCTTTTATTCATTCTTGCAAGCTGCTGCGGGGTGTTTGTTACTTTTTGTATATATCCCAAATTTACAATTTCTATTCCAACAGAACTATCATTAATGCTGTATCTATTTTGGTACATTGTAATTCCAGCATGCCAAGCTCTGTTTGTGTCATCTACAAGTTTATATATAGGTTCATTAGCTCTTGTTGTTATTAAATAATGCGAAGATACACCAGGGTCTGTTAATACTTTTAGAGACATATCATCATCTAATGCTGTGTAGTGAAGTATTATATAATTAATTCTTAAATTGTATGAACCAGATTTATAAAGTGTTGATATTCTAGGGGCTTTTTTTCTTTTGTTTATGGCAGGGGCAGTAATTTCTTCTGTGTTGTTTGAGCAAGAAATAACTATACTTACAATCAGCAACATAAAAATATTTTTAAACATAACAAGCTACTCCATTAAATCTATAACGCATAAAACCATTATAATTGTCTTTTATCTCTATATGTGCAAAATGAAATGCCTGAGCCGTATTTATTCTAGAATGCTTATGAAGTAAATTTGAATAAAAACTCATAACAAAATCATTATATATATTATCGGATAAACTTCCAATTCCAGAAACTACAGTGTTTACACCGCATGATAAAAATGATTTTACTATATTGCTGTCATTCATATTGCATGCATTAATAAAAATCAATTTAGGCGGATTCTCTAATGCAGAAATATTATTCAATATATAATCTTTACTTAAAGATAAACCATTCGAATGACCATGCGTAATAATATGCACTATATCATAATTTTCTAAAACTTTTACAAACTCAAAATAATTATGTTCTTTTTTATACACATCAATATTTAAATTGTTATTAGCAGATAATTTTTTTAATAAATCAATTTCTTTTTCATCATTTATATCATCATATGGTATTGATACTACAGCTATTTTTCTACTATTTGTAATTTTTTTATGCATCACATTAACAGCACTAATATAAGAAAATATTATTTTTTCGGATAAGAATTTATTATTGTATGATAATATATCCCAAGGTATTGAAGAAGTTGTTTCATCAAGATTTAAATAAACTATTCTAAATCCTTCAAATAAATGTTCTCTAAAATCCTTTTCTGGTATGAGCATATTCATTAAATAATTTCCAATTTCTAAATACTTGCTTATATTATCATTTTCGCTATTTGCTTTTTTTAATAATCTTAAATATTCTTTATATATGCTGTTGTATGCATCAAAATCAAAAGGCTTTTTATATTCTGCAATATATAATGACGGATAAGTTTCTATTGCTTTATAATGAAATATATATTCTTTTTTATTATGTTTTTCTTTATGCTTTTCTATAGAGCAGCTTAAAAATGTTTGAGAGATATTTTCATTTAATAAAACTAATCTCTCTTTTAACTTTGAAAAAATATTTTCATCTATATTATAAATTGAAAAGTCATTATATTTTTCTTTGAGATTGTAATATATTCCTCTTCTTTTTTTATAAGTGTCTGTTATGTTTAAATATAAAAAACTATCTTCTTCAGTTTTAGTATTTAAATCTATTTCATATGTGCCGTATAATTTATTTTTTTCATTGTCGTATAAAAAGATATTTATTTTTTCTTTCTTGTTTATTTTTTTAAATTGAGTTTTTTTTATTTTGATGCATTCAAAATTTGAAGAGTCAAAAAAGTTTTTATTTTGCGTTATAATATAATTACTCATAAAGTTTTTTACATAAATTATTGTTTTTAAGGATTCTTAATATAAAAACTCTAAATAATTTTTTAATTCAGAGTGCAATAATAAAAAGTTATTATTTAATATTAATTCCTATCAAGTATTTGTATTATATATTAAACATTTATAAAATAAAAGTTTATATTTATAATTTTTATATAAAAGTAGCTCTTAATTGTCCCATAGTACTAGTAAATATTACAAATAATGTTAATGATATTAAAAACCATATTATTCTAAATACTTTACTTTTTTCAGATTTTATTCCAATGAATGCATATGCTGCTAAAGCCACCATAGGAAGTCTTGTTAAAGACCAAGTACTGTTTGTAGTTAAAGGCATTAGCACTGTAAATATTGAATAGAAAGAAAAATATATAGGCATTTTTTTAACTGAAAGTATAGAGAATATAAGCATAGTAATTGGGCATAAGAATTCTAAAGTAGTTCTTAAAGCAGGGTATTGAAATATTCTAATAAAAAGTTTTATTATAAATGGTATAATAAGAGGACTTGGAGTTTCTCTTGACCATGTTTTTTGAGCTTCCAAAAAATACAAAGCATTATCTGTTTTAGCATACATATATACAAGCCACAAACCATATAATGCCATCACTACTACTAAAAAGCTAATTCCATTTTTAATTAATTGTGAAGTTGATTTTATATTATAATTTTTTTGTTTTATATAGTTTACAAGCATATCAAGACCATAGGCAGCAAGCAATGCAATACCGTTTATTCTTGTAAGTATAGATAGTCCGCAAAAAATTGCAGCTATCATATAATCTTTATTTTTATAGGATATTATTGATATTAAAATCATTAAAAAATATAAAGCTTCACTATATGGTACAGAATTATAATGTGAGGCAGGATATATTATCAATGCTATAGTTGCATACATAGAAGCAGTTTTTCCAATATATTCTATTAAATAATAAAATAGAAGCAGTATAACAATGATGAATGATATATTTGATATTGTAAAAGCAGCCCATTCATATGAACCAAAAAATATTGGAGATAATAATTTTATCATTACAGGGTATAGAGGAGCAAATGCATATAAAGAGCCATTATATCCATTTTGTGCTATATATAAAAAATTAGAAATATCATTAAATTGAAATATTATATCTAATGGTTTATGAACATTATCATATACATCATAACCTTTTGGAAGATAATAGTATCCTATATTAAGCATCAAAGCAAATATTATTCTTGTTGCAATAAAAAATAAAAATATAGTTGTTAATTCTTTTTTATATGTTTTAAAAAATGATGATATATTGTTCATTGGTATACCTTTTATTTTATTGCTTTATTTTATAGGATTATACAATATATTTGATAAAATAAAATATATTGTATAAAATAAAAAATATAATAGTATATATTACAAAAAATTATTTTAATAAGGAAAGAAAAATGAAAGTATTTATTAGTGCCGATATAGAAGGTGTAACAACTACTACACAATGGCCAGATACAGATGTTGGTTCATTGACTTATAAAGAGCATGCATTACAAATGACTAAAGAAGTTAATGCTGCTTGCGAGGGGGCAATACTTGCAGGAGCTAAAGAGATATTTGTTAAAGATGCTCATGATTCTGCCATGAACATAGACCAAACTGCTTTGCCTGATATTGTAAAAGTGCATAGAAGATGGAGCGGAGACCCTTATTCTATGGTTGAGGGTATAGATGAGAGTTTTGATGCTGCTATGTTTATAGGCTATCATAGTCCTGCTACAAGCGGAAGCAATCCTTTATCGCATACTATGAGCAATGCTAAAGTTTTTAGTATAAAATTAAATGATGTTGTAGCAAGCGAGTTTATGTTTTTTAGTTATGCTGCAGCTTATAGAAATGTGCCTTCAGTATTTTTGTCTGGTGATAAAGGTCTTTGCGATGATGCTAACAATATGGACCCTAATCACCCTAGTTTAATAACAGTTGCTGTAAAAGAGGGTGCTGGTTATGCTACTATTAACTATTCTCCTAATCTTATGATTAAAACTATTAAAGAAAAAACTGAAGAAGCTTTAAAGCAAGATTTGAAATGTTTAAAACTTCCAAAGACTTTTAAGCTTGAAGTAACTTATAAAGAACATGGCTATGCTTACAAGATGTCATTTTATCCTAATGCTAAAAAGGTTAATGATAATACTATTGTTTATGAGAGCAATGATTATTATGAGATACTTAGAGCTATGAAGTTTGTTTTATAATTTTTATTAATTTTATTGAATAAGCATTATGTAATTGAATATAATAATATTGCTTTTAAAAAATTATATTATATAATATTACTACAAAAAATAATTTAATATATGGACTAATTTATGAAAAAAGTAAATGTTTGTTTATTGGGTGCTTCTGGTGCCGTTGGTAAAGAGATGCTCAAGATATTGCAAGAGAGAAAATTTCCTGTTAATGAATTAAGATTATTAGGTAATAAGACAGCAGGTCAAAAGGTTATTTTTAATAATAAAGAATACACCATAGAAAAGCCTACTAAAGATTCTTTTAAAGATATGGATATTACTTTGGTTGCTGTAGGAAGCGATGAAAGTAAAAAGTTAAGTCCTTTGGCTGCAAAAGCTGGAAGCGTTGTTATTGATAACAGCAGTGCTTTTAGAATGGATAAAAATGTTCCTTTAGTAGTTCCAGAGGTTAACCCTGAAGATGTTAAGCTTCATAAAGGTATTATAGCTAACCCTAATTGCAGTACTATTATTGCTTTGGTGGCATTAGCTCCATTACATAAATTTGCTAAAATTAAAAGAGTAATAGCTTCTACATATCAGGCAGTATCTGGTGCTGGTAAAGAGGGTATGGAAGAACTTCAGCAGCAAGTTTATGATTATGCAGAGCAAAAAAAGTTAAATATTAAAGCTTTCAAATATCAAATATTATTTAACTTAATTCCTCAAATAGATGCATTTGACAGCAAAACAGGATACACTAAAGAAGAATTAAAAATGACTAATGAGGGCAGAAAAATATTACATGCTCCAGATTTACAAGTAAGCTGCACTTGTGTTAGAGTGCCTGTTTTAAGAAGCCACAGTGAATCTATAACAATAGAAACAGAAAAGAAATTAACAGCTAAAAAAGCTAAAGAATTATTATCAAAAGCTAAAGGTGTAAAAGTAGTAGACAATCCTTCACAATTTAAATATCCTATGCCTTTAGATACAACAGACCAAGATAATATATTTGTTGGAAGAATAAGAGAAGACATCAGTGCTAAAAACTCTTTAACTTTCTGGTGTGCAGGCGACCAAATAAGAAAAGGTGCTGCTACAAATGCTGTACAAATTGCTGAGTTGGTGTTGCCTTTATTAGATAAAGAATCTAAAAAAGAAGAAGCTCCAAAAAAGAGAGTTTGCAAGCCAAAAAAAGCTGCAGCAAAAAAAGAAGTAAAAAAGACTGATAAATAATAATATTATTTAGTAGAAAACTATAAGGCATTCAATTATATTGAGTGCCTTTTTTATTTATATTGTTTTAATTTTACTGCTTATAAATATATATAAAATAATGCTATATGTTTGTGACCATATTCTGTAAAAATGCAGTTCTTTTGGTTCTTTTATACCAATAAAAGAACTGGGGTGCGGGGCAAAGCCCTGCAAATAATAAAAAAATAACTATATTTTATTATATGAGTTTTATTTTATTTCATTGACTTTTAATTTATTTATATTAGACTAAAATATATTAAAAAACTTAAAAGTGATTAATTTATGATTAAAAATATTTTTGCCGTTTTAATTTGTATGCTTTTGTTTTCTTGCAATAATGTTAATGCTTTAAATAATAATTTATCTTCTAACAATTCCCAATTATATTTTGACTCTAAAAAGGCATATGATTATGTGAAAGCTCAAACAGATTTAGGACCTCGCGTTTATGGAAGTGAAGCACATAAAAATGTGAGAGAATATTTTAAAAAAGAAATTTCTAACATGGGATATGAAGTATTTAGTCATAAATTTGAAGCTCCATACATTAAAGGAAGAGAAGGCGAGAACATATATGCATTTTTAAATGGCAAAACAGATAAATATATTATAATAGCTAGTCATTATGACAGCAGAAGCGTTGCAGAAAAAGACCCTGTAGCAGAAAACAGAAATAAACCAATAGATGGTGCTAATGATGGGGCAAGCAGTTCTGGGGTTTTGCTTGAGCTTATGAATGCTTTGAAAAATTATGAGCTTGATTATAGTATATGTTTTGTATTGTTTGACCTTGAAGATGACGGCAATTTATTTGGTGTGGAAGGTACTTCACCTATTGAAACTGATTGGATACAGGGAAGCATTGCTTTTGTAAATGATAATGTAGTAGATAAAAATAAAATTAAGTTCGGCATACTTCTTGATATGGTTGGAAGCAGTGAGGCTTTATTTAAATACGAAAACTTTGCTTATACTTATTATTCTGATATTTATAAAAATGTATGGTCTAATGCTAGATATTTAGGTTATGAAAAGTTTTTTGTGAATGATTTTTACGGCGGCATAATAGATGACCATACTCCTTTTATTTTTAACAACATACCTTTTATAGATGTTATAGATATGAGCTATAAATATCATCATACTCAAAATGATACAATAGACAAAATAGATATTAATACTTTGGAAGCTGTTGGAAAAACTATAGAGTATACAATAGTTAATACTATTAAATAATAAAAAAATATTATTTATTCTAAACAAAATAATCAAAAATATCTTTAAAAGTTTATTATTATTGTTATAATATTTTATATTTTTATATTATTTATTATACAACAATTTAGAAGGAAATATAAGGAAATATATGGTCAATTTTTTTAAGAGTCAATCTACAGAGGCAAGAAGGGATTTAATACTTCATGGCTCTATAACAAACACATTAATAATGCTTTCTATCCCTACATTGATGATGACTTTAGTACAATCAATGATACCTCTAATGGACGGACTTTTTCTTAATAATGTTACTAATACTATTATAGCAAGCAGTGTAAACTTTGCAGAGCCTATAATCATGATGATGACAGCATTATCTCAAGGTTTGGGTGTTGCTGCTATGGCTATAGTTGGTCAATATAATGGATTGGGCGACTTTAAAAATGCCAAAAGAATATCTACACAAATAGTAGTTACAGGTGTTTTATTTGGTATTGCTATGGGACCTACGCTATATTTGGTAAGCATACTTGTTTCTATGAATTTACATTCAGGCATTAAGGAAAATGTATATCAATATTTATCATTATACAGCTTTGTTATGCCTATGACTTTTTTGGCTGCTTTATATAATGGTATAAAAAATGCTAATGGTAAGCCTGAAGCTACTTTTATAAGAAGTGTTATATTGCTTTTATTAAAGATTGTTTTCAATTTTGTATATGTTTATTTTTTGCATTTAGAGGTAGTAGGAAGCGTATTAGCATCTTTTTCTACTTATGCTATAGTTACAGCTTGGATGTATTATGATTTATTTATAAAAGAAGGTGATGATAGATTATCTTTAAAAGAGTTTAAATTTGATTCAAGCATTTTAAAAGAACTTATGATAATAGGTGTTCCTTCAATGCTTACCACATTTTTAAGCAATTTAGGATTCTTCTTAATAAATAGCGAAGTTGAAAAATATGGTGCTACAGTGTTAAACGGTCAAGGTATAGCTAACAACATTACAGCAGTATGTTTTAATTTGCCTGCAGCATTTGGTTCTGCGGTTACTACAATGGTTAGTATGAATATAGGAGCTAAATATGCAGATAAGGCAAAAAAATCATGCTATACAGGAATGTTATTAAGTGCTATTACTGCAATTGTTCTTATAGCAATTGTAGTGCCTTTAACACCGCATATGACTATACTTTTTACAAGAAACCCAGAAGATTTATATGTTGCTAATGGGGCTTTGCCTATATTTGCTTTAGGAGTTTTAGGGTTTGGTATAACGATGGTGGCACAGGGTGCTTTGATAGGTCTTGGGCGTACGCGGGTGCCTCTCATAATAAGTATACTTAGGATATGGTTCTTGAGGTTTATATTTATAATAGTTACTACCAAATATTTATCATATTGGTCAGTATTTTGGGGTAATTTATTCTCAAACACTATGGCTGGTGTTATAGCATTCATTATTATCACTAGAATTCCTTGGGTATCTGTTATTAATATGCAGACACAGAATATATTTATGCTTAGGGCGAAATTATTTGTTGATGGGCTTGGGGCAAGGTTCTTCCCTAAAAATATTGGAAAAAGAAAAGATTATACATTAAAATTAAAAAATAAAATTAAAAATATTACAGACCCTATTAAATTATCAAAGTTTGAAAAAAGAGAAGAAGAAAGATTAAAAAGAATGGAAGAGCGTGAAGAGAGAATAAGAGAGAGAGAAGAAAAGAGGGCAAAAGATGTTGCTGAGTGGAAAAGACAGATTGAAGAGATAAAGCAAAATAGAGAGAAAATGAATGAAGAGCGCAGAAAATACAATGAAGAGAGAAAAAAAGAAAAAGAAGCTAAAAGACAGCAAATATCAGAAAATGTAAGATTAAGAAGAGAGGCAAGGCATAAGCTTAGAGAAGAGAGAAAAATTGAAAAAGAAAAACAAATTGAAGAGAGAAAAAATTTAAAGAATAATAAAAATGAAGAACTATAATACATTAATTTTACTTATAGCAGGACAGTCAAAAAGATTTGGCGGAAAAGTTAAAAAGCAGTTTATTAAAGTTGATAATAAGCCTATATTTATACATACTCTAATCAATATACTAAAGTTTAAATTTGATAATATTGTTTTAGTAAGTTCAAAAGATGAAATAAATAATATAAAAAAGTATATAGAAAAAGAAAATGCTATAAATAACAGTAATAAGAAAATAATGCATTATATAGAAGGCGGAAGCGAGAGAGTTTATTCTGTTTATAATGCCATTAAATATTTAAATGATAATAATATAAAAACTGATTATGTATTTATTCATGACGGAGTAAGACCATTAGTAACAAAAAAAGAAATATTAAGTCTTTATAATTATATATTAAAAAATGATGCTGCAATATTAGCCTCTAAAGTAACAGATACTATAAAAAAAGTTGATGATAATAAAAATATTACAGAAACTATAGACAGAACTTATCTATACAGAGCAGCTACTCCTCAGGCTTTTAATTTTAATAAATACTTAAAATCTATAAATAAATATATGAAAGCCAAAAGCAAAAAGTTAGCAACAGATGATGCTGAAATATACAGTAAATATTCTGGCAATGTAGGCATTATAGAATGTTCTTCAAATAACATAAAAATAACAAATAAAGAAGATTTATCTATTTTTAAAAAACTAAAAGGTATATAATTTTGTATATTTAATATATATATGTATTTTTGTATATATATAAGATATATTTTAATAAGTATATATCCGAAAATTTTATATAACAATTTTTATTTAAATAGGTTATTATAGTAGTTACTTATAGCCTTTGGAGGTATATGAGTGCGTACTAAAAAGCACTCACGTTTTAAACTTTATTTAGCTACTACCTTGATAGCTTTTTTAATACCTACTTTGTTTAGTGTGTCTTTTGTTTTTTCTAATAAACAGAAGTATTTGGATAATATTATATCTTACGTAAATAAAGTATCGCCTATTAATATTTATATAGAGGATATAAGTTTATCATTTAGCTTGGAAATAATTCTTGATAATGTAAAGCTTTATTCTAAGGGCAATGATAATGAATTTGCTAGCATGGATAGGGCTTTTTTGAAGTTTAATCCATTGAGGCTTCTTATAAAAAAAGATGTATTTTATATGCTTAGTGATGTTGATGTTACTAAGGCTGATTTTTACCCTGAGTTTTTAGATACTTCTATTTTTCAATCGAATACTAATGCCAATACAGATTATAGAGAGATTATTAAAAATGTTACAGATATATTATTAGATAAAAACATTCTTGTTAGGAATTTTAATACAAAAATAGAAGATAAAGAAGGAAATACAACACAGGTTTCTATTACATCTCTCAATGGAAACTTTAGGTCATATAAATATTTTCTTACTTATGATTTAAATCTACCTGATGAAACAATTGTAAACTTTTCTACAGAAGTAAATCCTGATTTATCTTATTTGACATGTTTAATTAATGCTAAAGACAGCGAGAGAGAGTTATTTAAATATGATATAAATGCTACAAATAACAATGATTTTGTAAAATTAAATTTAAAAAACACAGAAAAAAAAGATTTATTAAATCTTAATTATGATTATAACAATAAGAAGCTTAACTTTGAGCTTTTAGATGCTAATATAGATAAAAATACAGTTTATAAGTTTGTAAATATAGCATTAGATACTCCGTTAATATACAGTACTATAAAGCCAGATGATGATAATATAAAAATGATTAGTAATGCTATTAATCGTTTTGACTATTTAAAAATTAATGCTTATGGTGATTATGAGGTTAATAAAGACATATATGTAGATTTTGATATTAGAGCTAGTGACAAATTATTTAATTTATATGCTGATGCAGAAATTACAAACAATAATCTAATACTTTCAAATCTCAATGTAAATACTTTAGATGGAAATATTATACTTAGCGGTATAGTTCCATTGAATGACCCTGTTTCAAGCGTATTGAGTTTAAATATTAATGATATATCAGCTGGAGTTAATAGATTATCTGCTTCATTATCATTAACACCTATAAGAGTTAATGATGAAGAATTATCTTCTAGTTTTACAATATCAGAATTATCTTATGAGAATGCTTTGAAACACCCTTTAAAATGGGTTGTAAGGTACATGAAAAAAGAAAAGTATATAGATATGAATTTGAGTGCTAATGAGTATATTGAGCCTTTTGATGTTAATATATCATTAGACAATACTAGACCGGTATTAATAGATGCTAATGGTATTATACCGCAAGAGTTGTTTGTTGTATTTTTGGGCGGCAATCCTATTGATAATTTATCTTCTTTAAATGTTAAATATAGTTTGAGTAATGCTTCATATACAGATGGAAAGGGAAATGTTCATGTATTAAATTTATCATCTAGAAAGATTTATACAGAAGAATATTTAATTAGGGTAGGTGCTTTAGCTTACAGCAACAAGGTAGAAATTAATGATATATTTTACAGGCTTTCTGAAGACGGCGGTATTAATGCTAATGCTGTTGTAGAATATGACAAAAATTTCAATGTAAAAGCTAATGGAACTGTAAAGACTCCTATTGGTGATTATAGTGTAAACGGATTTACTCTTACAGCTACTAATGGAAGCAGAATATTATATGCTTCTACTGAAAACTCAGAGATAGTTGCAAATGGTTCTATAAAAACTAATGGAGATTTTGAGCTAAACATATCAACACCAAATGAGTTAAAAGTTAAAGACATATCTTTTAATGCTGATGTATCTATAGATAATTATAGAAATAAGCCTATATATTTATATGGAGATGTTAAATTTAATAAGAATCTATCTCCTGTTGTTGCTTTAGATACTCAATTTGAGCTTTCAAATACTAGTATAGTATTTACAAATATAATAGTAGATTATGGTGATAATAGGGTATATGGAGAGGGTATTCTTTCTTCTTCTGACGGAGTTAATAAGTTTACAGCTTTGCTTAAAGATGCTGATAATACAGGAGTTGTTGCTTTAGATGCTTCTATTAATCAGAATAATTTATTTGGAAATCTTACTATATCTGATTTGCCTTTTAATCTTACTACAGCAGGCGGAATGTATGGAATAATTACAGCAAAAGCTACTGTAATAGGTCTTCTTAATGACCCTGTTGTATATTTAGATAAGTTTAATATAAAAGATTTTGAGATTCTTGGCGACAGGTATGATGTTTCTTTAACTGGTTATTATAAAACAGATGAGCTTGAAATAAAAGATGTGCTTATGAGTAAAACAGGCTCTATTGGTATTGTAAAATCAAGAACATTTAAAAAGACAGGCGAACAGTTAAAAATACCTTATGCTTATTTTTCAAAAGATTTGCATAATATGACTATAGAAGTTGATAAGTTATTTTATTTAAGTACTTATTCAGGTACAATTAATTATAATATGCGTTCTTTGGCAGATGGAAGTAAAGAGTTTAGAATACAAACAACCCCTATTACAATTAATAAAAGAAAGCTTCCAGAGTTTGGCACTGTAGTAAATTATAAAAAAGATTATATTACTTTTGAAAACAATAAAAGTCATGGTATATCAGGAACTATTTCTAATAAAGATGGAGTTAGCGAAACAGCATTAAAGTATGTTTATGATAATTATAATATTCTCAATATTGACGGAAGTATAAAAGATACTGGTAAAGACCAAGTTGATTTGCTTCTTACATCAGATAGACTTAATGTAGAGATATTTGAGATATTTAATGTATTATTTACAGAGATACAATCAGCACCTACTAACTTTATGGTTGACAATAAGCCTTATACTTTATATGCAAAAGTTCATGGACCTAAAGATGATATTGCAATTAATGGAAGATTTTTAGGACATGGTAAGAAGGTAAAGATAGCATATTTCTCTGATGTATTTGACAGCACAGTTGTAGATTTTAATTTTGATGGAAATATGTTTAATGTAAATAATCTTACATTTACTTATAAGGGTAAGAAGAATTTAGCTATTACAGGCGAAGCTGAGATATTTAAAAACAATATAAATTATATGGCTTTTGATTTACTTTCATCAGACGAGCAATTAGGTCTTTTGAATGGTTCATTAGACCTTAATGTTGTAAAAATAAGAGGACCTTTACACGTAGATTTACAAGTTGGAGGAAATATAGCAGAACCAAGAATAGGCGGAACATTAACATTAATGAAAAGCGATGTTCAATTATCTATCAATCCTCAAAACACATATAAAGAGCATGTTTATGGAATGGCTAGTAAAATTTATTGGGACTTTGTTATAGAAGCTTGGCAGCAGGTGAGGGTAGCACACAATTTGGTTGGAGATGTTTATCTTGAAGACGGCTCTAAAATGAGTGTATACAGCACATTGAGAGATGGATTAGAATTGGAAGGTACTATTAATTTTGATAGAGGAAGTATATATTATTTACAAAATGTTTATCAAATAGAAAATGGTACTTTAACTTTCCCAGATGTTAATAGCTATGACCCTATAATAGAGGCAACTGCTTTTACATACAAAAAATATTATTCTCCAAATACTACAGTTTCTGCTGATTCTTTGGAATATCAAAACTCTGGTGAGAGTGTTACGCTTTATATGGAGATGAATGCCCGTGTTTCTCAATTATTAACCGATAGTACAGGCGGCGTTTCTCCTGTAAGGTTCTACACTATTCCTTCGCTTGGACAGTATCAGGTTAATCAGTTGGCAGGCATACCTCAGGGTACTTTTGGTAATAGAGAAAATCAAGTTTATGCCGAGAATTTCAACAGTATAAACTCTGCTAACAATATGAATAATGCTCAATTGCAGCAGCTTACTATGAATTATAGTGATTTGATATTGAGAAGTACAGTATTAAGACCAGTAGAGCGTTGGGTAAGGCAGTTTTTGGGTATAGATTATATTAACTTAAGCCCTACGGTGGTGAATAACTTATTGTTTGTTACAAATAACAATAATCTTAGTGCTTCTTCCGTTTGGGACAACACTAGCGTAGGGATAGGAAAATATATTTCTAAATATTTGTATTTGAAATATGATGTTACTTATAGAGTTAATGATGCTTCAAGACCTAGTGAGTTAGGAAGACCGGTTGATGCTTATTATTTTGACCATCAATTTGGATTTGAGGTGTCTTTACTAAAAAATTACAGACTTGCAAATTTTGTATTTGAGTATAAAATTAACCCTTTCAATATAAAAGGAACAGGACAAGACTTTAACATAGTTACGCGTTGGAGATTTTAGTGAAATTTATAAAGAATCGTTTTATTATTTTTATTACTATACTTTTAACTGCTTTTTTATTTTTAAGGGCGGCTGAAAGTGATTTTGACAATTTACAAACTTCACAAAATATTGCAGTCTATGAAGGTCTTACTATTAAAGATATAATAGTTACAGGCGAAGTAAGACTTACTGAGGATCAGATAAAAAATAATTTCCCCATTAAAAAAGGAAGTAAATTTGCTAGAGCCGAAATTAATAATGCAATCAAAAGTTTATTTAATACAGAATCTTTTGATAGAGTTGCCATAGATGTTACTAGAGAAGATGACGGTATTATACTTAATATAGTGGTAGCAGAGAGATTCATTATTAAAGATATAATATACAATGGAAATAAGCGTTTAAGCAGAACAGCTTTAAATGATGCTATAAAACCAATAATGCGTGTGGGAGACCCTTATATACCTCAGAAGTTGAATGATGCTGTTAATGCTATAATTACAAACTATCAAGACAAAGGATATTTAAAGGCTTATGTTGAGCCTAAGGTTACAGAAGATAAAGAGGCTTCTGATGTTGTGATAGAGATGAATATTGTAGAGGGTAATGAGGTTAAGGTATCAAGCATTCGTTTTCATGGTAATACCCACTTCTCTCCTAATGAATTAAAAAGACAAATGTCTACAAAAGAAAATGGTTTCTTATCTTTGGGTAAGTTTAATGAGTTTAAGTTTGAAGAAGATAAGTCTAAAATAGTAAAGTATTATGCTGATAGAGGTTATTATAAGGCTAAGGTTAATAATGTTCAATATACTTATCAGTGGAGAGACCCTCAAGTAAAAAATGAGCAGGACTTGATTATAGATATTTATATAACAGAGGGTGATAAATATTATTTTGGAGATATTGGCTTTAAGGGTAATTTTGTTATACCTTCAGATGTTATACAGGCAGATATAAAATCAAAAAAAGGTGCTTTATATAATTATACTTATCATATGTCTGATTATCAGGGCATACAAAATAAATATTCTGAAAAGGGTTATATATTCAGACAAGTTATTCCTGTTATATCAGTTAATGAAGAAAATAAAATAGTTAATATAATGTATGATATAGTTGAAAACGATAAAGCACACATAGAAAATATTACAATAGCAGGAAACACTAAAACTAAAGACTTTGTTATACAGAGATATATTGATATAAAACCTGGTGAAGTATTCAACTCTGCTAAAATACAGCGTGTACAAGAGAGATTATATAATACGCAATTCTTTGACAATATTAATATTAACGTAAAACCTGGTTCTGCTGAAGGACTTATGGAGCTTGGACTTAATGTTACTGATGGTAAGTCTGCTATGGTGTCTGGAGGAGGCGGTTTTTCTACTGGTTCCGGATTTAAGGTATTTGCTTCCATTAGAGAAAATAACTTCTTAGGAAGAGGCTTACAATTAGGTTTAAGCGGTGAATTTGGTCAAACTCAAAAGAGAATAGCAGTTAACTTTGCAGAGCCTTATTTGCTTAATTTGCCTATATATTTGGGATTTGATTTATCTTACTTTAATGAAAGTGTTAATACAGGCGACCAGATAGGTACAGATCAATTTGGTCTTCCTAAATATTCTTATTATACAAGACATGGTTTTGAAGGTATTGCTAGAGTTGGTTATTATTTCTTTGACTACTATTCAACTTTCTTAACATTTGACACCATTGTACAGCAGTATCAGCAGTGGTATGACCAAGGTGCAAGTGCAGCAGGTCCAGACCACGTATTGAATGATATTAGAAAATATTTAGTTCATAGAATAAATAAAAAAGACGGAAGCTTCCAAAGATGGCAGAGTGATTGGTTTACTACTTTTATAGTGTCATACTCACTTCTTAGAGACAGCAGAAACGATTATCTTAACCCTACAAAGGGAAGTTTCTTAAGAGGTACAGTGGACTTCTACTTTAACCACACTCAATTAATGAGATTAAATGCTACAGGATTCTTAGCTATACCTGCTACAAAATGGTTATCATTTGCATTCTATGGAGAGATTGGTCAGATTGTTGCTATTCCTGGTCTTCCTATTCAAAACGATGCCGATGTACTTTATTATCTTAACCCATTTGAAGATGTTAGAGGTTGGGATACTTCTAAATATACTATATTTAAACATAATAGAGGCTTGAGTACTTATGACTTGCCAAATGAAAATGGTCAAAAAGATTCTTGGAGTTATGGTAGAGCTAAAGTAAGATTCTTTGCAGAGCTTCGTATACCTATTATACCTAAAACTTTGGGATTTGTTGGTTTTCTTGATGCTGGTCAATTATGGCTTCCTCATTCTACTGGTCTTAATTTTGACGGAGATGCTTATAATTATCCTTCACAGTTTATGGATATTAAAGATATATTTGATCCTTCACAATATATGTATTCTGTAGGTTTTGGTTTGAGACTTACTATACCTATATTTAATATTAGATTTTATTTTGCTAAAAGATTTGTTTATAATAAAGAGGATATTGGATTTGGTAAGGGCTTCCAAGACTTTGAGGGTGATACTTATTCTCCTCTTGGTAAGTGGCTTGGAAGAGGTTGGGGAATTGCCTTTACAATGAACCACCCATTCTATTAAAAAATTATATTGCTATTTTGCAGTTTTTATTATAATTTTTAGTATATAAATAATTTGTCAGTAATAAAAAAGGAGAAAATAAATTATGAAAAAATATTATATTTTTGCTTTGATGTTTTTATCTTTTTTAAGTTTATCTATAATAAGCCCAAGAGTTTTTACTCAATCATATAGGCTTACTAAAGTTGGTTATGTTGATTTGGATAGGGTTGTAAAAGAAGTTACTAAAGACGAAGTTTTTGTTGAGAATTTAAAATTAAAAATGGAAGAGCAAAATAATAGAGACATGGCGGCAGAAACTAATAATACAGAAATAAATACTAACCCTAGAGATAATTCTTTGAGAGGACAAGTTAAAAGACAGGTTGCTTCATCACTTATTGGTATTGTAAAAAAAGAAGGATACACTTTAATACTTGAAAGAACAGAGTACGCTATCCTTTATGCAGATAGAAATTTTGATATTACAGATGCTGTTATTAAAGATGTAAAAGAATCTGTTATGAGAAAGTAATTATTAAAAAATAGTATTATTTCTTTAAAAATACATACTATTGACAAATAATCAAAAAAACTTTATATTAATATCACTCTGCTTAGTACGTGAAGCGATGACATTCTTGCACCACTATAATTTAATGCTAACGGGATCTGGAGCGAAGCATCAATGATAGGCTCGCCATTATCGCGATATGGTATAGAGAAATCAAGGTCATGTTTCTGAAGAGCCCACCTAACTATAAAGTTAGGTGCATTTATGTCGCATACGGCTAAAGCGGAGCTTTTTTATATTATGATTTATAAATATATTATTCACTACTATATCAAATAAAAAACCCAACACATAAAACAATTAGAGAGTAAATATGGACAATAAGACAAATAAAGAAAATGTAAGGCTTGTTAAAGTAATATTAGAATCTGGTTTTGCAAGCAGAAGAAATTGTGAGAAGGCTATAATGTCTGGAAGGGTGAGAGTAAACAATCAGGTGATATTAGACCCTGCTTATAGGGTTAAAGAAAGCGACTCTGTTTCAATAGATAGAAATATTATAGAAAGGCAAACTAAAAGGTATATGGCTTTATATAAACCTTTAGGCGTTGTAAGCACTACTAAATATTTGCCTGGAAGAAGAATTATTACAGAGTTTTTTAAGGGTATTAAAGAAAGGCTTTTTTATGCTGGAAGGCTTGACTCTGAATCACGCGGTATTATGATTATTACAAATGACGGTGAGTTTGCAAATATTATTACGCACCCATCTTATGAAATATTAAAAGTTTATGATGTTACTGTTAATGGCAAAATAGATTCTGAAGCTTTATTAAAGGCAAGTGCCGGCATTACTATAAAAAATGTTACTTATTCTCCATTTAAATTTAAAATTCTTTCAAAAGGAAGAGTGCAAAGTAAGATTCGCCTTACAATAAATGAAGGTAAAAACAGAGAGATAAGAAAGATATTTGATTATTTGGGTTATAAGGTAATTGATTTGGAGAGAATATCTGTAGGCTGTGTTAGTAAATATGATGATATATCTGGTACTTTAGAGGCTGGTCATATTAGAGATTTAACAAAAAAAGAGATAGAGTTTTTCTTTAAGCAAAAAGATAAAAAACTAAAAGAGATAGAATCTTTATTTTCTAATAATACTATTATTGATGAAGAGTTTAATGAAGAAGAGTTCTTAAAAGAAAATGAAGATAAAAAAGAAGAGAAAAAACAACATGATAAATCTAAATGGGCTAAAGCTAAGCCTAAGAAAAAAAGATTATCTCCTAAAAAATCTACTATTAACAAAAAAATGACTGCTAAAAAGAGTTCTGCTTCTGTTAAAGAAAAGAAATTAAAACAAGTAAAAAAATCTGTTAAAAAGTCATTAAAAAAGAATTCAAAATCTTTAAGTAAGAGAAGTAAATAATTAGCCCTATAAAAGCTATAGGGCTATCACTTTATTAATATATTAAAATCATAGAAGTATATACATATTATTGCTCTTAATAATACACTATAGAACAAAAAAAATCAATAAAAATACTATGTTTTTTATTTTATTTTTGTTATATTTTAAAAAAAATATGTATAAAAATAAATTACAAAGTTAGATTATATTGGTTTTATATAAAAAGGGGGTTGTATGTTTAAGAAGGCAATATATTTACTTATAATATTTATTTTAGTCATATCTTGCAGAAGGGCTGTAACGCGTCCTACTCTAGATTCCTTGGGAAGTACTCCTCCAGAAGAACCAGATTCTCCTATTATTGATGAAAAACCAGAACAGCCAGACCCAACTCCAGAACCAAAACCTGAATCTGAGTTTATTATAGTAGCTACTGATACTGAAGATATAATACAAAGTAAGATTCAAAAATATTATGAAAAAAATCAGAAATATCTAGCTTTTGTTGAAGGTACTGAAGCAGACATAAAACAAAATAATACAATATCAAAAATTAATTCTGTTATAAATAAAAATGCTTATACTGAAGGAATATCATTAGATTTAAGCTACACTACAATGACAGAAATAGCTGACAATTCATTTTATGGAAATAAATATTTATATTCTGTAAAACTTCCAGATACTTTAACTAGTATAGGAAATAATGCTTTTGGAAGTTCTGAAAAGTTAACAGAAATTAATTTCCCTTCTTCTTTAACGAAAATAGGAAATGGTGCATTTAGAAGTTGTATTAGTTTGATAGAAGCTGATTTAAAAGATACAAAAATAACTGTATTAAATGATCAAGTTTTTAATAGCTGTGACAATTTAAGTAAAATAGTATTTCCTGATGAATTATTAATTATAGAGAATAGTGCTTTTAGTTATTGTATATCATTAGAAGAGATTACTTTACCAGAAAAATTCCAAACTATAGGAACATTTGTATTTGCTGGATGTAGTAAATTAAAAAAAGTTAATTTTAATAATCAAATTCAATCTATTTATCACTATGCTTTTTATCAATGTACTTCTCTTTCAAGTATATCTTTGCCAAGCAGTTTAACACAATTGGGAGTAGTAGGAATAGAGATATTTCCAGATTGTACTTCATTATCAGATGTTGAGTATTTAGGTACAAATCCTGAAGCTATAAATTGTTTAGGTAATATATTTGATAATTCTATGCCTAATAATTTATATTTACCTTATGTAGAAGAACCAACAGATATATCAATTAAAGATAAATGGAATAAATTTTTGGGTTATTCTTGGTCTGGCAAGATAAGATATAAAACCCCTATGCCTGTAAATTAAAACAAAATAATAGAGAACTTATAATATATATAGGTTCTCTTTTTTTATATAAATAATATTAAACATTTACTTGATTATATGCTTTTTATATAATATACTTTAAACATATAATATTAAAATTAGAAAAACAAATTAGAGGTGTAATAACTTATGGAAAAAAATGTACAAGATAGAATTAATTCTTGGCTTAATGGTCCTTATGATGAAGAGACAAAAAAAGAGATTAAGGCATTATTAGATTCTGGTAATGAAAAAGAATTAACAGATGCTTTTTATAGAGATTTAGAGTTTGGTACAGGCGGACTTAGAGGGATAATGGGTGTTGGTACTAACAGAATGAATAAATATACTGTTGGTGTTGCTACTCAAGGTTTAGCTAACTATATACTTAAACAAGGCGGAAGTGATTATAAAGTTGCTATAGGCTATGATTCAAGAAATAATTCTGATGTATTTTCAAAGGCTGCTGCTGAGATACTTTCTTCAAATGGTATAAGCGTTTATTTGTATGATGATATTCACCCTATATCATTACTTTCTTATGCTGTTAGAAGTTTAGGCTGTATTGCCGGAGTAGTTGTTACTGCTAGTCATAACCCTAAAGAATATAATGGTTATAAAGTATATTGGACTGACGGTGCTCAAGTTATTCCTCCTCATGATAAAAATATAATAGAAGAAGTATTAAAAGTTAAGCCTGAAGAGGTAAAAACTGGAGATGCTTCAAGAGTTACGCTTATAGGAAAAGATATTGAAGATAAATATATGAATGATTTAATGGGTTATTTGGTTAATCCTGATATTATAAAAAAACATCATGATATAAAGATAGTTTATACACCTATTCATGGTTCTGGATACAAAATGGTTCCTATGGCTTTAAGAAAGGCTGGATTTACTAATTTAACAACTTTAGAAGGTGCTCAGCCTCCTAATGGAAACTTCCCTACAGTTGAATCACCTAATCCAGAAAATCCAGAGGCATTACAAATAGCTGTTAATAAGGCTAAAGAGATAGGTGCTGAACTTGTTATGGGTACTGACCCTGACTGTGATAGAATGGGTTGTGCTTTGCTTACTAAAGACGGCTCTTATATGTATCTTACTGGAAACCAAATAGGCTCTATTATTTCTTATTATCTTATAACAAATAAAAAGAATGTTAAAGACCCTTATATAGTAAAAACTATAGTTACTACTGAGCTTGCTAGGGCTATTGCTGATGCTAATAATGTTAAGCTTTATGATGTGCTTACAGGTTTTAAATGGATTGCTGATATTATAGAAAGAACAAAAGAGGGTACATATTTATTTGGTTTTGAAGAGAGCTTTGGATACTGTATTAACTCAAATGTACGCGATAAAGACGGTGTTAGTTCTTGTTTGATGCTTGCTGAAGTGCTTGCTTATTGTAAAGATAATAATATGACATTAGCTGACTACTTAGAGAGCATTTATGAAAAATATGGTTACTTCTATGAAGAGACTATATCTATCACTAAAAAAGGTGCTGACGGAGCTAAGGCTATAGCTGATTTAATGACTTATTATAGAAACAATTTACCTAAAGAGATTTCTGGTGTTGAAGTTGTAAGCATAAGCGATTATGAGAAAAAAGAAGTTTATGACAACAGCGGTAAAAAAATAAGCGATATTGCTCTTCCAAAATCTAATGTTCTTCAGTATATACTTGCTGATAAAACTAAAATTACAGTAAGACCTTCTGGTACTGAACCAAAAATAAAGTTCTATTTTGAAGTTTGTGTAAAAGAAAGCAAAGATAAGAGAGTAAATATAGCCAAAGAAAAAGTAGCTAATTTCAAGAAGTTTATAAAAGAATAATTTTAATTTAAGTATTAATAAAAAAGAAGAAGCTCTTAATAATAGGGTTTCTTCTTTTTTTGTTTTATTAGAATTCCCGCCCTTTAAGTTTTATTGCGTATACTAAAATATAATTTCTATTTGTTTTAAAGCCCAATTATAAAAAGCACACCCACCCAAGATTTTTTTTATTTTCTGGTTTTAAAATCACGCGGTAAATAAATTTATATTTATTGTTTTAGTGTAATTATTAATTAATTTTATTTTTATAATTGTTTTATCGTGTGCTTAAGAAATTACATTATAATATTCCAATTTATCACTAGCAACAATGTGAAAAATATTATATAATACATCATCTTTACATAAAGGAAATATATAAATGAAAGCATTAATTATTACAGATAATTTATTTGAAGATTCAGAATTATTTTATCCATATTTTAGATTATTAGAGGAAGGTATTGATGTTGATATAGCAGCTCTAAATAAAGGAAAAATTAAAGGAGAATACTTTTTCAAAGTTGAGGCTAAATTAGATTTTTCAGAAGTGGAGCCTTCAAATTATAAAGCATTGATAATACCTGGAGGAAGAGCACCCGAGGCTATAAGAGGCAATGAGAATGTTAAAAAAATAATAAAATACTTTGTTGATAATAACCTTACTATAGGGGCTATTTGTCATGGACAGCAAACTTTAATATCTGCAAAAGTATTAGAAGGAAAAGATGCTACATGTTATATAGCTATAAAAGATGATTTAATCAATGCTAAAGCTAATTATAAAGATGAAAAAGTAGTAGTATGCGGAAATATCATAACTTCAAGATGTCCTGATGATTTGCCATATTTTGCTAAAGAGATAATAAAGAAATTAAAATAATAGATTTAAAAATAAAAGAGGCTCTAATACAGGGCTTCTTTTTTTGTTTTATTAGAATTCCCGCCCTTTAAGTTTTATAGTTTAAACTAAAAAATATAATTTATATTTATTTTGTAGCTCAATTATAAAAAGCACCCTCGCCCTAATTTTTATTATTTTTTTAATCTATTTAACCGCACGGTGAATAAGTTTATATATATAAAAAATTTGTTATTTATAGCTTATTTATATTTTTTATTTAGCTTAACGTGCGGTCAATTAAGCTATTTAAATTATTTCTCTAAATATGCATAGTGAAATCTGTATCTTCCAAGAGGATTAAATATTGCACCTTTTAGTTTTGGATTAATCATAAATGGGTCCATTCTATATATTATTGGTATTATAGGCATATAGTCAAATATTAAATCTTCTGCTTTATGTAATGCTTTTGTTCTTTCATCAGTATTAGTTGTGCTTGAAGCAAATTTCAATAAGTCATTAAACTCTCTGCTGCTAAATCCGCTATGATTAACAGCACTTACTTCTGAAAAGAAACTAATCATAGCTAAAGGGTCGCTATAGTCTGCAGTCCAACCAGTGCGGGCTAAATCATAATTCTTCTCAACCATAGCTTGAAATGTTTCGTTGTATTCTTCAGACTTTATTGTAACATCTATTCCTAAATTCTCTTTATACATCTCCTGCATAGCTTCGCATATTAAAGTAAAATATCCTGGAGTTGTTCTTATCTCAAGTACAGGAAAGTTATCTCCGTTTGTATATCCTGATAACTCCATAAGTCTTTTAGCTTCTTTTATGTTTGCATCATAGCTTCCAAGATTAAGATAATTGCTTCCATTTTCTCTAAAGTCTTTGCCATCGCCATCTTTCATTCCATAAGGCACAAATGCATATGCCGGAGTTTGATTCATCTTTGTAATGTTTGATATTATATAGTTTCTGTCAAATGCTAATGCTAATGCTTTTCTTATGTTTTTATTTGTAAGCACTCCTTTTTTAGAATTAATCTCTAAGAAATATATTCCATAAGCAGGCTCTTGTAATATATAATTTTCTTTTATAAGAGAAGATATCTCTCCAAGCGGAGCTTCTATTACAGAAAATTGTATGTCTCCTCTTTTTATAGCGGCAAGAGAAGTGTTTGAATCGCTCATTATAATAACATTAATTTTTTTGGCAATAATGCTGTCTTTATCATAATAATTAGTATTTACTTCCATAACGATTTTTTCATCAGTTTTTCTCTCTGTCATTACATAAGCCCCATTTACAATATATGTTTCTGGGTTTCTAGACCAATCATCGCCGTATTTTTCCACAATATCTTTTCTAACAGGAAAATAAGCACTGCTCACAGATAAATATTCTAGAAAATATGGAGTAGGGTTTTCTAATACAATCTCTAAAGTGCTGTCATCAATAGCCTTTACACCTAAAGCATCAACATTAGTTTTACCACTTATAACCAAACTTCCATTTTTAACAACATTAAGCATATGAGAATAGGCTGCTGCTGTTTTAGGGTCTGCTGCTCTCTTTAGAGCATATTCAAAATCTTGAGCTTTTACTTTTTCACCGTCAGACCATTTAGCATTATCTCTTAAATAGAAAGTATATGTGAGACCATCTTCAGATATGTCCCAGCTTTTAGCCATACCAGCTACAACTTCATCATTTTTGTCTTTTTTAGTAAGCCCTTCAAAGAAATGTATCATATATATTGAGCCGAAACTAAGCGAGTTTAATGTAGGGTCTAGAGTTTTAGGCTCTCCGCCAAGAGATATAGATATTTCATTATTTGATGTAGTTTTATTGTTATTATTGCATGAAATTATTGATAATATTAAAAAAATGATATATATAGCTTTTTTCATTTTCTTCTCTCTTTAAAATTATTAGAATGCGTAATTCTATTAATTAATGCTTATAAAGTCAATAGTTATTATTGATATAATGATATAATAAAAATATTTTTTAGAGATAAAAATGTAATTGTGAAAAAGAGTATAATTGTTTATAATGATTGAGTTATGAGTAAGTTAGAAGAGTTATTGAATAAAGAATGTCCTGACGGCGTGGAATATGTAGAGTTGAGTTCTGTAATCAATTATGAACAGCCATCAAAATATATTGTAGAAAATACTAAATACAATGATGATTATGATACTCCTGTTTTAACAGCAGGTCAAACTTTTATACTTGGTTATACAAATGAAAAAGATGGAATATATAAAGCTAGTAAAAAAGAACCTGTAATTATATTTGATGATTTTACAACTTCTTTTCATTGGGTTGATTTTAATTTTAAAGTGAAATCATCTGCAATGAAAATGCTTAAAGTGATAGATGAAAATAAATCAAATTTTAGATATTTATATTATTGCATGAAAAATATAAAGTACGTTCCATTAGACCATACACGTCAATGGATAGAAAAATATTCAAAATTTATGATACCATTACCACCAATAGAAGTACAAAAAGAGATAGTACGTATATTAGATGAGTTTACAGAGAAGACAACAAAATTACAGGAGCTTTTGCATAGAGAGACGATTTTAAGAAAAAAGCAGTATGAGTATTATAGGGATAAGCTTCTTACTTTTAATGATGATGTTGAATGGAAAAACTTATCTGAAATTGCTGAAATAGGCACAGGTAGTAGCAATACAAATGAAGAAATTGAAAATGGTAAATATCCATTCTTTGTACGTTCTCAAGAAGTTCGCAGTAAAAATGAATATGAATATGATGAAACAGCTATTATAACTTCAGGTGATGGTGTAGGTGTTGGAAAAATATTTCATTATATTGAAGGAAAATATGCTTTACATCAAAGAGCTTACAGAATTCATATTATTGATGAGAATGTAATACCAAAATATTATTTTTATTATATGAAAACAACTTTCTTATCATATATAGAAAAAACTTCTTTCCATTCTTCTGTGACTTCAATTAGAAGACCAATGCTAGATAATTATCCTGTTCCAGTACCGCCGTTAGAGGAGCAGGAACGTATCGTAAACATATTAGACAAGTTTGATGCATTGTGTAATGATATCACTAAAGGGCTTCCTGCTGAGATTGAGTTGCGTAAAAAGCAATACGAGTATTATAGGGATAAGCTATTAACTTTTAAAGAAAAGAAAAAATAATTGTGAATAAAAGATCACTCCCACGCACGCCTAAGAGGTTATGATTAAGACAGAGCATTACCGTGCGGCAAGGTGGTACAGCTCGTACCCCGCACGTCTGAAAGGCTATGATTAAAACAGAGTATTACCGTGCGGTAAGCCCTCGACCGTAGGGAGTGCATAGCTAGGTGAGTAGCTCGTACAAAAAAAGGTCATACATATTAAATGCATGACCTTTTGTATTTTATAAGTTTATTTCTTACTGTTGTGCTTGAGTAGTGTTATTTTGCTGTCTTAACTGCATAACCTCATCATAAGTCAAATACTCTAAATCAGGATTATAATCACCGCTTCTCTCTTCACCATTAAGGCTAGGTATTATTAATCTTTGACCAGGAAGTATTAAATCAGGGTTATTAGGGTCTCTAAGTACATTTCTGTTAGCTTCATATATTCTGTACCATTCTATAGGGTTGTTGTATATGTAGCTGTATCCAGCAATTCTCCATAAAGCATCAGTTAGAGGTACTCTTCTTACTACAACATAATATTGAGGTAATACAGTAACTTTTCCTTCTGTATTTACTTCTTGACCAGTAGTAGCATCAATTATTTGACCAGTTTCGTTACCGCCCATTTCACCAGGTATAACTTGTCCGTCAATAGGTCCTCTCTCTTCTATAGCATTCATGTTAAGATTAGCTTCCTGCATTTTTTGGTCAGCTAAAACATAATCATTGTTATTTAAAGCATCTTCAGCTTCTTTAATAGTTTGAGATAACTTTTGTTCTTCTTCGCTGTCTTTAGTTAAATAACCTTCGCTTATAAGTCTGTCTCTTCTTGCCTTTAATTGCTCTAGATTTTTAACAGCTTCTTCTTTTTTCAATTGATTAGCAGTGTTTAATATATTATCCATAGTTTTAGAAGCTTCTAAAGCTTTATCGCTTGCAGTTTGAGGAGTGTTTTGTAAAGCATTATTAGCATCAGTTAAAAGTTTTGATACGTTTTTATCATTATCATCACCTTTAGCTATTACTTGATCATTAACTAAATTATTATATTTATTTTGTGCATCTTCTATGTCTTTTTTAGCTTTTGCTATTGCATCTGCTTTCGCTTTAGCCTCTGCTTCAGCTTTTGCTTTAGCAGCAGCTTCTGCTTTCGCTTTAGCCTCTGCTTCAGCTCTTGCCTTAGCTTCAGCAGCAGCTTTTGCTTTAGCTTCTGCCTCAGCTTTCGCCTTAGCATCTGCTATAGCTTTATTTATACCAGCTAATGCAGTAGATACATTCTGCTGAACGCTTGCAAAATTGTCATTGCTAAGTGCTTCATCAGCTCTAGTTAAAGCACCATTAATATTTCTATCATTAGCATCGCCTGCTTTTACACTCTTGCCTAATTCTGCTTTATATTTGTTTCTAGCATCATTAATGGATTTTGAAGCTATTGCTCTTTCTCTATTAAGATAACCTTCTTTTACACTGTTAGCAGATTGTAAAGCATTGTTGAAAGAATTATATACTGTAGTGAATGTGTTTGAAGAAGCAGTAAACTCTTCATCTGTAGGAGGAGTTTGCGGTTCTGGAGGTAAGTTAGTAATACTATTATTTCCTTCTTCAAAGAATTTTAGAGCTTCTTGATATTTTGTTTTAAATTCATTATCAGTAGAAGCACCTAATTGTTCTATTTCATTAATAGTCTTATTTGCATCATTTTTTGCTTTAGCTATTCTTAAGTTCATTAATCTATAAAATAATGATACAGTAGTTTTATCTATAGAGTCAGAAGCCTCTTGAGATTTATCATAAGACTTTTGGTATTCTCCGTCATTTTGTAAAGTCTCAGCTTCTCCAGTAATTCTAGCCGCATCATCATAAGTTTGAGCAGGTAATACGCTAAAACTAAAAGAGATTAAAGCTATATAAGCTACGATTTTCTTTATTAAAGTACTCATTTTTCTTTTATACTCCTTAAAATATTAAAATATTAGCTTTGTTGCTCTTGCTCTAAAGTTTCAAGCTCTTTTACCATAGCTTCAAGTTCAGCTAAACGCTCTTTTACTTTAGTTAAAGCTTCATCACTTTTATCAAATTGTTCTTTAGTTTTATTATATAAAGCTAAATAAGCCTCTTTTGCTGTATAAAGTTTATCTACTAATACTCTATAATCTTTAGTTTCAGCAGTATACATAGCATTTGCTTCATTGTATATTGTTTCAGCTTGAGCATATTCTTCACCATACATAACATTAGCTTTAATTTGACTAGCATTAGTATAATTTTCATCAGTTTGTTTTTTTAGTATTTCAGAATAAGGTGCTAAACCTTTATCTAAAACTAAATTATAATTAGTTTCAGCTGTAAGAAGAAGCTCTTTAGCTTTTTCAGCTTCATCTTTGTTTTCTGCCTTCATAATGATATCAGCCTCTGCGTATCCTTTCTCAGCGATATCATAATCATCTTGAGCAAAAGTTTTAATTTCAGTATACTTGTTTACAGTTTCTCTTAATGCAGTAACTCTCTCATAATCTTTTGTAGGAAGCCCTCCGCAAGACATTACAAAGAAAGATAATGCTACTATTAGAGCTGTCTTTTCTTTTAAACTCATATTAATACAATTCCTCCTGTTTTTTAATATATGTAAAAAATATAAAAAAATAATATGTTAACAACATTATCGCTTAAATAATTAAAAAGTCAAGTTATTTTAATTATAGAAGGCATACAATAAAAATTAGACTAATACTAAAATCTACTATTAATTTAAATTGTTTAAAAGGAAAAAAGTAAAATTAATTAAGCTATAAATTATTAAAAATATTAAATGTTTTAAAAATACTACTTGCAATTTTTTTATTATATAGTATAATGATTAAATCATTTTGCTGGTGTAGCTCAATTGGCAGAGCAGCTGATTTGTAATCAGCCGGTTGCGGGTTCAAGTCCCATCACCAGCTCATCTCTTTACTTATCTTTTTTCATATTAATAAATCTATTTTTCTTTTCGATAATGATTCTATATATTTTTAATATCTTCTTGGGATAACATTATGGCAAATCTTAAATTAAAAGACTTAATTAAAAAAAATAACTTTTTTGTTAATCGCAGAATCGGGTTCTAATCATGAAGGCTCTATAGATGATGCTGTTCAATTAATTAGAGAAGCTTCTAAAGCCGGGGCTAATGCTGTGAAGTTTCAAAGCTTTACTTCAAAAACTCTATTTGCACATAAAGAATATACTAAAATACTTAAAATACCAGAAAATGCATTAGATAATGTTGATGATATAGTATTAAAAAAAGAGTGGTATGAAACTCTATATAAAGAAGCTAACAAAAATAAAATTATTTTAATGAGCACTCCATTTTCTGTTGAGGCTGTTGATGATATGGATAAATATGTTCCTATATACAAAATAGCTTCTTGTGACATAGATAATATTCCTCTTTTGAGAAAAGTTGCTTCTACTAAAAAACCTGTGATACTATCTACTGGTTTGGCTACAAATAAAGATATAAAAAATGCTTTAAATATTTTGAAAAATAATGAGGTAGCTTTACTTCATTGTTCTGTTGAGTATCCTACACCTTTAGAGAATGCAAGATTAAATAGAATAGTTGTTATGAATAAACTTTTCAAAAAAAATATTATAGGATATTCTGACCATACTATAGGCATAGATGCACCTATTATAGCATATACTCTTGGTGCTAAAATCATAGAAAAGCATTTTACAATAACTCCAGAAAAAAAATCGGGCGACCATATAATAAGTTTAGATACTAATTCTATGAAAGAAATGATTTCCAAATTAAAAGATACTAATAAAATGCTTGGCGGAAACGATGCTTTAAAAAATGAAAAGAAAATGAGCAAGCAAGAGAAAAAAGAGCTTGTTTATGCTAAGAGGGGTATATATCTTAATCATAGCATGCTTAAAAATGAAGTGATAACAGAAAAAGATTTAATAACTTTAAGACCATGTGTTGGTATATCTGCAAAAGATTATGATAAAGTTGTTGGAAAAAAGTTAAAACTTGATAAAAAATCTTTTACAGCATTGAGTACTAGCGATTTAAAAAAATAGCAATTAATAAAATTTATTTTATTTAAAAATAGTATTAAAGTAAACATAATCTATTTGATTTAATTCTTCAATATAGTATAATAAAACAAAGTTATAATAATAAAAATTTGGAGAATGAAAAAATGAAAAAATTGCTAGCAATATCTTTGTTTATATCCATGAGTATTGCCCTTCATGCTTATGAAACTATACCTTATATGTTTAATAATATCGTTCCTTATGGTGTATCTCCTGATGAAGTAAATGAAATACTTATGTCTAATAGTTTTATAACAACAGAAGGACAGGCTGTAAGTGGTACTTTTTATATATCTTCATATCCTGATCCAGATTTAGCTTGGTATAATCCTCAAACTTTAAAATGGGTTAATATAAAATTTACTACTAATGAGATGTCTGATTTATTTAAGAGAGATTTAAATCTTTTATATTTTAATTATACATTAGATGATGAGTTTAAATGTATGACTATAACTGCTGAAAATTTATCAGAAGATAGTACTTTAGCAGGAAAAAATACTAAATGGGTTTATAAATTCTTCTTCCATAATGATAAATTATTTGCTGTAAGTTCTCGTTATCAAGGCGACGGTGCTTTAGAACAATATAAGCAAAGAAATCCTGATAATGAATATGCAAATCCTGGATATGTTATGTCTTCAGGTTTATTCAATAGAACTTTAAATGGTTTCATAACAAAATACGGCGGATTTGATAATAGTCTTGTAAGAACTTTAGATGATTTTGCTTCTATGTATTATGGAAACTATATTAATGGACAGGCTGATACTTCTTTATCTGTATTCTATGCTAAATACGCTATGAAAAATATTAACTTCGTTGCTTCTTATGTTGATAACTATAGAATGAGACCTATTTATTATAGATTCCAAAATAAAATTTATGAAGATGTAAATGATATAGCTGATGTACCAGTTGGAATACCACCTGAGGTAAAAAAATTAAATAAAGATAAAAACAATAATCAAACAACTGCTGAAAATAATCAGTAATAAAATTAAGTTGTATAAATATAATAAAGAGAGGCTATATTTTAGTCTCTCTTTTTTTTTGCAAAAAAATATATATATGATATAATGAAACTTAAAATTTATTATTTATTTAAGAGGTTTCCTACAATGGATTTAAATGAATTGAGCATAATTCAAATTAGAGAGAAATTAAAAAATAAAGAAATAGACGCTGTTAGTTTAACAGAATCTATTATAAAGAAAATAGAAGAAGATGATAAAAGAGAAGATAAAATATATGCTTATTTAGAAATTTTTAAAGATGAGGCAATAGAGCAAGCAAAAAAAGCACAAGAGAGAATTAACAAAGGTGAAGATTTGCCTCTTCTTGGAGTTCCTTTAGCTATTAAAGACAATTTATGTTATAAAGACCATTTAATGACAGCTTCTTCAAAAATGCTTGAAGGTTACAAAGCTCCATATACAGCTCCTACAGTTCAGAGATTAATAGACAATGGTGCTATTATAATTGGAAGAACTAATATGGACGAGTTTGCTATGGGCGGTACTACAGAAACTTCTAATTATGGAATAACTAGAAACCCTGTTAATAGAGCACATGTTCCTGGAGGTTCTTCAGGCGGTTCTGCTGCTGCTGTTTCTGCTAACTTTGCTTTTGGTGCATTGGGAAGTGATACTGGCGGTTCTATCAGACAGCCTGCTTCTTTCTGCGGTATAGTTGGTGTTAAGCCTACTTATGGAAGAGTTCCTAGACTTGGATGTGTGGCTATGGCTAGCAGTTTAGATCAAGTTGGTCCTCTTGCGAAAGATGTTAAAGATGCTGCTTTGATGACTAAAATTATTGCTGGTTTTGACCCTAAAGAATCTACTACTTTAAACATACCTGTGCCTGATTATAATTCTCTTTTAGATGGAAATGTTAAGGGCATGAAAATTGGACTTGCTAAAGAGTATTATGAAACTGATTTATTAAATAATGAAGTGAGAGAAAATGTAATGAAGGCCATAGATAATCTTAAGTCTCAGGGTGCTGAGATAGTAGATATATCTTTGCCTAATGCTAAATATGGTTCTAGGGTTTATACTGCTGTTATGGCGGTTGAGGTTGCTTCTAATATGGGAAGGTATGACGGTATAAGATATGGTTATCACCCTAAAGGCGATTTTAATTTAGATGAATATTATTATGCTTCAAGAAGTGCTGGTCTTGCTTTTGAAACTAGAGCTAGAATATTATTTGGTACTTTAATGACTGGTAAAAAATTCTTCTACAGCCATTATCAGCATGCTCTAAAAGTGAGAAAACTAATGCAAATGGACTTTGATAATGCATTCAAAAATGTTGATATCATAATATCTCCAACTTCTCCTATAACTGCAGGTCTTTTAGGTACAAGAGACCAAACAGACAGTGCTTTAGGATTCTTAGCCGATAGTTATGCTTCTAATATTAACTTGGTAGGTCTTCCTGCTATGAGCGTGCCTTGCGGAGTTGATAAAAACAATATGCCTATAGGTATACAGTTTATAGCTAAGCAGTTTGATGAGGCTTCTATGTTTAAAATGGCTTATGCTCATGAAATAAATTACAAATAATTATAGTTTTAATAAAAATATAAAGGGCTTTTACTATTATTAATAGTTTAAGCTCTTTATTTTTATATTAATAAATTTTTTCATATTATTAAATAAAAATATTGATTTGCTATATCTTTTTTAAAAATAATTTATATATTATTATATTATTTTGTTGAGGGAAAATAAAATGATATTATTGGTTTATTCAATGCCTTTTTTGGTTTATTTATGTTCCAGTATATTTTCAACAGTTTTAGTTATTAATTCATCAGAAATGGGTGCTAGTGCTTTTTTTATTTCTCTTTTAGCAGTATTTTATGGTATGGGTATGATGGTTTCTGCTAGTACTTTTTCTAAGTTTAAAATACCAAAGAGAATATATCCTAAATTATTATATATACAATCTTGTATTCAGGCATTATTGAGTATACTTTGCGTAATATATTTAAATAATGAGTTATCTCTTTTATATTCATTTTTATATGGTTCAAACACAACTATATTTTTTGTATGTTTTCAATCATTGCTTGACAGCGTATCAAAAGATTTGCCTGTGAGGATAAGCAGCGGGCTTTTTATATTTTCTTGGACTTTAGGATTATCTGTTGGACCTATAGTTACAGGTTTTGTTTATAATTTTAGTTCTGATATTGGATTTTTTATTGTAATAGCTATGAGTGTTTTGATGTTTATATTATTTTATTTATCAAGACATTTACATTTCAAGCCTAAAAGACATAAATGGGAAGAGCCTTTTATGAGAGCTCCAAGATATAAAGTTTATATAGGCTGGCTTATAATATTTGTCGGTGCTTTAGTGCTTCATACATTAAGGTTTATGTTTTTGGATTATGGCATAAAAGAAGTTGGGCTTCAAAAAAGCAGTGCTACATTTTTAGTTGGTGTATTATCTGGGGTTATGTCTTTGGGGGCACTTTTTTCTGCATTCTATTTTAGAATATTAGAAAGAAAGAGGGTATTTACCGTTGTTGGTTTGCTTACTCCTATTGCTTTAACTTTACTTTTAATTTCAAATAATTTTTGGGTATTTTTTGTATCATTTGTATTTTTAGGTTTTGTGAGCGGATTTGGATATTTCTTTGGTCTTTATTATGCTTTGGCTGACCAGGAGAGAGACAGTGCTAATGTGGCTGTTAATGAAGCTTTGACGGGTGTTGCTGCTTTGGTGATACCTTTTATAGTTGGATATTTAGCTTCAAATTTCTCATATTTTATAGCTTTTTTATTTATGATGATAATATCTTTAATATGTTATAGTATAGCTATATATTTAATGTGGCAGAGAAAGAGAACTACCATCATAAAAGAAAAATTTGACAGATTAATAGAAGAAGCAGATAAAAAATATAAAGCTTAAAAGTTTAATGGAGCATATTCATTTTTTTTAGCATATTCTATTAAATGCTCTATTTTTTCTTTGCATCCGCCGCAGCCTGTACCTGCTTGAGTTTTTTCAGATACACTTTCTACAGTTGTGAGTTTATCTGCTGCTATTGCGGAATATGCTTGTCTATATGATACATTTTTGCAATTGCAAAGCATTTTATCATAATTTATAGATGTTTGACACTTTAAGTCTTCTATATTTAAATCCATAATAGTTTATCCAAAAACATTTTTTTTTATTTTAACATTTTTATGAGAAAATTCAAGAATATATGTGTAATTATTTATTTCTTAAATAGTTATCAAAATATTCTATTGTTTTCTTCAAACCTTCTTCCAACTTATAATTCGGCTGCCAATTTAGTTTTTCTTTAGCCAAACTAATATCAGGCTGTCTTTTTACAGGGTCATCTTTAGGAAGTTCTTTAAAAATTATTTTTGATTTTGAATTAGTCATTTCTATTATTTTTTTAGCGAATTCTAAAACAGTCATTTCATGAGGATTTCCTAGATTAACAGGACCAATAAAGTTTTCACTATTCATCATTCTTACAGCACCGTCAATTAAATCATCGCAGTAACAAAAACTTCTAGTCTGACTTCCGTCTCCATAAACAGTTATATCAATATTTTGCAGAGCCTGTATAATAAAGTTTGAAACAACTCTTCCGTCATTTTCATTCATTCTAGGTCCGTATGTATTAAATATTCTTATGATTTTTATATCAGTATTATATTGTCTATGATAATCCATCATTAAAGTTTCAGCACTTCTTTTACCTTCATCATAGCAGCTTCTCACTCCGTCTGGATTTACATGTCCCCAGTAAGTTTCTTTTTGAGGATGTTCTAATGGGTCTCCATAAACTTCGCTTGTAGAAGCTTGAAGTATTCTAGCATTACAATCTCTAGCTAAATCAAGCATATTTATTATACCAAGTACATTAGTTTTAAAAGTTGCAACAGGGTTTTTTTGATAATGTATTGGAGAAGCAGGGCAAGCAAAATTGTATATTTCATCGCATTCTATATGTATTGGTTCTGTTATATCATGTCTCACACTTTCAAAGTTTTTGTTGTCTAATAAATGTTTAATGTTTTCTTTAGATGCTGTATAAAAATTATCAACAGATATTACATAATTTCCTTCTTTTAATAATCTTTCGCATAGATGAGAACCTAAAAAACCAGCTCCGCCCGTTACAATTATTCTTTTCATAGATTTTTATTCCTTAAAGAAAATTTTTATATATAATACATAATATTTTTGTATTTTTCAATATATTTTATAAGTTTACAATATTTATTTGCTTTATATTAAATCCCGCCCAATTAAGCTTTTTGTATTAATTAAAATATTATATTGCTTTATTTTTTATTATGCTTAATTAAAAAAGCACACCCGCCCAAGTATTTATTATATAAACAATTTTTTTAACGCACGGTAAATTATTTAAATTTTAATTTCAATATAATTTATATTTTTTATTTTCCTTACCGTGCGTTGAGTAGATTTTAAATTTTAAAAAAGCTAGGGTGGGTGCTAAAATTAGAGTGTTAAACAAAAATAAAAAATAATTTAAAAATAACAGAAAATATAAAAAGCCTAGATGGTGGGGAGTGTAAATAAATTTTTTTTAAGTTATTAAATACTTAGAGTCCAATTTTCATCATTATGATATATCATTAGCTTTGTCATTCCGCCATCTACTGTAATATTTTGAGCATTTATAAAGTTGTTATTGCAAATAAACCAAGCTGTAGTAGCTATATCTGACACATCGCCTATTTTAGCAGATGGATGCTGAAGTATATCCTCTTTGCTAAAGTTAGAATCATTAGAAGTATTTATCCAACCTGGGCTGATTGAGTTTACACGTACTTTATGAGATAAGCTTATAGCCATAGAATGTGTAAGAGATATAATAGCACCTTTTGAGGCACTGTAGCTTTCACTGTCTTTTTGAGACATAAAAGCCCTTGTGGAAGCTATATTTATTATGCATGCATTTTTATTAAAATTATTCATTAAGTTTTTTGTTATTTGATAAGCGGATGCAACTGATACTTTAAAAATCTCTAAAAAGTCATCATAACTGCAATTACTTAATAATCCATTATTTGAATAGCAGGCATTATTAATTAAATAGTCAACATTGCCAAATTTTTTTATTATTTCATTTGTAAAATTATTAACAGATTTTTCATTGTCTATATTATCATTAATAAATAGACATTCTTTTTTAATATTTTTTATTTCTTCTATTAGTTTTAAACCATTTTCTTTGTCTTTATCAATAAAAGCTATATCGCAATTATTTTTAGCAAAATGCAATGCTATTTCTTTTCCTATTCCGTTAGCAGCACCTGTTATAACGCAAACTTTATTTTTCATTTTATAAACTTCCTAATTGTTAATATTTATTTATATAATATAATTAAATATCTAATATTTTCAAATCTATTTTTATAAAAATAAAAAATTCATTTTATTTGTTAACAAAATAATTTATATTGATTTTGTATAGAATAATAATATAATAAGCAAAATCTATTTTTTAAATAACTCATATGAAAAGAATTATTAAAAACGAACTTCAAAATTGGAAATCTATAGAAGTGATATGGATTATAATAGCATGCAGTATAATATTATCACTTTCTATATATTGGAAAGAAAATATTATTGGTATAGTGTCATCAATAAGCGGTATATTATGCGTGATTCTCACAGGTAAAGGAAAATTATCTTCATATTTATTTGGAATGATTAATACTATTCTTTATTCTATTATAGCTTTTAATGCAAAATACTATGGAGAGTTTATGCTCAATGTATTTTATTATATACCTATGAATATAGTGGGTTTTATATTATGGAGCAGAAATATGAATAGTGAAAATCAAGAGGTAATAAAAACAAAATTAAATAATAAATACAAAATTATAATATTTGCTTTATCTTTTATATCAATATTTATTTATGGATTTATATTAAAAAAATTAGGAGGTTCTCTTCCTTTTGTAGATAGTGCAAGTACAGTGTTTGCCATAACTGCACAAATACTATGCGTAAAGAGATGTACTGAACAATGGATAATGTGGATACTTGTAAACATTTTAAATATTTCTATATGGTATATTAATTTTGCAAGCGGGGGAGATAATATAGCTACTTTGCTTATGTGGAGTGTTTATTTAGTTAATGCGGTATTTATGTTTATTAAGTGGTATAGAGAGTCAAATAATAAAAATCAGCAGATAAACTAAAAAAATAATTCGGAGGCTTTATGTATAATGTAGGAATGTACGGCGGTTCTTTTAATCCTCTTCATCTTGGTCATGTAAGATGCATAATAGAAGCTGCTAATCAATGTAAAAAACTTTATATTGTTTTAGCTGTGGGAAATAATAGAAATGAAATTGATAAAAAAGTAAGATACCGTTGGCTTTATCAATTAACAAAGCATATTGGAAATGTGAAGATTATATTTATAGAAGATAATGCAAACACAAAAGAAGAATATACTGAAGATTTATGGGAAGAGGATTCTGTAAAAATAAAAAATGCTATAGGAGAAAAAATTGACGCAGTATTTTGCGGAGATGATTATAAAAATAAAGATTCTTTTTATACAAGACATTATAAAGATTCAGAGTTAATATTTATAGAGAGAGATGAAATAAGTTCTTCAAAAATTAGAGAGAATGTTTATAAGTATTGGGATTATTTGCCTAATATAGTAAAGCCTTATTATACAAAAAAGGTTTTACTTTTAGGAAGTGAAAGCACAGGAAAATCAACTCTCACAATTAATTTAGCAAATTATTATAATACCAATTATATAGAAGAAGCAGGAAGAGAATTATCAGAAAAGTCTGGAACTGATTTGCTTATGCTTTCAGAAGATTTTACAGAGATACTTCTTACTCATAAATTAAATGAAATAAAAGCAATAGAGCATAGCAATAAAATATTATTTGTAGATACTGATGCAATAATTACAAACTTTTATATGCATTTTTTGGAAGATGAAAATATTATTGATAATGAAAGACTTGCAAAGGCAATTATACATATAAACAAATATGATGCTATATTATTTTTAGAGCCTGATGTTGATTTTGTTCAGGACGGAGACAGAAGCGAAGTTATAAAAAATGACAGAATAAAATATAGCGGTAAAATAAAAGATATACTTAATAATATGAATATAAAATATCATTCTATAAGCGGAGATTATCAAAAAAGATTTAAAAAAGCTGTTTCTATTGTTGATAGTCTTTTACAAAAAAACTTTTAATAATAAAAATCTATTTATAAACTTATTGATATAAAATTAGAAAATAAAAACAATATATAGTTTTTATGAACTATATATTGTTTTTATTTTTTTATTTTCAAGTATTCTTTATAAAAGATAAAAATAGGATATTATTATGAAATTAAAATGGGAAAAGCTTTTAAATGAAAATAAATACAAAAGAAAGTAAAGATAAAAAAGATGATATAATATTCTATTTTGAAGATGATTACAGCAAAATAATATTTACTCCTCCATTTAGGAGGCTTCAAGATAAAGCACAAGTTTTTCCATTAGAGGTAAATGATTTTGTAAGGACAAGATTAACTCATTCATTGGAAGTTTCTTCTATAGCTAAGTTAATAGGACTTAGAGTAAAAGATTTTATAAAATCTCAAGATAATAATGAATTGTCATATGAATCAATACCAACTATATTAGCATCAGCTGGCTTAATGCATGATTTAGGAAATACACCATTTGGCCATGCAGGTGAAAGAGCAATACAGAATACATTTTAAAAAATTTTTTGAAAAAAATAAAAATATAATATCAGAGGATAAACAAAATGATTTTATTAATTTTGATGGAAATCCTCAAACTTTCAGAATAGTAAGTTTTTTAGAATCAATAAAAGATACACATGGTTTAAATTTAACATATTCTACTCTTGCTACTTCTATGAAATATCCTGTTAATTCTTGTACTGGAAATAAAAAAACAAATAAAAGTGATCAAGATATTCGTTATAAAAAATTTGGCTATTTTAAATCAGAAGAAGAATTTGCTAAAAAAGTTCTGACAGAAACGGGATTGCTAGATAGTAATAATAATATATATAGACATCCTTTGGCATTTTTATTAGAGGCAGCAGATGATATAGCTTATTCAATAGGTGATATAGAGGATGGCGTTAAAAAAGGAATATTTACAATAACAGATATATTAAATGAAATAAAAGATGATATAGGGAAAGATAGATTGGAAAAAATAAATAAATCCATTAAAGAAAGCTATATAGAAGAAAACGCCATAATTTATTTGAGAGTTAATATACAAGAAAAAATGATAGAGGATGTTGTACAAGAATTCATGAAACATTATAATGATATTATGAATGGAAATTATAAATATGAATTATTGTTAGAGTCTGAAAGTAAAAATCTAAGAGAAAAATTAAAAAATATACTAGATAAACTAATATTATCAGATCATAGAATAATACAGACTGAAATATCAGGTGGTAAAGCATTAACATTTTTAACAACTTTATTTTTAAATGAATTTTCAAAAGAAGAATTTGCCAAATGTGTATTTATTAAACTAAAATATAGTGAAAATAAAATAGATATACAAAATAATTCATATAAATTAATATCAAAAAGCTATAAAAAATTATATGAAACAAAATTAAAAGATATTATGGATAATAAAGGTTTTTCAGATTTTAAAGAAGAAATTTATTATTATTCATTTCTTTTAATAACTGATTATATATCAGGTATGACAGATAGTTATTGTATAAATCTATATAGAAAACTTAATTCAATAGATATTTATTAATTACATAAAAACTATTGATATAATAAGCATTGCATATATAATCTACTATTATAAAAACTCCATATAATAATGAGGTATATTCAATGAACTATCGTATCTTCATAGAGAAAAAAGAAGGTTTTGATTTAGAAGCTAAGAGATTAGAAAGCCAATTAAAAGAGAATTTCCAAATAAAAAGTGGTGTAAGACTTCTTAATGTTTATGACATTTTTAATATAGAGGAAAGTAAATTAAAAAACTCTATTAATGTAATATTCTCAGAGCCTCCAACAGATAGGGTAGTTGAAAAAAAAGATTTTGAGAGTTTAAAACATTTTGCTGTGGAATATTTACCTGGACAATTCGACCAGAGAGCTGATTCTGCATTACAATGTTTGAAGCTTATTTATAATGATATAGAAGAAGTAACTATAGTAAGCGGCAAGGTTATACTTTTTGATGGAAATATAGATGACATCACAATAGAGAAAATAAAAAAGTTCTATATTAACCCAGTAGAAAGCAGAGAAAAAGATTTAAGCAAATTAGAAATAGAGCCTCATCAAAAAGCTGATGATATAAAAGACGTAGAAAACTTTATTAACTTAAATACAGAAGAGCTTCACAAATATAGAGATAATCTTGATTTGGCTATGACTTATAAAGATATAGAGTTTGTGCAGAATTATTTCAAAAATGAAGAGAAAAGAAACCCAACAGAAACAGAGATAAAAGTTCTTGATACATATTGGTCTGACCATTGCAGGCATACTACGTTTATGACAAAGATTAATGATGTAAAATTAGAAAATGATAAGAGTAATTTTTCAGAAGTGATACTTAATGCTATTAATAAATATTACAGCATGAGAAAAGAGCTTTACGGAGAAGATGTTGACAGTAAAAGAGATATTAATTTAATGGACATGGCAACTGTATCTGCTAAATATATAAAGAAAAAAGGAAAACTTGAAGATTTAGAGATTTCTGATGAGATAAATGCTTGTTCTATTTATATAGATGTTGATGCTATAGATGAGAATGGAAAAAACAAAACAGAAAAATATTTATTAATGTTTAAAAATGAAACTCATAATCACCCTACAGAGATTGAACCTTTCGGGGGAGCTTCTACATGTTTGGGCGGAGCTATAAGAGACCCGCTTTCTGGAAGAAGCTATGTATACCAGGCTATAAGAGTTACAGGAAGTGCAAATCCATTAGAAAAATTAGAAGATACTTTACCTGGAAAACTTCCTCAAAAGAAAATAACAACAACTGCAGCAGCAGGATATTCTTCTTACGGTAATCAAATAGGGCTTACAACCTGTTTAGTTAATGAGATATATGATGAAGGATATAAGGCAAAAAGGCTTGAAGTAGGTGCTGTTGTTGGAGCTGTTCCTGTGGATTATGTACGCAGAGAAAAGCCAAAAGCAGGAGACATAGTTATAGTGCTTGGAGGAAGAACAGGAAGAGACGGCTGCGGCGGGGCTACTGGTTCATCAAAAAGCCACACTGATACATCTTTAAGGCTTTGCGGTGCAGAAGTACAGAAAGGTAATGCTCCAGAAGAGAGAAAGATTCAAAGACTATTTAGAAATAAAGAGGTTACTAAATTAATAAAAAAATGTAATGACTTTGGTGCGGGAGGAGTTTCTGTTGCTATAGGTGAATTATCAGACGGAATTGACATTAATCTTGATGTTTTGCCTGTTAAATATTTAGGATTAAATGGCACTGAGCTTGCTATATCAGAATCACAAGAGAGAATGGCTGTTGTTGTTGAAAGTAAGGATGCAGATAATTTTATAAAACTTGCCAACAAAGAAAATATTGAAGCTACAAAGGTTGCCACTATAACAGACACTAACAGACTTGTAATGTATTTAAAAGGAAAAAAAATTGTAGATATAAGCCGTAAGTTTTTAGACACCAACGGAGCTAAACAAGAGACTAATGCTATTCTTAAAGATATTAATTTTGAAAATAATCCATTTAACACAAAGAATGCATGTTCTCTAACATCGCATTGGTTTAATATGGCAGAAAATTTAAATGTTGCTTCTCAAAAGGGACTCATTGAAATGTTTGACTCATCAATAGGGGCTACTACTGTACTTATGCCTTTCGGTGGAAAATATCAAATGACTCCAAGCGATGTAAGCATTCAAAAAATACCTATATTTGACAACAATGCCAAACAAATAAATACTGCTTCTGCTATATCTTGGGGTTATAATCCTTCTATAATGAAATGGTCAGAGTTTCATGGAGGAATATACTCTGTAATAGAATCAATGTCAAAACTTGTTTCTATTGGTGCTGATTACAAAAAGATAAGATTATCATTTCAAGAGTATTTTGAGAAATTAGGTAATGACCCTAAAAAATGGGGTAAGGTTTATTCGGCATTACTCGGCACAATATATGCACAAACTGAATTTGATATACCTGCTATAGGCGGTAAAGACTCTATGAGCGGTACTTTTAATAATATATCAGTGCCTTCAACTTTAATATCATTTGCAGTATCAACTGTTGATAGCAATGATGTTATATCTCCAGAGTTCAAATCTTCTAATAATTATGTGTATTTAATAAAGCATAATATGCTTGAAAACTATATGCCTAATGTGGCAGAAATAAAAGAGAATTTTGAATTCATACATAAAAATATAAAAGACAAAAAAATATTATCAGCTTACACTATTAAATTCGGAGGCATTGCTGAAGCTCTAACAAAAATGTCTTTCGGCAACAGAATAGGAGTTGATATAAAAGATGAGCTTTATTTCTTTAACTTAATGCCTGCTTCATTTATAGTGGAGACTAAAGAAGAATTAAATTATAAAAATGCTATACTTATAGGAAAAACTATTAATGAATACAAAATAAAAGTATGCGGTGAAATAGTGGATTTAGAGGAATTAGAAAAATTATGGCTTGATAAATTATCAACAGTATTCCCTTATAAAACTTATGAGGATATAGAAACTTACCAGCTAGCTGAATATAAAAGAGAAGCACCATTTATATGCAAAAATAAAACAGCTAAACCTAATGTTTTAATATCTGCATTCTTAGGCACTAACTGTGAATATGACACTCAAAAAGCTTTCTCTGATGCTGGAGCAAACACTGATATTTTTGTATTTAGAAACATTAAGCCAGAATATATAAAAGAATCAATCGAAGAGATGTCTAAAAAAATTGATAACTCTCAAATATTTATGATTCCAGGAGGCTTCAGTGCGGCAGATGAGCCTGACGGTTCTGGAAAGTTTATCTCTGCAATACTTACAAATGAAAAAATAAAAACATATATACATAAGCTCTTAGAACGCGACGGGCTTGTTTTGGGTATATGTAACGGTTTTCAGGCATTAATAAAATCAGGGCTTCTTCCTTATGGAAAAATAGGAAACATTACAGAAAAATCTCCTACTCTTACATTTAACAAAATAGGAAGACATATTTCTCAAATGGTAACAACAAAAGTAGTATCAAACAATTCTCCTTGGTTATATAACATACCTTTAGGAAGTGAGCTAGTTGTACCTGTTTCTCATGGTGAGGGAAGATTCTTTGCTGATGAAGATATAATAAAAGAATTAATCAAAAAAGGACAGATTGCTACTCAGTATGTTAATTTTGAGTCAAAACCTACTAATGAGTTTAGATTTAATCCTAATGGTTCAGCTTATGCAATAGAAGGTATACTTTCAGAAGACGGAAAAGTATTTGGTAAAATGGGGCATAGTGAGAGATACGGAAATAATCTATACAAAAACATAATCACAAAAGATATTTACAACATATTTGAAAATGGAGTTAATTATTTCAAATAATTATTAAATTAATTATTTTAATAGGGGGATTAGTTTCCCCCTTTTTTATTATAAAAAATCAATTTACTTCTCTACATAAGCATAGAAAAATCTTGGAGGTATTACATTGCTTATCATAACATCTTTTAATTCTGGTCTAACAAGTATTACTCTATTATAAAAATATAAAGGAATAAAAGGCATATCTTCCATTAATACATCTTCTGCTTTATGTAATGTTTGCATTCTAGATATTTTATCACCATTAGTAAGTGCTGATTGAATTAATTGTTCATATTCTTTGTTGTAATAGCTTCCAGTGTTTTGAGGGCTATAGCTTAAAAATGTATCTAAAAATGTCATAGGGTCATTATAATCACCCATCCAACCAGAGCGTGCTATTTCAAAATTTTTATCTCCTCTAGTTGTTTGCATAAAAACTCCCCATTCAAGCTGATTAACTCTAGTATCTATATTAAGATTTTCTTTCCACATCTGCTGAATAGCTTCAAATATATTTAATGAACTTTGAGATTCTACGCTATATTCCAACACAGGGAAGTTGCTGCCATTACTATAACCTGCTTCTGCTAATAGTCTTCTAGCTTCTTCTATGTTTTTTTGATAATCATTTTCATTTACACTAAAATAATTTCCGCCTTTTTCTCTGAAAGAACCATCTATATCAAATACAGAATATGGTACTAATGCAGCAGCTGGTATTTCATTTCCTTTTGTAACTTTTTCTACTATATAATTTCTGTCTATTGCTAAAGAAAGAGCTTTTCTTACATTCTTGTTTTTTAACACTTCATTTGTTGTGTTTATAGAGAGAAAATATATTCCAAGCAAAGGTACATAATCAATATAGCCTTCTTCTGTTAATTTTGGTATGTCTTGTAATGGAGGATTGCTTCCAAATAATAATGTTCCATCTTGTATAGATGCTACTATTGTATTTGGATTATCTAATAATGAAAATGTTATTGTTTGAGGTATTATTGTTTCTTTGTTCCAATAATTAGTATTTTTTTCCATTATTATTTTATCATTGTTTATATGTTCTTTAACAAAAAAAGGTCCATTTCCTATATATTCTTCTTGAGTCCAAGCATCGCCGTATTTCTCTATTATATCTTTTCTAAGCGGGCTATATATTGTAATAGAAAGTAAATCCAAGAAATATGCTGTAGGGCTTTCTAAGTTTACTTCTAATGTATAGTCATCAATAGCTTTTACTCCAAGTTCTGTTAGTGGCAATTCTCCTTTTATGATTTTTGATGCATTTTTTATTGGGTTTAATTGATAGCTTACAGAGCTTGCTACTTTTGGATCAACTGCTCTTTGCCATGCATATACAAAATCATTAGCTGTAACTGTTTTACCGTCAGACCATTTAGCATTTGTTCTTAAATAGAATGTATATGTTAAATAGTCTTCGCTAATATCCCAACTTTCAGCAACTGCCGGTATTAATTTATCATCTTTATCTCTTGAAGTTAATCCTTCAAATGTATGTGCTATATATGCTGAACCGTCATAGGTTTCTGTATATGTTGGGTCTAGAGTTTTTGGTTCTGGACCTATATTTACTATTAGAGAATTATCTGTATTATTTTTGCTGCAAGATATTATTATAAAAAATAATATTAAAATATATTTTTTCATATTATGTCCTTTGATTAATTTTTGGAAATAAAATTATTATAATGATTGTTTTTATATAGACTAACTGCCTACTTTAGATTGACATGTCTGGCGGAATTTTATGCCTTTGAGTAAAGAGAAAATAAAAAAATATATTTCTTAATATAAAAAGTTCCATAAATTGTCCAATATATTAATTATAAACCATATTAAAATAATGTATATATTTTTGTTAAATAATTAAATAAAATACTAAACTTTTTTATAAATTGCCGTTAATTATTATAGTTAATTAATTTAAGGAGAAATTATATGACTATAAGCGGTATATCTTCTAACAATGTTATGCAAATGAGTGCTACTTCAATTAATACTAAGCCAAATATAGTAGAAGTAAAACCTACTAATATGAATCAGCAGGCTCAAAATATGTCTCCTCTTTCTAGCAGATATACTTATGCTATGGGAAGAGATGGTAAAAGATATATACTTCAACTTAGAATAGATATAGCTTCAGTAAGAGCTTTCAGTACTTTAGCTTAAAAATATAATTACAATATGCAGGTAAACTTATCTGCATATTGTTGTTATTCTTTTATTTCTTTTACTACTATCTTATTTCCATTTACAAGTATAACTTTTAATTTGGCATCTTTTTGTATAAATTCACCTTCACTAATAGCGTCATATTTTTTATCATCAATTAAAATATTTCCTGACGGTCTAAAAGGTGTATAAGCTATTCCTTCAAGTCCAAGTAAATCATCATAAGACTCGCTTGAATGATATCCTGATGTATCTGTTTCTAAGAACATTTTACTTTTAAAAACTTTAGATTTTGTCATGAATCTTGCCATTAATATAATAAGTATAATGTCTATGATAAGTGAAACAAAAATTACAAATACAGCCTGAGATATATTAGCTATACCAAAAGACATAAATATGCTTGCAAATATAGCAATTATTCCGGCAATTCCTGTAACTCCAAAACCAGGTATAACAAAAATCTCTAAAGCAAGCAATATTATACCAAGCACAAACACCGCAGGCGAAATAAATCCGCTGTCGCCAATAAGAAATTGTGCCGTAAAAAACAAAAAGAAACATACTATAGCAACCACACCGCCTACGCCAAAACCAGGTGTTTTTATCTCTAAATATATTCCAGCTATAGCAATTGATATTAATATGCTTAATACTGCAGGATTACTTAAAAATCTTAAAATAAAATCATACTGACCTTCTTCAAAATTTATTATCTCATAATCATCAATATTTTTTATTTTTAATATTTCTTCTACAGAGTTTGCTTTGCTATTTGCAATATTTATTTTTATAGCCTCATCAGCACTCAATGTAAGGAGTGTTTTATCGTCCAAATCAATTCCGTCATCTCTTTTAGTTAATACAATAGTTTCATCAACCATAGCCTCAGCAGCCTTTGCATTTTTTTTAGAGTTTTCAGCAGAAGCCCTCATAGCAGCACGCATAGCACTGACCTCTTTTTCGCTTGCCTTCTTTGGCTCTCCGCCTTGAAGATATATTGGTGTAGCAGCCCCTATGATACTACCGTCAGACATATAAATCTCTGAACAACTCAAAGATATCAAAGCTCCTGCAGACAATGCATTTTTGTTTATATATGCGACCACTGGTATATCGCTTTCTATCAATGCGTTTTTTATCTCTAATGCAGATGACAAAAGTCCGCCTGGTGTGTCTATTTCAAGTATTATCAAAGAAGCATCATTTTTTTTAGCCTCTTCTAATCCATTTTTTATATATGAGGCGTACCATCTATTTACCTCCTGAAACTCTAATTTTTTTATAACGTACACTTTATCTTTTGCATATATGTTTGAGAAAATAAGAGTAAAAAGAATAGCTATATAAAAAACTTTTTTCATAATTGTTCGTCCGTTTATGTTATTTATTTTATTATATATTAAAATAAAAATATCTAAAAGTCTAATTATTTATATTTGTTTTTTAACAAAGTTATATTTAATATAAATTATTAATTTTATAATATTGTTACGTAAATTAATTTATAAAAAAACTTTTTATAGTAATTTGTTATAAATAAACTTATTTTTTTGTGATTTTTTGTAAAAAAATAAGAATTTTTGTTGATTAATGAAATTTAGTGAATATAATCTATATTATGAATTTTTCAATATAGGAGTTATACAATGTCGAAAGATAGAAAAACTATAGGATCTTTTGCCCTGTTAATGATGACTTTTACTGCTATATTTAGCTTTAACCAAGTTATTAACAACAGTGTAAGCATAGGTCTTGCTAGTATTCCATCATTTATGTTTGCTACAATAGCATACTTCATACCATTTTCTTTAATGATAGGTGAATTTGCTTCAGCCAATCCAGATAGTGAGTCAGGATATACAAGTTGGATAAAAAGTTCTTTAGGTGATAAATGGGCTTTTGTTGCTTCTTGGACTTACTTTTTTGTAAACTTGTTTTTCTTTTCTTCAATATTACCTGGAATGATAATATCATTATCATACACATTTTTAGGTAAAAACATATTTCCTCAAGAAGGTTCTTTATTGGTATCTATAATTTCTATTATACTATTATGGATAGCTACTTTTATTACTACAAAAGGTGCTAAAGGTATATCAATGGTTACAAATATATCCGGCAGTGCAAGATTGATTATGGGTATAGTATTTATAGTAATAGCATTTGCTTTGGTATTTATATTTGGCAAAGAACCAGCTCAAACTTTTTCAGCAGAGACAATAACACCAAAATTTGATTTTAATTATATAGCAACTTTTGCTTGGATATTACAAGCTGTTGGAGGAGCTGAAAGTATAGGAGTATATATTAAAGATTTAAAAGGCGGAAATAAGTCATTTATAAGAACTATGATATTTTCAGCATTGTTTGTTGGAGTAGTTTATTCTTTAGGTTGTATAGCTGTTGGACTTATTATACCAACTAATATATTGGAAAATAACTATAGTAATGTTATGTATGATGCTTTTAATTTATTGGGTGCTAATATTGGTATAACTAAAGGAATTTCTAATGTTGTAGGACTCATTTTATTTTTAGCTTCTGCAGGAAGTTTGGTATTATGGGCATCAGCACCTGTAAAAGTATTTTTCTCTGAGACACCTAAGGGAATATTGCCTGAAAAGATTACAAAACTTACTGATGACGGAACACCTGTTAATGCATTATATTTACAGGCTATAGTTGTTAGTGTTATATTAATCATACCTGGTCTTGGAATAGGAGAAGTTGATGGATTATTAAAATTTTTAATAAATATGACAGCTTCTACATCTCTATTACCTGTATTATTCTTTTTAGTAGCTTATATTAATTTTAGAAAAAATCATGAGCAAACAAAAAGAGATTTTAAATTATCTAATAATCCTATTATAGGTATATTGTTCGGCGTGTTATTACTTATATTATTTTCTATAACATTTATCATATCAATAGTGCCATTAGAGTCTATATTTATATTAATGAAAGGAGGTACATTGCCTAAAGGAACACCTCACCCTGTATTTGCTGTATTATATCAAATTGGCGGTGTAGTAATATTTTTAGGTTTTGCTTTTCTATTATGGTATAGAGGACAAAAGAATAATAAATAATAAATGGAGTTAAAAATGAAAAGAGAATATAAAGATTTTGAAAATATTCATTTAATGCATAGAAATCGTTTAGATGCAAGAACATCATTTGTAGCATATAGAGATGAAGAATCAGCATTATATGGTGATAACTTCAACACTTATGGCTATTCACTTTTAAATGGAGTTTGGGATTTTAGGTTTGTAGAATCTCCAGATTATGCACCTAAAAATTTTGAGAAAGAGAATTATTTATTAGATGATAGTTGGAATAAAGTATCTGTACCTCATAACTGGCAATTAGATGGATATGGAAAGATGCATTATTCTGATTTATGGTACAATTTTTCTATAAGACCGCCTTATGTACCTTCATTCAATCCTACTGGATTATACAGAAAATATTTTTATGTTTCTGCAGAGGATATTAAAAATAAAATGATAATTAGATTTCATGGTGTTGATTCTGGTTTTCATTTTTGGGTTAATGGAGAGTTTGCAGGATTTTCTAAAGGGGCAAGATTAACAGCAGAATTTGATATATCTAAATTTGTAAAAGAGGGTGAAAACTTAATTGCTGTCAAGGTTTATCAATGGACTGATGGTACTTATTTAGAAGACCAAGATATGTGGTGGCTTAGCGGAATATTTAGAGATGTTGAGCTTTTAGTAGAACCTAAAAAAGGAATATTTGATTTTGCTATAAATACTTTTATGAAAGATAATTATACCAAATCAGATTTATCAGTAAAATTGTATGCTTATGAAGATTGTAAAAATAGAAAGGCTTTGATTAAACTGCTCGATAAAAATAATAATATAGTATTTGAAGAAGAGACTAATTTTGAAAACAAAAACATAAAATTCTCTAAAGAAGTTTCAAATATATTGTTATGGAATGCTGAAGAACCCAATTTATATACATTGATTATAAATGTAATTGAAAATAATAATACTATAGAAACTATTACTCATTGTGTAGGTTTCAGAGATATAGATGTTGATACTAAAAATAAACAATTTAGAGTTAATGGAACACCTATTTTAATAAAGGGTGTGAACAGACATGATTATCATCCTGTATACGGAAGAGTAGTTTCTGAAGAAGACATATTAAAAGATATGTTATTAATGAAAAAACATAATATCAATGCCATAAGAACTTCACATTATCCTGATTCTCCTTATTTATATAAATTAGCTGATAAATTAGGATTCTATGTAATGGACGAAGCTGATTTGGAATGTCATGGTTTTGAATTATCTACACATTATACTTGGATTACAGATGATAAGGATTGGGAAGAGGCTTATTTAGATAGAATTATAAGAACTCTAAAAAGAGATAAGAATCACCCTTCCATAATTATGTGGTCTTTGGGTAATGAATCTGCATTTGGATGCAATTTTGTAGCTATGGCAGAATATTGTAAGAAAGAAGACCCTACAAGATTAGTTCATTATGAAGGAGATATGAAGGTTGAGGTTGCTGATGTAAATAGCACTATGTATACTTGGATAAAAGAGAGATATAGTCCTGGAAGATTGATGAAAGATATTATTGCTACTACAACAAAACCTCATATCTTATGTGAATATTGTCATGCTATGGGTAATGGACCTGGAGGATTATTAGAATATCAAGAATTATTCTATAAATATCCTTTTTTACAGGGAGGATTTATATGGGAATGGTATGATCATGGTATATTGCAGCATGATGAAAATGGAACTGCTTATTATGCTTACGGCGGAGATTTTGGCGATGACCCTACTAATGGAAACTTCTGTATTGATGGTTTATTGATGCCAGACAGAGTACCTTCTCCTGGTTTGATAGAGCTTAAAAAAATATTTGAACCTGTTTTAGTTGAAATGATAGACAGTAGTAGCTATAAAATAAGAGTAACTAACAGATATGACTTCATCACTCTTGACCATTTAGAATTAAACTGGAGCATATATAATTCTGAAAATGAAATCATATGCAGTGATACTATTTATGAAGAGATTAAAGGTATTAAACCGTATACTTCTAAAGAGTTTGCTATTAATGTAGAAAAATTTAATGTTAAAGTTGGTGTTGATTATTATCTAAATATAGTATTTAAATTAAGAAAAGAAAATGCATGGGCAAATACTGAGCATAAGATAGCAACAGCACAATTCTTATTGCCTGTTAAAAAAGAAAGCCCTGTTATTAATCTAACTTCTAAACCAAAAGTGATAGAAAAAGATTTTGAGTATGAAATACATAGCGGAAAATCTATAATTAGATTTGATAAGGTATTGGGTAATATAATTACTTGGAGTTATGATGGTGAGCTTATTATGAGAAAAGGGCCTGCTTTAGGATTCTGGAGAGCTCCTATAGATAATGATATGTATATATTAGAAGAGTGGAAAAAACAATACTTTGTACATTTAATGAGAGAATCTACCGAGAGTGTTGTATTAAAAGAAACAAACAATTCTATAATAATAGAAGTAGATACTATCAACTCTGCCCCTAATGCTGCTTGGTATTATGAATCTAAGTATATATATGAAGTATTAGATGATGGTAATGTATTATTATCTGTATCTGGAAAGGCATCTGGTATGAAAGAGCCTCACCCATCTCTATTATCATCTGAAGGTTCTGCTAGTGAGGCTATGAGAGGATTATCTGTTATACCTAAAATGCTTCCAAGAATAGGATTAGATTTTGAAATAGCTAAGGAATATGATTTATTAAGATGGTATGGAAGAGGACCTGGTGAATCTTATTCTGATTCAAAACAAGCTAATTTGTTTGGGGTATATGACTCAGATGTAGAATCAACTCATACTAATTATGTAAAACCTCAAGAGAATGGAAACAGAACAGATGTTAAATGGGTAAGATTACAGAGTATGCGTCAAATAGGGCTTATGGCTGTAGCTGAAAATAGTATGGATTTTAGTGCCCATTTCTATACTATTAGTGATTTGGAGCAAGCTAAGCATAGACATGAAATCAAAAAAAGTGATTTTATATCATTTAGATTGGAATATAAACAAAACGGACTTGGTACTCATTCATGTGGACAGGATCAATTGGAGCCTTATAGATGTAAATTTGAAGATTTTGAGTTTAAAGTAAGGTTAAGTGCATATTCTGCAAAAGAGGTTTCAGATTATATAGAAGCAAAGAGAAGATATAAATAATAATATATAAAATAATAGATATGGTTGTAATATTATAACCATATCTATTTTTATATAAAAATTGTGTTGAAAGATTATTTAAGTATAATATTTTTAAATTAAATAAAAAAATTAGTATTTTTTGATGCTATTAATATTATATATATTTATTTTTTTCAAAATCTGATCATAAATTTAAATCAATATAAATATTCATGGTTATATTATATGCTATAATATATAAATTAAAACTAATAAAAAACTTTATGATAATGAGCTTTTTAATATTATTAAGCCTTATGAACATAGAAATATTGATAAATAAACAATAGAATATATAATTATTTCAAAATTTTTATTTATAGGAGTTATATATATGAAAGTAGCTATTATTTTTGGAAGCAGAAGCGATACTGATAAAATGAAAAATGCTGCATTATGTTTAAAAGAGTTTGGTATTGAATATAAGGCTTTTGTATTGTCTGCTCATAGAGTGCCTGAACATCTTGAGAAAACTATTAAAGATATAGAAAATCAAAACTTCGAAGTTATAATCGCTGGTGCTGGGCTTGCTGCTCATTTACCTGGAGTGATAGCTTCTAAAACAATACTTCCTGTAATAGGGGTTCCTATTAGTGCTAGTGTACTTGACGGAATGGACGCTTTACTCTCTATAGTGCAAATGCCAAAGCCTATAACTGTTGCTACGGTTGGTATAAATAATTCTTATAATGCAGGTATGCTTGCTGTTGAAATGTTGTCTTTAAAATATGAGAGTGTGAGAAATAAATTAATAGAATATAGAAAGAAGATGAAAGAAGATTTTATATCAGATAACGAGAAGCCAATAGATTTTGGTATTTAATAGAGTTGTAACATATTGGCGAGGATTAAGTATAAACTCTGTGCGGACTTCGTCAAAAAGTTTTCGCCCTTCGGGCACGCTTCGAGAAAGTGCACTCTATATGTTGGAATATGTATTAATATAATATAATATCTGCATTTTGTAATATGCTTAAAAGCTAGTTTTTTTTTAATGCAGTTCTTTTGCTTCTTTTATACCAATAAAAGAAGTAGGGGTTCTACCCTACGGGCACGCTTCGCAGGGGGGCTAGCCCCCGAGAACAATAAAACTTAAAAAATATTTTTGTGTATTAAATAATAATTTTCTATCAACTTTTTCCTGTGTACGAGCTGTACCACCTTGCCGCACGGTAATGCTATGCTTTAATTATAACTTCTTAGTTGTGCGGGGGAGTGCATTTTAATGTACAATTAAATTATAAAATTTATAATAAAATGCAGTCCTTTTGCTTTTTTATATCAATAAAAAACTATGAGTGCCGAAGAAAAGCAAACAAAAACTTAAAATCATTTGTATTTTACTTTTACTAATTTCAAATCTACTGATATCATAAACAAGCTCGGCAAAAATATTAATGTTAAAAGCGAAGCAAATAAAAGTCCATAAGCCATAGCCATAACCATAGGTACAATTAAATCTGCATTACCGCCAATTCCATAAACTGTAGGAAGAAGACCAAATATTGTAGTAACTGTTGTTAAAAATATTGCTCTAAATCTGTCTCCTGCTCCTTCAACTACAGCATTAAATACATCTTGTTTTGATTGTATGTTTCCTTCTTCTAATATTCTGTTTATCAGGTCAACCATTATAATACCATTGTTAACAACTACTCCCGCAAGACCTACTATACCAACAGCTCCAACAAATGACATAGGCATTCTATGGGCAGCAAAACCTAATATAACTCCCACAACCCCAAAAGGTATTATTCCAAGTATCATAAGAGGCTGAATAAATTTATTGAATTGTAATAAAAGTATTAAATATATCGCTATAATTGCTACAACATATCCATATGCTATGCTTTTCATAGGCTCTTTAGTTTCTTTTACTTCTCCTCCAAACTCTATAGTTATATTAGGATAATCTTTAGAAATAGAATCAAAGAATTTTTGAACAGAGTCAGTTACTCTTATAGCAGTTGTTTTACCTAATACTATATCAGTTGTTAGGGTTATGGATTTTTTACCGTTATAGTGCCTTATGCTTGATTGATTATTTGTAACTTCTATTGTTGCTATATCTTTTAATTGTATGAGTCTTCCGTATGTGCTTGGCATATATAAATTATTTAATACATTTGTATCGTAGGTGTATTTTTTATCCATTCGTACCCTAAAATCAAGTTTGTTTTCAAATTGCTGAATGGAAGTGGCAACTATTCCAGAATATGCAGCTCTTAATTCTCTTGCAGCATAGGCCACGTTTACACCAAGTTCGCTCATTCTGTCATAATCAAATAACACTCTAAGCTCTTCCATACCAATCTTATCATCATCATCATAGTTTACAACACCTTCTAATGTTAATAAATGTGCCTTTATTTTGTCTTTTACTTCTTTAACTTTTTCAGTATCATTTCCTATTATTTTTACATCAACAGCCTTACCTGGTGTTATAGGGAGTTTTGTGTGTATTGTAAGAAGTGCCAATTCATCTCTAAGCCCAGCTTCTTCAACTGCTTTCTCTAAATCATCTGCTATGTCATAGGCTACTTTTTTTCTGTTGTTTGCAGGCACTAAATATATAATTGTTCCTGCGAGATTGTCCATCTCTTCAGAAATATCAACTGTGTTTTTGTCTAATTGCTTTCCAAGTAAACTATAAACTGCAATCATATCATTAGTGTCTACTGTTTTATAAATAATATCTTCTATTTCGCTTAAATATTTTTCTGTCTTATATAATGGAGCTCCAACACCTGCGTCCATATTAATAACGACAACATCAGCACTAGTATCATAAACAAGTATAAACTGAGAAAATACTATTTTAAATATAAATATGCTTACAATAAATATACTTATAAAAAATATTAAAACTAAATATCTATGTTTAAGAGTAAGTTTCAAAAATTTAACAAAAGGTATTTTTAGCTTATCGAATAATTTATCTTTATCGAAGTCGAGAGGATTTTTAAAATTAAATCTTTTTTTCTTTTTTATGCCTGTTAATTCTTCATTAGTTATTAAGTTGTTTGGAAGTATTAATACAGCCTGAAATATACTTGCAATTAAAGCTATAATTACAACTTTAGGATATTGATTAAGAAGCCTTCCCATAGTGCCGCCCACAAAAAGAATAGGCACAAAAGAAGCAACTGTTGTGAGTGTTGATATTAACATAGGCATAAATACTTCATGAACAGCATTCTTTGTGGCATCTAAACCTTTAAAACCTCTTTGGTGAAAGTTAAATATATTCTCTGATACAACTATAGAGTTATCTACAATCATACCAAGTACAGTGATAAGTCCGCCAAGAGATATAATATTAAATGTAATTCCAGAGTATGTCATAAATATCAAAGAAACCGATATAACAATAAGCATTCCGAGAGAAGTAAATATTGCACTCTTAAAATCCAAAAATATTATTAATATTATAAATATAATAATAAAACCAGTGATGATGTTTGATGATACAGCATTAAGAAGGTCGTTAATAGTTCTTGAGTTGTCAAACATAGGAACTATTTCTATATTGCTTGGAATAGTGGATTTATTTTTTTCAAAGTAAGCATTAACATTTTCTATTGTTTTTAATATATCAGCATCTTCTTTTTTTACTATATTTATAGAGTATCCATTTTCTTTATTCACTCTCATATACACAGTTTTATCAACAAACATCTCTTCCACTCTTGCAACATCAGCTATTCTTATAGGCTTTCCGTTGAATATAGAACGAACTATAACATTTGTAATTGATAGAGGGTCTTGAAATTGGCCTGTTGTAACTAGTAATTTATTGTTAGCATCAATCCCTTCGCTTTCGTCCGGCTTCATGCTTCCGCTTGTAAGTCTCACATTTCTTAAAGATAATGCCTGTACTATTTCACTTAATGAAGTGTAGTATTCTTGAAGTTTGTATGGGTCTGCTATAATCTGAATCTCTGGGTCTGTTCTTCCGTATACTTCAACGGTGGCTACTCCATCAACATATTTAAGCTCTTTTTCAAATCTTTTTGATATATCATAAAGCTCTTTTTCTGTGCCTTCCATTCCTTCTTTGAATTTTATTCCTATATTGTATATTGGAAGCCTGTTAGCATTAGCCTCTGTAATTTTTATCTCTGTAACATCTTTAGATACATTCGGTGCATTTTGAAGCCTTCTAAATATTTCATCTTTTATAGGTCTTGTATCTTTTATTTTCATGTCTATTCTAATTGTAAGAATACCTGCATTTTCTATCATTATAGAATAAAACTCATCAATACCCGCTATAGTTTGAAGCTCATCTTCTATAGGTATCATAGCATTTTGTTCAACATCTTCTGGCGAAGCACCAGGATATATTACCTGCACTATCATTACATCAAAGTTTGTAGAAGGGAAAGCCTCTTTTTTTATGGCAGTATAAGAAAACATACCAACTGCTATGGTGATTAATATTATTACATTTACTAATAATCTGTTTTTAGCAAATAGTTCTACAATTTTATCCATAATACCTCTTTATTAATAATACCTCGAGTTTTATTATGTTTTTAGTTGTTAAGAAGCACAAGCGAATTATAATCCATCACCGTGCTTATTATCATATATTCCAAATTAAGAAGTTCTGCCCGAGCATTTACTAAATCTAATCTTGCATTAATTATCTCATCAACAGGAAGCCTTCCCTGCCTAAACCTTTCATTTTGAGTTCTCACTCTCGAAGCTAGAGCCTGTACTTCAAGTTTTTTATCTTCAAGCATTGTTTTGTAAGCTTCAAACTCATCGTAATAAGTACCAATTTGTACGTCAAAATCTCTGTTTACTCTATCAAAATCTGCAGTAACTGCTGTTAAAGCATTGTATGCATCTTCCATCTTAGCTTTAGCATCTCTTCCGCCTATAGGATAAGAAAACATTAAACCCACAAAATATTCAACATTCGTCATAGTTGAAAAAGAATTAAAATAACCGCTATCATCTAAAGTAGATAATGACACACTTCCCACTATAGATAAATCTGGAAGTGAATTGTTTTTCATTATAGATAATGCATATTCGCTTCTTAATTTTAATTGATAAGCCATCTGCCCCTGAGCACTCTCCAAAAATGGCACAACATTTATTTTTGTATTAATTGAAGTTTCTAACATACTCTCCCAATCATCTTCATTAGGCTCAACATTCTCTTCTGGTATAAAAAACTGTATATTTCTAATTATCTTTTTTAAAATTAACTCTGACTTGTTTCTTGCTTCTCTATATTTTAAAGTTTGTCTTCTAGCATTTTGATAAGCGTCATTATCTATTACTCCGCTTGTGTATCTTTTGTATATTTGATTCTCAAAAGCCTTAGCCTCTCTAATCATTTCATCATAGAGTTTAATTAGTTTTTGAGACATAATCCACTGATAATATATTTTCTGATATGATGTTAATACGCTGTTATCATCTATTATTCTTTTTAGTTTTGCTATTGTAAGCTGATATTCTGCATCCTTTATTGGGTACATATCTAATTTACCAAAAAAGTCTCTCAATATTGGCTGAGCTATTTGTATCTCTATGCTTGGGGCATAATATTTAAAATTGTTTGTGCTTAAATTTGGAAGTCTTCCTACAACTGTGCCGAGCGGTGTATCTACAGGTATTTCTACCTCTCCCATTTTTAAATCACCAAAGTAGCTGTCATGCTGTATTTTTACAGACCATCTTGTGCCAGAATATGGTATAAGTCCGCTGAAACCAGCACCTATTCTCATACCGTTATGCATAAAGTCTGCTGTTGGTATAATATTATATTCATCAAAGTGTTTTTGTGTACCTATTGCACCTGCCTGCAAATCAAACTTAACATCTCCAGAGCTTTTTGCTTTGGTTAGATTATTATAGGCATTACTCTCTTGTATGGCTGTTAATTTCATCTCTGGTATTATGTTTTTTATTCTTTCAATATATTCTGCATAAGAGAGTATTTCAGCATTGGTTTGAGTGTATATTGAACTGCTTAATAAAAATAAAAATGCGGTAAAATAATATAATAATTTTTTTGACACTTTTGTACAAAACCTCATTATTATTATACTTTATATTTTATTTATGATTATTATTATATCAAGTACAGAAAAATTACTATTGTATTATAAACTACATATTTTTATTTTTGTAAATTATTTTGATATAAATTAATCTTATTACTAATATATTCTAAACAACATATAAAAATATGAAATAATATATATATTGTATATACATAAGAAGATTGACTTTATTAAATGCAGTTATTTTGCTTCTTTTATACCAATACCGAGTAGGTGCCTTGCCGCAGGCACGCAGAGCGTCGGCAAAAGAAGTGGGGTGCTACCCTAAGGGTACGCTTCGCAGGGGGCAAAGCCCTGCAGATAAATAAAATATAAAAGAGTTAAAAATTTTTAGTGTATATTAAAACAACAATTTTTTATTCAGCTTTTTGTTGTTCTTTTTCCAGCATTACACGCTTTTATCAATTTTTTCCCGCGTACGAGCTGTACCACCTTGCCGCACGGTAATGCTATGGTTTAATTATAACTTCTTAGTCGTGCGGGTGAGTGCATTTTTGTGGTGCTACCTTACGGGCACGCTTCGTATGGGGCTAGTCCCCGCAAATAATAAAAAACTTAAAAACTAAATTTTGACAAAATATGATTGTTTCAGTATAATCTAACTATGATAGAAGAAAAGAAAAAAGATTTGAGAATAATAAAAACTCAAAAATTATTAAAACAATCTTTACTCGAACTTTTTAAAACTCACTCTTTTAATGATATCACAGTTACAGAAATATGCGAAAAATCTATGATTAATAGAGTTACCTTTTATGACCACTACAATAATAAAGAAGAACTTTTAAATAGCATCATAGAAGATATAAAAGAAGATATTATAAAAGAATTGAGAGATGATAATTTAATTTATAATTTTAAAAAGAACTACAGGAAAATAATAGAGAAAATAATAAACTATTTTGATAACAACAAACAATATTTTAATACTTCATTAGTTAATTATAACAATACTCTTTTATTTATATCTCTTCTTCATAAGATTTTATTGGGATATTTAAATGAATGGTTAAAAGATGAGGAGAATATAGTAATACAGGAGTTTATATCTGGAGGATTAGTTTCCATAATATATCATTGGATAAAGGAAGATAAGAATATAGATAAAAATATTTTAATTAATAATATATGTAAGCTATTAGAGAAGAGTTTAAAATAGTTTAATATATTAGTTTTAATAAAAAAAATATAGTAAAATAATAAAAAAGGGTATATAATAAATAATCGTTTTAATAAATAGGAGTATAGGTTATGTCCAAAGAAAAAAAAGAAAATGATTTATGAAGGTAAAGCAAAGAAAGTTTATTCTACTGATAATGCTGATGAAATAATAGTTTATTACAAAGATGATGCCACAGCTTTTAACGGCGAGAAAAAAGGCTCTATAAAAGATAAAGGCGTTATGAATAATGAAATTACTACTTTACTCTTTAAAATGTTGGAGAAGAATGGTGTTAAGACGCATTTTATAGAAAAGTTATCTGACAGAGAACAGCTTTGCCAGAAAGTAAAAATATTTCCATTGGAAGTGATAGTAAGAAACTTAATAGCAGGTTCTATGGCTAAAAGACTTGGCATAGAAGAAGGTACAGTTCCTCCTAATACTATTTTTGAAATATGCTATAAAAATGATGCATACGGCGACCCTCTTATTAATGACCATCATGCTGTTGCTTTAAATCTTGCTACTTATGATGAATTAAAATATATATATGAAGTAACTTCTAAAGTAAATAATTTATTAAAAGAAGCTTTAGATAAAATAGGCATTACTTTGGTAGATTTTAAAGTAGAGTTTGGTAAGAACTCAAAAGGTGAAATACTTTTAGCAGATGAAATTACACCTGATACTTGCCGTTTCTGGGATAAGGCTACTGGAAAAAAATTAGATAAAGATAGATTTAGAAGAGATTTGGGTTCTATAGAAGAAGCTTATATAGAAGTATTAAACAGACTTAATAATATGTAAATAAATTCATATCGTTATTTTTAAGGGCTTTACTATTAGTTTAGCCCTTTCATTTTTACATATATTTATTATATTTACTTTGACAAATAATACATAATTTTGTATAATGTACTATAAAGTTTAAGGAGTTTTGTTATGTACTTAGTAAACCTAATGGAACAGAAAGTTTCTAAGTTGGCAGATGCATATTTACAAAAGAAAAATATTCCAGTTAATAGCAATATGCGTATGGATATTATTGCATATACATTAAATAGAGTAAAACCAGAATATGTTACAAGTGCTAGAGGTGTATTATACAGTTATAAAGACCCTATAGAAGATAATAAAGAAGTTTTAAATATTATCTCTCAAGCTTGTGAGGTTGTTACAAAAAGAAGAGAGAGCAATGCTTCAGATACTATACCTGTTATAGAAGAAAGCGGTTATTATATTACTTATCCTAGTATAATGGGTAATTTATTTGCTTCTAATAATACTGACAGAATAGAGAGTGCTAAGGTTTATATGTTCAGCAATAATGCTTTATTAAAAGGATATGGAGTTAATTTTCCTAATCCTGCTATAGTTGCTAAAAATGTTGCTGGTAAATATATGTTTTGTTTTATGCCGCAAAAAACAGATTCTAATAAAAAGATAGATGTTAATTTGGATATAGTAGTAGAAGCTGAGAATTATCAGAAGTTTAAGAGTTCTTTAACTTTTACTGTACAGCCTGAATATTATAATGCAGGAGACATGCCATTATTTTCAGTTGAAGAAGTTAATGATATATCACTTATAGAAAATAAATAAATAAAAAATATTTGTAAATTAGTATTGTTGTAGATTAATGAGATTCGTAAAGTTTGTAGTATTAGTATGTTTTATTATATTTGGTATAATGATATTGAATATCATACAAAAAAATAAAGCCGTGTATGATAAAAAAAATATGGTTCGTCCTTTTTCTTATAATGATATACTTTATTGTGTAAATGGGGAGGTAAAATCTTTAGCTTCCCTTTCTTTCACAACATCGTTTGATGATTTATCTAATCTATTTAATATAGATAGAAATATGATTTATAATAATATTTTGAAAAAAAATATAAATATATATGATAATAATGCTGAAATTAATGTATTTATTTCTGAAAAAAAAATAGAGCAAATTACACTAAATATTACTAATAATATTGATATGTCTTTAAGCAGTATATTTAAAAACTTAGAAAACAATAATATAGCATTGGAAGATGAGAATATAGAAGCTTCTGATGGAAGTATTTTAGCTGAGATTTATAGTCATTATGGCGATAAGTATAAATTAGTTATAACAAAAACTAAAGATGAGTTATCTATAGATTATGTGAATTTGAAAATTAATTAATTGACATAAAACAAACATTATATATAATATTTAAAATATCAATTATAGAATTCTTAAAGGACTTATCGATGAAACTCAAACATACAAACAATTTTATAAAAAAAGATACAGTTGCAATCTTTGTTAAGGTTGAAAAAGAGAAGCCTAAAGTTTGTACATTTAATGATGAGTATATAAAACTATTTAACAGTTTAGTAAAAGACAAATATTATACTATATCAACTCCATTTGCATTTGCTTTTTCTAGTAATACTAGAGTAATTTATATTACTTACAAAGAAGTGAAAAATTATATTTATGAAACTTGGAAAAATGCAGGAGCTTCTTTAATAAGCATAATGAATCAGCTTCATATATCTGATATAGAAGTGGATATGGCAGAATTATTTGCTGAAATTGGTTCTCAGGAATCTTATATACAATTTTGTTTAGGAATGTTTTTAGCTTCTTATAGTTTTAATTATCATCTTGGCGAGAAGAGACTTAAAGAGAAAAACAATATTAATAATATTTTACTTGTTTCTGACCATAAAAAAGATACAGAGAATGCTATTAATATTGCTTCTAATATATCTGAGCATATTTGCTGGGCTAGAGATATGGTTAATGAGCCTAGCAATGTTATTAATTCTTTAACTTTTATAGATAGAGCAAAAAAGATTGCTGAGAAGAAAAAAATCACTGTTTCTATATTAGATGAAAAGCAATTAAAGTCATTAAAGATGAATGGAATATTAGGTGTTAATGCTGGAAGCAAGAATCCTCCAAGACTTCTTTGTATGCAATATAAAAAAGCTAAGGCTAAAAAGAATATAGTACTAGTTGGTAAGGGTATAACATTTGATACTGGCGGAATGAGTTTGAAGCCTGCTGACAGCATGCTTGGAATGAAAGATGATATGGCTGGTGCTGCTGCAGTTTCTGGAGCTTTATTTTTGGCTGCTGATATGAATCTTGATGCTAATGTTACTGCTATTTGTCCATTAACAGACAACAAAACAGGAAGCGGTGCTATTAACCCAGGAGACATATTAAAGATGTATAATGGTGTTACTGTTGAGGTTGTTAATACTGATGCTGAGGGAAGATTAATACTTGCTGATGCTCTTGCTTATGGAATAGATAAATATAAACCTGATTATATAATAGATATTGCTACATTAACAGGTGCTTGTTCTATAGCTTTAGGAAGACATGCTACAGGACTTCTTTCTACAGATGATAAATTGTCAAGAGCTATTAAAGATGCTGGTGATGATACTTATGAAAGAGTATGGGAGCTTCCTATGTTTGATGAGTATAAAGAGCAAATAAAATCTGATGTTGCAGATATTAAAAACACTGGCGGAAGAAATGCCGGCACTATCACTGCAGCACAATTTCTTTCATACTTCACTGAAGGAACTAAATGGGCTCACTTGGATATAGCTTGCACTTCTATATCTGATTCTAATGATAAATATTTAACTAAAGGTGCTACTGGTGTTGGAGTTTATTTATTAGAAAAAACAATTGAGAAGTTAATAGAAATTAATTAATAATAATTATTATTATATATTTTTTAATAGTCCTGCTAAATACTTTGTATTGGCAGGGCTTTTTTATTTTAACAAAATTACAATATTTTAAGGAAAAGTGTTTATATTTTTGATTGATTTTGATTATTTTTGACTATTTATGATTGATTTTTTATGAAAATTTTATATACTATAATTATGAAGAGGTAAGAAATTATGTTAAAAGTAAGCAGATATGAATTGATATTAGAAGTTATAAGAGAGAAGAGAAATATAAAAGTAGAAGAACTAATTGAGAGGCTAAATGTATCAGAGGCTACAATAAGACGCGATTTAAGTTTTCTTGAAAAGGCAGGAAAAATAAGAAGAGTTCATGGCGGTGCAATATTAGTTGATACACAGGAAGAGAGCTTATTATACAAAAAAGAAATATACTCTGAAGAAAAGGAAAGGATAGGAAAGTTTGCTGCTTCATTAGTAAAAAGCGGAAATATTATATATTTAGATGCTGGTACAAGTGTTTCTGCTATGATTAAATATTTATCTGGAATAGAAAATATAAAAGTAGTAACTAACGGATTAAACCATATAGAAGAGCTTTGCAACAAAAAAATAGAGAGTTATTTAATTGGCGGAAAAATGAAAATGCTTACTGGGGCTTTAGTAGGTGCAAGTGCTGTTTTATATCTAAAAAGTTTTAATTTTGATTTAGCATTTATGGGGGCAAATGGAGTAGATGTGAATGGGTATTCTACTCCTGATAATGAGGAGGCTTTGATAAAAAATGAGGCTGCTTCAAAGGCAAAGAAAACTTATTTCTTATGCGATGAATCAAAATTAAATAAAAACAGTTTAATGAATTTTTTCAATTTGGAAGATTCTTATTTAATAACAAATGCTAAAGAAATAAATGAAAATATAAAAAGAAAATTAAAAGGATTATATATTGTTAATTAAAAATAGGAGGATTAATTTATGATATATACTTTAACATTAAATCCTGCTGTTGACTATTATATAGACATGGAAAGCTTTGAAGAGGGAGATTTAAACAAAGTGAATAATGCCTATACATTGGCAGGAGGTAAGGGAATAAATGTTTCTAAGGTTTTAAAAAATTTTAATATTGAATCTACTGCATTAGGTTTTTGCGGCGGATTTACTGGGGATTATATAAAAAAAGATATTAAAGAATGCGGCATTAAAGAAAATTTTATTTATTTAGAAGAAGCTACAAGAATAAATATTAAATTAAAAACAAGTAAGTCAGAAAGTGAAATAGCAGGCAAATCTCCAAATATATCAAAAGAAAAAGTTCATGAACTATTAAACTATATAAAAAATAATATAAAAGAAAATGATATATTAGTTTTATCTGGAAGCGTTCCTAATTCTATTGAAAGCAGTATATATAAAGATATTATATCAAATGCAAATAAAAATATAAAAGTGATATTAGATGCTAGAGACGAGGCATTTAAAATAGGATTAAGAGAAAAAGTATTTCTCACAAAACCTAATAAAAAAGAGTTAGGTGAATATTTTAATAAAAAAATAGAATCAACAGATGACATCATAAAATATGCTAGAGAATTAATAAAAGACGGAAGTAAAAATGTGATAGTATCTTTAGGAAAAGATGGTTCTGTATTAGTAACAGAAAATGAAGTTTATATAGGAAATGCTCCTAAAGGAAAATTAATAAGTTCTGTAGGTGCTGGAGATTCTATGGTTGCTGGTATAGTTTATGGATTAAGCAATAATTTAAGTATAGTTGATTCTTATAAATATGCTATAGCAAGCGGAAGCTCTACTGCATGTTCTGAAATGTTAACTACATTTGAAAATATGAATAAGTTTTTAGAAAAAGTTGAAATAAAAAAAATTAATTAAAGTTTATGTAATTATATAAATGGAGGAATAGGATGTTAAAAGATGTTATAACTTTAGATTGTATAAATATAGATTTAAAGGGACAAACAAAATCAGAAATTATAGATGAAATGGTAGACATTCTCTATAATAACGGCAAATTAAATGACAGAGAAGAGTATAAAAAAGAAATATTAAAGAGAGAAGCTCAAAGCTCAACAGGAATGGAAGAAGGAATAGCAATACCTCATGGTAAAACTGATGCTGTAAAGATTCCTACAGTTGCAATAGGTATTTCTAAAAAAGGTGTTGATTATGAATCATTAGACGGTAAGCCTTCACATTTATTTTTTATGATAGCAGCACCAGCAAATTCTAATAATTCTCATATTGAATTATTATCAAAAATAACAACACTTCTTCTTGAAGATGATATTAGAGAAGCACTTATCAATGCAAAAAGTAAAGAAGAAGTATTGGATATATTAATAAAGAATGCTGAGAAAGATAATGAAAACTCATCATTAAATCAAGAAACTAATAACGATTCATATCAAGTATTAGCAGTAACAGCATGCCCTACAGGAATAGCACATACTTATATGGCAGCAGATGCCTTACTTAAAAAAGGTAAAGAACTTGGTATTACTATCAAAGTAGAAACTAATGGTTCAAGCGGTGTAAAAAATGAACTTACAAAAGAAGAGATAAAAAATGCAAAAGGAATAATAGTAGCAGCTGATAAAAATGTTGCTATGGAGAGATTTGCTGGAAAGAATGTTGATATAGTAGGAGTAAAAGAGGCAATAAAAGACCCTGAAAGATTAATAAACAATGCCATAAATCAAACAGCTCCTATATATCATAGCAGTGAAGATAACACTCAATCTTCAAATAAATTTGCTAAGAAACCAAAAACAGGAGTATATAAACATTTAATGTCAGGAGTATCAAATATGCTTCCATTTGTTGTAGGCGGAGGTATATTGATAGCATTTTCATTTATGTTTGGTATTAATGCAAGCAACCCTAATGATCCTTCATACAATTATTTTGCTAAGCTTTTAAATGACATTGGAGGAGGAAATGCATTCTTTCTAATGGTTCCTGTAATGGCAGGATTTATTGGTATGAGTATTGCTGACAGACCTGGTTTTGCTCCTGCTATGGTTGGAGGATTAATTTCTTTAAATAGCGGCGGCGGATTTTTGGGCGGTTTGATAGGCGGATTCTTAGGAGGATATATCACTCTTTTATTAAAAAAAGTATTTAATAAATTGCCTGAAAGTTTGGACGGAATTAAGCCTGTTTTATTATATCCTTTATTTGGTATATTTATTACTGGTGCTATAATGTATTTATTCATTGTTAATCCAATAGCTGCAATCAATACAGGACTTTCTAATTTCTTGAAAAACTTAGGTACAGGAAACTTAATATTATTAGGTGCTTTGCTTGGTGCTATGATGTCCACTGATATGGGAGGCCCTATAAATAAAGCTGCTTTCACATTCGGTATAGCAATGATAGCTTCTGGTCAATATGCTCCTCATGCTGCTGTTATGGCTGGAGGTATGGTTCCTCCTTTGGGTATAGCATTAGCTACTACAATATTTAGAAATAAATTCTCTGCTGATGAAAGAGATGCTGGAAAAACTTGTTATGTTATGGGGCTTTCATTTATTACTGAAGGAGCTATACCATTTGCTGCTTCTGACCCTATAAGAGTTATTCCTTCTTGTATGATAGGTGCTGCAATTTCTGGGGCTTTATCTATGGCTTTTCATATAGAATTAAGAGCTCCTCATGGTGGTATATTTGTTTTGCCTATAGTTAATAATCCTATAATGTATTTGCTTGCTATAGTAATAGGTTCTGTAGTTACAGCGGTACTTCTTGGATTTATTAAAAAGCCTGTTAATGAATAAAATAAAAAAACAGATTTTTTAAATTTAGAATATTTGTGGGGCTTTGCCCCCTGCGAAGCGTACCCGTAGGGTAACACCCCACTTCTTTTGGCGACCGAAGGAAGTGCCTGTGGGTATGACCCAAAGAAGCAAAAAGACTGCATTTTTTAATACTCAAATATAAAAAATTACAAAATATAATTGTTTAGAGATATATAGAAGTATAGGAATTTCCTATACTTCTTTTTTTAAACTTAATTTACTTTTTTAACTCACTCTGTCTGTTTTCATCTTATACACTTTGTCAGCTATATTAAGCGTAGAGAGTCTATGCGATACCAAAACAACGGTTCTATCTTTACTATTATCTTTTACAGATTTTAATATAACAGCTTCATTTAAACTATCAAGATTGCTTGTAGGCTCATCAAGAAGCATGAATGGTGCCTTGTGTAAAAAACTTCTAGCTATGCCAATACGTTGTTTTTCTCCGCCAGATAAAGTATCTCCAAGTTCTCCTACATTAGTATCATATCCATTTGGAAGACTCATTATAAAGTCATGTAATGATGCCTTTTTGCATGCTTCAATAACCTCTTCTCTTGTGGCATTTTTATCTGCTATTTTTATATTGTTTTCTATGGTGTCTTTAAATATTGAAGTCTCTTGTGTTACATAGCTTTCTAAATCTCTAAGAGAATCAGTATTAATATCTTTTATATTAGAGCCAGATATTTTTAAGCTTCCTTTTTTTATATCCCAAAATCGCATAAAAAGTTTTAAAAGTGTTGATTTACCGCTTCCGCTTTTTCCGCTTATTCCTATTATCTTATTAGGCTCTATTTGTAAGTTGTAATCATTTAATATTTCTTCGCCTTCATAATCAAAGCATACATTCTCGCATTCAAGCCCATTAAACTCTAAAATACTCTCACCATCATAAACTTCTTCAATAATTGGTTTTTCATTAAGTAAATTTAATATTCTCTCTCCGCTTGCCAATGTCATAAATAAATTGTTTGATAAATTACTCAATGCTATCACAGGTCCGAAAGAACTTGCCATTGCTATAGTAGGTATTAATATGTTAGAGAAATTTTTGTCTTTTGATATTAATACACTCACAACAAGAATAGCTAATGTAAATAATGATACTGCTGAAGTGGTAAGTCCTGATATTATGCCTTCATAGTGTTTTAGTTTTTTATTTAAATCCATTAAGTCATCAGTTTTATTTTCTATTGCTTGTATTCTTTTTTCACCGTATCCAAATTGAAGTATCTCTTTTATTCCCCATAAACTGTCAAGAAAATAGCTGTTTAATTTACCAAAATTATTTCTATATTCCATTCCAGCATTTTTTCCAAACTTTGATGAAAAATAAGGAATTACAAAACCTATAGTAAAATATCCTAATAATGCAATAGCCCCTAAGATAATATTAAAACTTCCTATAAATATTGTCATAATCATTGAAGTTAATACTCCTATAGCTATTGGTGAAATTGTATGAGCATAAAACACTTCAAGAAGTTCAATATCGCTTGTGATGAGTGCTATTAAATTTCCTTTATCTCTTCCTTCAAGTTTTGCAGGTGATAATTTTCTTAAAGCCTTAAAAACTTTATCTCTAATAAGAGCAAGCAATTTAAAAGCTATAAAATGATTGCTTAGCTGTTCAACATAGTGAAGCAAACCTCTTAAGGCTGCAAGCACCAAAACAGTAATGAATATTGTTTTTATTGTAAAGAAATTATTTAACCCCAAAAAAGTTAATATTGCATATCCGCCAAGTATTGTTATAGATATAGCACACAAGAATCCTAAAACTCCTGTAGTTATTGCCAATATCATAACATGCATAAGAGGAGCAATTAGCCCGATTAATTGTGCCATAATTTTAATACCGCTTCTTCGCATCATTTAAACTCCAATTTATTATTTTTTAGTATTATTATTTGTAGGGACTAGCCCCCTGCGAAGCGTGCCCCTAGGGTACACACCCCCACTTCTTTTGCGACCGAAGGGAGTCCTTCAGGACGACCGTAGGAAGTGCCTTCGGTATTGCCACAAAGAAGCAAAAAGGCTATATTTTGAATAGCTTTATAATTATATGTCTAAAATATAATCAATTATTTTATAGCTATTATTATTTGCACTTTTTGCAACTTTGACGAAGTCCACACCGTGTAAGGCGGGAAAAAGTTGAATAAAATAAAATTTTTAAAATATATAATTATATCGCTATGCTTAGACTCTCTCCTTTTGTTATGCTCTCTAAATTTGTTTGTTCATTAAATATTCTCGCATACTCTCCATTTATACTCATCAATTCATTATGCGTGCCTTCTTCCTCTATAACGCCGTCTTTTAAGAAATATATCTTGTCTGAAGGTATGCAGTTGTAAAGTCTATGAGATATTAATATAACTGTCTTCTCTTTAGCAATATCTCTTATAATCTCCATAATGCTCTCCTCACTTTCAACATCAACATTAGAAGTAGCCTCATCAAATATATATATATCAGCATTAAAAAGTATAGCCCTTGCTAATGCTAATCTCTGTTTTTGTCCTCCAGATAGATTGGAAGCTTTCTCCATTATCTTTGTATTAAGTCCGTCTTCAGTTTGTAAAAAATCATAAAGCTCCACTTTTTTTAATGCTTCATTCATCTTTCTTTCTGTGATAGTGCTTCCTGCCATTTTTAAGTTATCATATACAGTGCCTTCAAATAAATAACTGTTATGATCAACTACAACTATTTTTTTATATAAATCATCTTTTTCTATTGTAGAGAGTTCAATATCACCTATTTTTATAGAGCCTTTATAATTTTCATTTTTTAATGATATGAGTCCTGCAATGGTGCTTTTTCCAGAACCAGAAACCCCTACTATAGAAACAAATGATTTTTCTTTGATATTGAGATTTATATTTTTTAATATGGTTTTATCTTCGTTGTAGGCAAAACTTACATTGTTAAAAATAATCTCTTCATTATCTTTATTTATTTTGTTTACTCTGTTTTTGTCTTCAGGCATATCAAGTATTTCAAACATCTTGTCGCTTGCAGATATTCCATTCATAGCTATGTGGAAGAATGAACCCAAAAGCCTTAAAGGGATAAAAAACTCTGCAGAAAGCATTATTATAGTGAATGTGCCTGCAAGGTTAATGTTTCCTTTTATATATTCAAGTATAGATATTATCACTCCCAAAGCAGCTCCGCCGTATGCGATTATGTCCATTATAGTTGTGGAGTTTAATTGCATAAATAGTAGATTCATCGTAGCAATTCTAAACTTTTCTGCTTCTATATTCATCTCTTCATTTTTCTTTTCATCGGCCTTATATATTTTTAAAGTGGTAAGTCCCTGTACATCTTCTAAAAATATCTCTCCCAAATCGCTATAGCTTCCCCAGTATTTTTTTAATATTTTCTTAGCAATTTGCACTATAGCAACTATTGATAAAGGTATAAGAGGAACACATATTAAAAGTATAACAGCTGATTTTATACTTATAGTAGAAAGCACACAAAAAAGCACAATAGGAGCTATCATACTATAAAAGAATTGAGGCAAGTAACGTCCAAAATAAGTTTCTAATTGATCAACACCTTCCATTGATATTTGAACAATTTCGCTTGTTGAAAATTTTTCTTTGTATCTGCTTCCAAGCGTAAGAAGTTTTGAGTACATTTTCTCTCTTAAAGTTTGTTTTACTCTGCCAGAAGCATAATATGACATTTGCGATAATAAAATATTAAATCTAAATCTTAATACTATTATAACAAGAAAAGCAATACATAATGTTATAATATCTTCTTTAGTTATATTTTTTTGATATGCTTTTTGTATAATATCTGCCATAAAAAATATTGCAGCTATATTGAGAGCTAAATTGGCAAGCTGTATTATTACATGCCAAGCGATATATTTTTTAGCTTCTCCCATTAAAGCTATAAGCCTTTTATTTATCATAAACTTTCCTTTATTTTTTAATTATTAATAAATACTTCTTTTTATTATCTCTTTTATCCCAGAACTGTCATAATCCTCTCTAGTCATAGCACTTATTATAAATGACAATATTATATCTATAAACTTATCCGCAGTAAAACTTTCATTGAATGCATCTTTTCTCACATTCTTATCATTCATAAGATTTTTATATAAACCATCTCTAATATGTGTTTTTATATTATTCATCATACCAATAGCCTTGGTTTTATTTTTTCCAAATAATATAGTAGAATGCATCAAGAAAAAATTTGGATATTCTTTATTTCCTTTTTCAATACTCTTAAAAATTGTATCTATCACTTCCATAAAACTATTAGATTGTATACATATATTTGAAGGGTGAAATATATCAAGCCATATGCTTCCTATTATAGATATAGTTAACTCCTCTTTTGAATTAAAATAATTATATATAGAACCAATAGCTATATTACAGTTTTCAGCTATTGTTCTTATATTGATTGAATTAAAACCTTTCTTTTTTATAAGTTCTCTGCTTATATTAAGTATTTCTTCTTTTGAAGTTATATTTTTATTCATAATATTTACTTCCTTTAATTTTTTAATACTTATTTTATTAATTTATTACTAAATATAATATCTTACACCCATGCTCATTCTTCCAAAACCAACCATATTCAATTTTCTAGGATATCCAAGTTTTGCCCCATTATAAATATCATGAAGTCCCCCGCCAAACTCTAACACTATACCTACATGTTTGCTTACATTTATATTAAATCCAGCACCTCCGCCAACTTCCCAATATAAAGGCTCTGAAAATAAAAATTTATGGTCTGTATCAGCACCAAATGATAAAAAACCAAAACTTGCAAAAGCAAATGCATATCTTGCTATGCTTATTTCTCCTGTATACACATCTTTGCTTCCAAAAGTAATTTTCTGCATAAAACCTAATTGATACATGTCCGGGTTATCATCATATATTTTTGAGCCTACTATAGAAGTATAACTTTTCATCTCAAAATTGTTATACTTAAATAGTTTAAAACCAAACTCTATATTAACACTTGTCTTTATAGTATCAGCACTGCTGTATAACCCTATAGAAAAAAATCTATTATCTATTCCAGATAAAACTTTATTTTTTTTATCTTCCTCCTCTGTATATGCAATATACAAAAAAACTTAAAGTTATAATATTTATTACAGCAATATATTTATATACCTTCATAATAATACCTGTTTTCTATTCATCAAATTCAATATTTGTGTTTTCTTTATATTCTTTTATGGTCTTTATACATACAAAAAAATAAAAATATTTTATTGTAAGTAATACAACTAATGCAATTCTTGCATGCAAATTATTTACTAATATAAAAGCAATTATAAGCATAATACTTACAGGTATGAGTATGCTAAGTTTAGATTTTAATGTCATAGCTTTTGATTTTACAAAACTCTCTAAATGTTTTTTGTAAAGTTTTGTTGATATAAACCAATTATGAAACTTTTGAGAGCCTTTTGCAAAGAAAAAAGCAGCAAGCAAAAGAAATGGAGCAGTTGGAAGTATTGGGAGAGCTACTCCTATTATTCCAAGTCCCATAAACAAAAAAGCTAAAACTATGTATAATATTCTCATAAACAAAGCATTCCTAATATATCATAGTGAACAATGTTCATTATAAATTAATAGTACTTTTTAGTCAATAATAAATATGAACTTTATAGTGTTTTTTTGTAATTAAAATTCCTATCCATTGCATATTCTAATAGATAGCCGTTTGAATATATTTCTTTACTCATTTTTATATACTTAATATAGTTTTCATTATCATTTATTTTAAAATAATATTGCGACAGCCAAACATAGGCTAAATATTTCTGATATTTTTCTTTAGCATTCATTAAAGCTTTATTAAAATATTGAAAAGCTTTTTTACTGCTTCCTCCAGCTATTTTAGGAGCATGCATATATCCCACAGCTGTGCCTAAAAGAGCAAAGAAATTTTTATCATCTTTATCTAATATAGTTTTATATATATCTTTACTCTTTGAACCAAAAGAAATTTTTTCTGGAACATTGCAATAATAGATTATATAATTCATTAATTCTGATACGCTAATTAAATAATCAATATCATCAGAGCTTTCATAATCATTGTTTTTATTAATTGCATCTTTTAAAAAATTGTATTTTTCTTTTTCATCTTTTATATATTTTGATTGTACTAAGAAATATAAGTTTTGATATGTTTGAGATGAATTAGCTTCTATATTTTTTATATCATAATAAGATGAATAATAATCATTATAAAAATCATTAATTTCTTTAGAATTATATGAATATAGAGAAGTGTAAAATATTGTCAACAGCAAAATTATATATTTCATAGATTATACTCCTAAATTAAGTGCTTTAACTGAACATTGTTCATTTTATATAAAAATATATTTTTGTCAATTAAAAATCAATTATTTTATAGACTAAATATGATTATTAATTTATAATATAAGAAAAAAAATAAAGGTTTTGTATAATGAAAATACTAATCATAGGCTCTGGCGGAAGAGAACATGCTATAGCTTTTAGCTTATCAAAGAATGAAAGAGTAGAGAAGATATACTGTTCTGAGGGTAATGCTGGAACTTTTTATGAAAATAAATGTGAGAATGTGAAATTAAACGGAATTGATGAGTTTGTTAATTTTGCAAAAGAGAAGAGTATTGATTTAACTATAGTAGGAAGTGAGGAGCTTCTTGTTGCCGGCATAGTAGATATATTTGAAAAGAACAATTTAAAAATCTTTGGACCTGATAAAAAAGGTGCTATGCTTGAGGGCTCTAAGGCTTATGCTAAAGAGTTTATGAAAAAATACGGAATTAAAACAGCTGAGTACAAAACATTTAATGACTATAATAATGCAAAAGAATATTTAAAAAGTATAAATTATCCTATTGTTATAAAGGCTAGCGGACTTGCTTTAGGTAAGGGTGTAATTATATGTAAAGATATAAAAGAAGCCAATAATGCATTAGAAGATATGATGATAAAAAAAGTATTTGGTGATGCTTGTAATGAGATTGTAATAGAAGAGTTTTTGGAAGGTTATGAGGCTTCTATTTTATCTATAACAGATGGTAACACTATAATACCTTTTATATCTGCAAAAGACCATAAAAAAGCGTTGGATAATGATGGCGGATTAAACACTGGAGGAATGGGTGTAATATCACCAAACCCTTATTATACAAAAGAGGCAGAAAGTTTATTTATAAAAGATATTTTAAATCCTACTCTCGAAGGAATGAAGAGAGAAAATATAAGTTTTGCTGGTATAATATTTTTTGGGCTTATGATTACAAAAAATGGAGTGTATTTGCTTGAGTATAATGTGAGAATGGGAGACCCAGAGACACAGGCTGTGCTTATGCTCATGGAGAGTGATTATTTATCTTTAATAGAAAGTGCTATGGATAAGAAATTAAAAGACATAGATATAAAATGGAAAGATAAACATGCTTGCTGTGTGGTTATGGCTTCTGGCGGATATCCTTCTAGTTATAACAAGGGATATAAAATTACTGGCATAAACAATATAAACGGCAAATGTTTTATAGCTGGTGCTAAACTCGATGAAAATAAAAATATTATTACAAGCGGCGGAAGGGTTTTGAATGTTGTGAATATTGCTGATAGTTTGGAAGAAGCAAGAAAACTTACTTATAACGATATTGAAAAGATAGATTTTAAAGATAAATATTTTAGAAAAGATATTGGTTTAATTAAGCTGTAAAATTATATAAGCAAAAAATTATATAATAAAAGCCTATCTTAATATTTTAAGGTGGGCTTTTTTATTTAATAAAGTTTATTTTATCACGCGTTAAGCTAGTTATAAAAACAAATTTAATTAATAATTGCATTATAACTATAAACAAAAAGTTTGTTTACCGCGTGTATTAAAAAATATCAAATTTAAAAAACTCTTTGCTGGTGTATAATCTTAGTTTATAGACACTAAATATATATCAAATTTATTATTTTAAAATAAAATTTCAAACTCTCAAAGTCGTATAATTAAAATAAACTTATTAATATTACCAAATTAATTAGTCTTTTTTGCAACTTTTTTGGGCACAAAAAAGTTGATATATTTTTAATCACGCGTTGAACTTACTTTAAAGATATAGATACTCAATGGTTGTAAAATTTCTATAAATTAAAATTTATATTACCGCGTGGAGTTAAAACTATAAATTTAAAAAATCCTGGGCGGGTGTGATATTTCTAATTAAACATTAAATATAATATAAATTATAATATCAAAATAAAGTTATAAAAATAAAAAGGGTGGGGAGTGTAAATAAAATTTTATAAATATATATTAAAAATAATACCTTGCTCCAATACTCATTCTTCCAAATCCAGCTTTATTTATTTTGGCAGGATATCCTAACTCTTTTCCATTTACAACCATATGAAGCCCACCTCCAAACTCTAATATTATACCCACATGCTTACTTACATTTATATTAAAACCAGCCCCACCACCAACTTCAAAATAATATGGAGCACTGAATAAAAACTTTCCGCTTTTATCAGCATCAAAAGATAAAAATCCAAAACTTCCAAAAGCAAAACCATACCTTGATATGCTTATAGCTCCTTTGTATTCGTCATCTCCTCCAAATATAAACTTTTGCATAAGCCCTAATTGATACATATGAGGATTGTCATCGTATATCTTTGAACCAGCAATAGATGTGTAGCTTTTTATTTGAAAGTTATTGTATTTCATTAGCTTAAAACCAAACTCTATATTTACAGATGTTTTTATTGAATCTGCACTGCTGAATAAACCTATAGAAAAAAATCTATTATCAAGTACAGACTGAAAGCCTTTTTTTTCATTGTTATCATTTTCTTGAGAGTATAGTATATCAAACAAAGATAAAAATATTATATTTATTATAAGTATGTATTTTTTCATTAAATTTATTTTCCCAGTATTCGTTAAATTTATAGTTATTCTTTTATTGTTTTTATTTGCGTGAAGAAGTATAAATATTTACTAATAAATAATACAACTAACAAAATCCTTGCATGCAAATTATTAACAAATATAAAAGTAGCTATAAGCATACAGCTAACAGGAAGAAGTATTGTTAATTTAGATTTTAAAGTCATAGCTCTAGAATTAACAAAACTCTCTAAATGTTTTTTATACAATTTTGTAGACATAAACCAATCATGAAACTTTTTAGAGCCTTTAGCAAAAAAGAATGATGCTAATAGCAAAAAAGGAGTTGTAGGAAGTATAGGCACAACTATTCCGACAGCTCCTATAGCCACACATATAAATCCTAAAACTATTAATAATGTTTTCATATAATACCTTTAAAATCTAATTTTTTATTTTTTATAAAATTATGCTTAATCATAACAAATATATGTTTAAGTGCTATTATAGGGTGATATATTAGCATTATTTTTCCAGAAAAAGACATAATTTGTTTTACTTTATTTTTTATATTTATTTTGTAGCATTGCCTTGGACAAGCACTGCAAAAAGTTTTTGTTTCTATAAATATGCATTTGTCTGTTCTATCTGTTGAGTAATTGTATATTTCTTCGCACTCTTTGCATAATGGTTTGCTTCCAAATGTTTTTAAGCAAATCTTTTGATAATCTTTATGATGATGTTTACAGTAAAGATTTATCATATAAAACATTACTCTTTTTTCATTTTCTCTTTTTTTACATAGTTTGTCATTTGTTTTTTTTAAGCACATTTTTACAGCTCTTTTTTATATATTGGGCATCTTTTTTTGATACCCAATATACTATTCCCAAAAATCAATATTTTAATAAAAAAGTCCAAATAAAAAATATTTATTATATTAATTAACCTTATAAACTATTTTTATAAAGGTTTATTTTTTGTTTTATTTATTTCTATAGCCTCATTTAACAACTTGCCATCTTGGTAGATACTTCTGCTCATATCTATGTATTTTTTATAGTTTTCATTATCTTTTATTTTGAAATAATATTGTGAAAGCCATATATATGATAAATATTTTTGGTATTTTTCTTTTGAGTTATCTAAAGCTTTGTTAAAATATTCAAATGCTTTTTTATCGCTTCCTCCTGCTATTGCCGGAGCATGCATATATCCTATAGCTGTGCCAAGAAGTGCAAAAAAGTTGCTGCTGTCAATTTTTAAAATGTTTTGATATATCTCTTTAGATTTTTTCCCATAAGAAATTTTATCAGGAAGTGATGAATAATATATAATATAATTCATTAATTCTGATATACTTATTAAATAATCAATGTCTTTTGATGTTATATAATTTTTATTTTCATCTATTGCCTTTTTTAAATAATTAAATTTTTCTTTATCGCTTGATATATTTTTTGAAGTTATCAGGTTATATATATTTTTGTAAGTTTGAGAATTATTTGCTTTTAATAAATTAATATCATAGTTTTTTGAAGAGTAGTAATTATTATAAAAATCATTTATTTCTTTTGAATTATAACTATATAGCATATTTGTTATGATAGCGATTAGTATTATATATTTCATAGCAAGTTCCTTTATATGTTTGCTAGTACTTAAATAATGTTAGTATATTCTAACATTATTTAAAAAAATGTCAATATTATATTTAATTATTAACAATAAACAATTATTACAATACATTAAAATATTATACTTGCAGAAGTTATAAACTTTGATATACTATAAAGGCTATTTTCTAAATATTTTTTGTGGAGAGGGTATGCTTAAAAAAATAGTATCAGATATAATAAAAGAAGCTTTATGCAATTATTTAAAAGACACAGATGTAGAGAATATAGATTCTTATATAGATATAGGATACACTGTAGATGAGAAGTTTGGAGATTATGCTTCGCCTGTAGCTATGAGGCTTGCAAAAGCACTTAAAAAAAATCCTTTTGATATAGCTAATGATATTGTAAAACTAATAGATAAAAAATATTTTGATAATGTTGAGGTTGCTAGACCTGGATTTATAAATTTAACATTATCAAAAGATTATATAAATGAATGTATAAATCAATTATTAGAAGATGATGATTACGGCAAGAACTCTGCAGAAGATAAGAAAAAAATACTAGTTGAATATGTTAGTGCCAATCCTACAGGTCCGCTTCATATTGGTCATGGAAGATGGGCTGCTATTGGAAGTGCTTTATCAAATATACTTAAATATGTTGGTCATGATGTGTATCAAGAGTTTTATGTTAATGATGCGGGAGAGCAGATAACAAAGCTTAATGAGAGTGTTAATGCTGTAAAAGAAGGAAGAGAGATTCCTGAAGACGGATATCATGGTGCTTATATTAAAGATATTGCTAAAATGGAAGGAGTGCCTAAGGATATTATATTAGAACAGCAGAGAAAATTGTTAGAGAGATTTCGCACATATATGGACAATTATGCTTCTGAACTTAAGATAAGAGAGGGCGGAGAATTAGAAAAGACTATAGATTATTTAAATGAAAAGGGGCTTTTATTTGAAGAGGATAATGCTACTTGGTTTAGAAGTACTGAATACGGCGATGATAAAGATAGGGTAGTTAAAAAAAGTAATGGTTCATACACTTATTTTGCACCAGATATTACATATCACAAAAACAAAATAGACAGAGGATATAAATATTTAATAGATATATTGGGTGCTGACCATCATGGTTATGTTCCAAGAATTACTGCTGCTGTGAGAGCTGTGAGCGATGATACTGCTGATTTAAAAGTTATACTAGGTCAGTTGGTTCGTTTGTACAGAGGAAATGAGCTTGTAAGAATGAGCAAAAGAACTGGGGATATGATTAGTCTTGAAGAGGTTATTGATGAGATTGGTGTTGACCCTACTAGATATTTTCTTCTTATGCGTTCATATTCTAGTTCATTAGATTTTGACTTGGAGCTTGCAAAAAAGAAGGATAATGATAACCCTGTTTATTATGTTCAATATGCTTATGCGAGAGTTTGTAATATTTTCTTCAAATTAGAAGAGAAAAACATGAAGTATGATTATAATAAAAAATTTGACATTAATAAAATATCTAATGAAAGCACTTTAAAACTTGCTAAGATGATATTAAGATTCCCAGATGAGATTTATGAGTCTGCTAAGTCTTTAGAGGTTTATACTTTATTAAATTATACTTATGATGTTGCTTCTGCTTTGCATAAGTTTTATTATGACAATATTGTATTAGAAGAAAATGATGATATAAGACAGGAAAGACTTACTTTAATAAGAGCTGTTAAAAAGATTCTTGGCATATGTTTTGATATTATAGGTATAACAAAAATAGAAAGAATGTATGACAACAATTAAAATAAGCTAAAGAATATGTTAAAAGAAGTAGAGCAGTTTTTATTAGAAGCAATAAAAGAAAATGAAGAAAATAATAAAAAGAATATTTCTAATAGTTCTTCTAATAAAGAAAAAAAAATAAACTTTTGCTGTAGCATATTCCGGCGGTATTGATTCACAAGTACTTTTAAATATAGCATACAAACTTAAAGATAAGCTAAATTATAACCTTATAGCAATTCATGTTAATTATAATTTGAGAGGCGAAGAGTCTATCGGCGATGAAATGTTTGCAAGAGAAACTGCCAAAAATTATAATATAGATATTTACGTAAAACATATAGAGAAAGGAAGCTACAATAATAAAAACACTCAATTAGAAGCAAGAAAAGACAGATACTTATTTTTCAAAGAACTATACAATAAAAAAATATATGACTATTTGCTTATAGCTCATAATAAAGATGATTTAACAGAAACTATAATTTATAGAATGATTAAAGGTTCGGGCACAAATATTTATAAAGCCCTAAGCAAAAAAAGAAAATATGTATTAAGACCAATATTAAACTTCTACAGAAAAGATATTGAAGAGTATGCTAAAGAAAACAGCTTATCTCACAGAGAAGATTCATCAAACAAAACAAATAAATATTCAAGAAACAAATTAAGAAATGTCATTATACCAATGCTCGAAGAGATAAACTTACAAGCAAAAAATAATATAATAAAGTTTGCTTATAGAGTTTATGAAGAGTCAAATATATTAAGAAAAAAAGTTAATAAAACATATAAAAAAATAGAAATCAGCAGAAATAAAATAAATATAAAAAATATAAAAAACAAACTTGTATTAAAAAAAATAATTATAAAGTTTCTTTTTAAAAATAATATTGAGATAACAGAAAAAAGATTATTAGAGATATTAAAAATAATTTATTCAAAAAAACCAAATATAATATTAAGGCTTGATGATTATAATTTAGCAAAGAGTTATTGTTTATTAGAAATTGTAAAAACTAACGATATTAATACAGATTCAATTACAGTTTATAATGACGGAGTTTACAATTTTGCTGGTAAAACCATAAATATAAAAACTGTTTTAAACAAGGATATTGATTATAAAAAAAATATATACATAAAAAAAACTTTCCCTATTGTTATACGAAAAAGAAAAGAAGGAGATTTTTTATATAGCTATCCAAATGGAAATAAAAAATATTTAAGAAACATTTTAATAGATTTAAAAGTTCCTTCTAAAGAGAGAGATTTAATTCCTATAATAGAATCAGAAAATGAAATAGCTGCAATATATTTAGAGCCTTATGGAATTAATAGAGTATCAAAAAATTATGCATTAAAAAATAACGATGATTATGCATTAGAGATATTAATTAACTAATTTCTTTTATTCCATTTTCTATATCGAATACCCAATGCCTATTAAAAACTTTTTTATAAGAATATCCAAATGGAAACTTACCAATAGACACAGCAAAAAAATTGTTTCCCTCTTTTCTCTGCTTTAAACATATATCAACCAAATATTGAGGCATATCTTCCATTATAAAATCTGATATCACAAGTACATCATTATTATTATATTTTTTCATTATTCTATTTGCTTCATAGAGAGCCTTGTATATATCAGAACCTCCGTAGTAGCTAAGTTTTAAAAATTTTATAAGTTCATCTACGCCGCTACTACTATCAAACTTATATGTGTATATTTCTGTGCTGAAGTTAATAAGATAAGCATTTCTATTTTCTGCTATAGCTTTCATTAATATTTTAAACATTATAGATTTGGCAATATATTCGTTTACCCCTTTCATAGAGCCGCTTGTGTCTATGCATATAATCATATCGCCTTTTGAGTCTTTATAGCCCGATGCGGTTTTGTCTTTATCTAATTCATCAAATGCATAGTAACTTTTATCAAAGCACATAATCCTATTTTCTATATATTTTAGCTTAAACAACTTTTCTGCTTCATCATTGCAAAGAAGTGAAAGCTCCTCTGGAATAATGTTTTCTATATCTTTAGAAAAATAAATTCCAGATATCTCATCTTTAGAATCAATCTTTTTATTTGTGTATGAATAGTTATTTTTTAATTCTATATTTTTTGTTATTTTTTCTATATCTATTTTTTTGCCTATAGAGTCTGCTATTTTTTCTATATAATTATTTTTATCAATATTATCTATAAACTTAACCCATCTCTCTAATAAAGAAATATCTTCTTCTTTTAATTCCCCAACTCTAAAATCCCATAACACACCTGTTTTTATTCTAAGTATATTAGACATATATCTTAATCTCTTTAATAATTTAATCCAAGATTCTATATCATTAATAAACTTATATCTTTTTTCTTTGATAGCATTTATAGTCCATTCATTATTTTTTTTATTATAAACTTCATTCCAATTTGATATTATATTTTTCTTTATAGCGTTTAAATTATTATTATTGTTTTCTAATTTATCAATCCAAAATTTTGTGTCTATATCAAGAGAGTTAAACATATTCAAATTATTTATTATATCTTTTTTGCTAATATCTTTTTTCTCTAATTCTTTTTTTGCTATTTCTAATTCTCTTCTATTTTCTATATATGGATTATTGCTAGATATATAATCATTTAAATCTTTTTTCCATTTTTCAATTTTTGTTTCTAATTCTTTTTCTATTCTTTCATCTTTATTAAATGAGCCGTAAAAAACGCCTCTTGCCATTTTTTCTGTTTTTTTTATTTCTTCTTTATAAGAATTATTATTAATAAATTGTTTCATGGTTTTCTATTTCATTTTTTAGCTTTTCAGCGTTTAATTTTTCGCTTTCGAGATTCTCTATGTAATCATCAAATATCTCTCTAAAAAAATTAAACTCTTCATCAGACATAAATATATTTCTTGATATTTCAAAATTATTTTTAATATTGGAGATAATATTATCAATCTTTAATAATAAGTCATTTAGAATATTTATATATTTTTCTTTTTTTTCTTTTTCTATTTTTTTAGCTTTTAATCTTTTAATATGATATTCAGGCTCAAACTCAAACAATGCTTCATAATTTTTTGAAAGTCTGTTTGATAATAAACCATTTGTTTTTATAGCAGAGTTTATTTCAACAACACATTTATCACTTCCAAAAAAATTGCATCTAAACTTTTTTGTTTGATTTCTGCTAATGTCTAATGGATAAAAATATCCGTTTTTCTGTAATTGTTTTATTGGTATATAAATAATAGTTTCAGCTTTATTATTATATTCGTCCATAACAACATCAAAACTTTTTGCTATATAATACTTATCATCAATGTTTTCTGTATCATAAACTTTCTCTAAATAAAAACATTCATTATTTATTTTTATATTTTCAAAATCATTTTTCCATTCATCTATTAAATCATTAAAATTATAATATTCTCTAATAGCGTTTTCAGTAATCTTTTTTACAATATCAATATGCTCTTCTTTACTCCATAAACAATTATAAATAATAAAGCAATCATAAATATCAACTTCTTCTTTAGCACTTAAATAAGCCGACAGCTTTAATAAATATGCTATATGCTGCCATCTTCTGTCTGATACATATATATTAATATTCTCTTCATTAAACTTCTCTATAGAAAGCTTTATATAATGAATAATATCAATAACAGTTTTTGAAAGTTTAATATTATTAGCATTATTTCTAATTTCTAACCATTCATCTGTTGATATTTTTAAGTTATCATCTATATCTACAAAAGAAGATAGTTCTGTGTTTTGAAGTATTTTTTCAAAGTTATCTTTAGTTTTTATATTTGTTATATTTAAACGCATTATAAATCTATCATACAATGCTTCAAGACCTTGACCTTCTGGAGGAGTTTCATTGCTTGCTGAGATTAATGCTTTTAATGGCACTTTTATTTCATTAACACCATTTTTAAATATTCTTTCATTTATTATGGTAAGAAGTGTGTTTAATATAGCGGGGCTGCTTTTCCAAATTTCATCTAAAAAAGCAAAGTCAGCATCTGGCAAATATCCTTCAATTTTTCTTATATATCTATCGTTTTTTAATTCTTCCAAACTAATAGGGCCGAATATATCTTCTGGTGTGCTGAATCTTTGCATTAAGTATCCAAAATATTTTGAATCTTTGAATGCATAAGATATTCTCTTTGCTATAAAGCTTTTTGCTGTTCCAGGAGGGCCGTATAAAAATATTGGTTTTCCTGCTATAGCACTTAATAGAGTTAATGCTACAATATTTTCTCTCTCATAAAGACCATTAGAAAGTAATTTTATAATATTTTCTATTTTTTTAAATATATCAGTATTTTTCATAAAACTCTCTCACTTATTTAAGTATATCATAGCTGTATTATTATTTAAAGTAATTATATTTAATAATGCTTAATTTACTTTTATATGTTTTTTTGATATAATTAATAAAAAAGTTAAATAAATCATTTTACAAAAATAGTTCTCTTATGCTTTTTTATATAATTGACGAATATATAATAATTAATAAATAAATTTAATAAGCCTATGCGGGGTAAATATGTATAAATATATATTACTAATATTCATAATTGGGTTGAATATTCTTAATGCACAAACTTCTTTAAGCAATGATTATTCTTCTACAAATAGCTATAGTGAAAATGGATATATTAGAAATGAAGAAGAGGCAAGGGCAGCATATAGTTTTGCTCTATACTATAAAGAAAAAGCATTAGCAAGTGGTGTACGCAATGAAGAGAGTATTAATAATTTAGAAAATGCTAAAGTTATATTAAAAGAAGTTTTAAAATATATACAAGATGATGATATATATATTTCTCTTGCTGAAACTCATGAGGCTTTAGGAGAAATTGAGGAGAGTATAAAAATATATGATTCTCTTGTATTAAACAATCCTCAAAATATAGATATATTAATCAAGGCTGCTGAGAGAAACATATTTTTTGTAGGAGATTTTAAAAAGGCAAAATATTATCTTGAAAATGCTTATGAGATAGACAGAAATTATAATGATACTTTGATATTATTAGGTTTTATTAATTTTAATGATAGAGATTTTCAAAATGCTGTTTATTATTTTGATAAGGTAAATACTTCAAAACCAGCTAGTAAGAATTATTTGCAGTATTATAATTTTTATTATGGAATGTGCAATTTTTATTTAAGCAGATTTCAAAATGCAATAGATAGACTAAATAAACTTAATTATGATTCTTTATCAGATAAAGATAGGCAAGATGCTTCATTTGCTGTAATAAAGAGTTATCAAGCATTAGAAAACTATGATGAGGCATATAGTAAAAGTTTAGAAAACCCTAATGCTTCTATTTTAAGTGCTTATTTAAGTTTTATGGCTGACAAATATAATGAAGAATTATTCTCACAAATTAATAATAGTGTTAATATTCCGCAAGTGTTGTCTGTTATTATAGAAGCTAAAAATAATGGCTACAGCAATGCTTTAAATATTATAGAAACAGATATAGACAGAGCAAAAATAGATTTGGATATAATTCAAACATACTATAAACTTGTAAATGAAGTAGGAAGCAAAGAAGAAAAAATAAAAGCAGAGATGGATATTATTAGTTTTTATTTAATGCTTGGCAATATAGATGCTTTGCCTAAACATATAGAAAATATTATTAATTATGACAGTAAAAATGAAAAACTATATACATTATATTTGCAAGCTGCTTTGAAATTTGAAGAGCAAAATAATAAAGAAGCTGCCAAAGAGATGCTTTATAAATATGCTTCATTAAAAAAAGGCAATATAGCAGAAAATGAATTAGTATCTTTGGTTATGACTTCTTCTGATATAGGCGAATATGATTTTGCTATAAAAAATATTGAAAAGTTTGAAAAAGAAAAAGATTCTTATAGTTATTTGAAATCTTATGTATATTATTTAAATAATGACTTTGATAATGCTAATAACTTTTTAAATAAAGATTTAGAGTTTTTTAAGAGAAATAAAAATCTTAATACTAATGATTATAGATTAAATATACCTTATGTTACAGCACTTTCTGTTTCTAATACTAACTCTATTATGGAATATGCCAATTTTAAATATTCTATAGATAAAGATTCTGCTGAAGGATTAAATAGTTTAGCTTGGGCTTTGATATATTTGAATATTGATATAGATAAAGGAATATCGCTTGCTAAAGATGCTGTAAAAATAGAGCCTAAATCTCCTCATTATATAGATACTTTAGGTTTTGGATATTATTTAAAAGGCAATTATGATGAGTCTTTAAAATTATTGTTAAAGGCAGCATTTTATGCAGATGAAACATCTGAGGCTGAAATTTATTCACATTTGGCAGATGTTTATTATGCTAAAAAAGATTTTAACAATGCATTAAAATATTATAGAAAATCAATTTCTTCTATTTATAAAGATAATAGCTTTGATTCAAAGAGAATAGAAGAGAGAATATCATCAATAGAAAATAACAAACAATAACTAAAAAACAAAATAAGAGAGGTTTAAAATAATGATGAAAAAAAGAATAATTTATATATGTTTATTTATATTTTCTGCAGCTACAGTATTTGCTCAAAATGAACAGGAAGTAATGAAAGAGGCTTTTGATAAGTTTTCAAAATCTCCATTTACTTCGCTTTATTCATCTGGAGGTGCTTTTTACAGCGGAGATGATTTAGACCAAATGCCTATGATAGTTAATTATTATAAAAATGAAAATAATAATAAATATATGACAGCATTAGACGGGCTTTTGGGCGGTGTTATAATGGACGCTAAAGTTATTAACAATGAACTTACATTATACACACAAGATTCTGGTGAAACTATTAAAAGAAACTTTAATACATTTGCATTAGAAGCTCCTATTATGCGTTTTCCTAAACTTTATGCTGATATATTAGATTATAAATTTATAGATTTAAATAAAAAAATAATAAGCAGCAATATCACATTAGGTAAAAATTGGCATACTCTAAAAATTGGATATAATGACAGAGTTGATACTATAGTTTTTTCTGCTTCTACTTTCCGTGTAAGAAGTTTTTCTACTTCATTTATGGATAATGTTGTTAATGTTGAATTTGGTTCTTATACTACAGTTAATAATATACCGTATCCTAAAGAGTTTATTATGAAAAGTAAAACTGATAAAAGAGAAATTCGCTACAATGTAACAAATGTTTCTGCTGGTAATAATGCTAAAAATGCAGCTAAAAAATTAGGCTGGTAATATGATTTATGATGATTTATGTATTGAATTAGATAAATTATCTTTATTTAAAGATGATGATAATGATTTAAAAAAAAGAAAGATAATAGATTATGCATCTTTAGTTATGGATTATAATAAAAATATAAATATAACAGGTGCTAAAGATATTCAGACATTTTTAGATGAGCATATTCTTGATTCTCTTTTGGCATTAGATGTATTTAGAGATTATGATAATATTATAGATGTTGGAAGCGGGGCAGGACTTCCTTCTATTCCGCTTGCTATAATGTATAATGATAAAAAGTTTACATTATGCGAGTCTAAAAATAAGAAGTCTGATTTTTTAGTTATAGCTAAAGAGAAATTGCATCTTACTAATATAAATATTGCATCAAAAAATGTATATGAATTAAAAGAGAAATATGACACAATTACATCAAGGGCTTTTTCTGATATAAAAACTCTTATTAGAATATTTAAAAAGATAAAGACTAAAAATGCCTCTCTAATAGCATATAAGGGAAAACTTCAAACAATAGAAGAAGAGCTTAAAGAGATTAACGATATACATAAATATGATGTTAATATAGTGAAGTTAGCTTCAAAGGAAAAAGAAAGACATTTAGTGATAATAAGAGACAAATAGTTATATGTTTAAAATATAAATTGAATATAAGATAATGGTTATATTATGATTAAAAAAATGCAGTTCTTCGCGAAGCGTATCCGAAGGATATAAGGTTCTTTTATACCAATACCGAAAGGTACCTACTCGGTAAAAGAACTGGGGTGCGGGGCAAAGCCCTGCAAATAATATAAAATAAAAGAGTTTAAAATTTTTATAATATATTGAAACAATAGTTTTCTATTGATTTTTTTCTTGTTCTTTTTCCCGCAGCTCGCACCCATACCTAAAGGTACTTCCTATGGTCGACCTGAAGGACTCCCTTCGGTCGCAGGCACTTCCTTCGGTTGCGGTGTGGACTTCGTCAAAAGAACCAAAAAGTGCAAGTACTATAACTTTGTATGTTTGGAATATGTATAAACTTATATTGTAATACCAACATCTTAAGCTAAAAAATGCAGTTCTTCGCGAAGCGTATCCGAAGGATATAAGGTTCTTTTATATCAATACCGAGTAGGTGCCTTGCCGCAGGCACGCAGAGCGTCGGCAAAAGAAGTGGGGGTGTGTACCCTTACGGGCACGCTTCGCAGGGGGGCAAAGCCACCACAAATAAAAAACTTAAAAAATATCTTTTATTTATTAGAAAATATATTCTTTATATAATCATATGGAAGCATTGAGTTTTTATCTGTATAATAGAAATATCCAATTGATGCTGTGTCTTTTGAATATATTATAATATCATTTGGTATATTTTTATTTGTGCTTATTATATTTATTTTATAGCTGTTAGTGTTTGCTTTAATAATTGGTATTGTTTTATTTAGAGATATGCTGTTTAAGCTTTTTATAATAAACTCTATATCATTTGTATTTGTGATGTTTAATATTTTATTTTGATATTCTAGAGTAATTTTTTCTACACTTTGAGGGTAGCAATTTATACCGTTGATTGGGGTTTTGTACCATAGAATTAGTATAACAATAATAAATAACGGTATTAGGCTTATAAGTTTTTTTATGTTTTTTTTGATATTGTTTTTCATTTACTATAATAAAAAAATTAGCTTTGCACTAAGTACTATATGCAAAGCTAATATAATATTTATAAATTATTTACCAAAAACAGCTTCATAATCTTTTTTGAATTTTTCTATACCTTGGTCAGTGAGAGGGTGTTTAGTCATTTGTTCAATTACATTATAAGGTACAGTAGCAATATCAGCACCAGCTAAAGCACATTCTGTAACATGTATAGGGTGGCGAACACTTGCTGAAATTATTTCTGTTTCTATTGCATGTGTAGCAAAAATATCAGATATTGTTCTAATAAGTTCAAGACCGTCAGTAGATATGTCATCAAGTCTTCCTAAGAAAGGAGAAACATAAGTTGCACCTGCTCTTGCAGCAAGTAATGCCTGATTAGCTGAGAATATTAAAGTAACATTAGTTTTTATTCCTTCTTTAGATAATACTTTTACAGCTTTTAATCCTTCTACAGTCATAGGAATTTTTACTACCATGTTTTTATGTATTTTAGCTATTTCTCTTCCTTCAGCTATCATATCTTCTGCTTTTACAGTAGTAGCTTTTACCTCTCCGGAAATAGGTCCATCAACAATTGTAGTTATTTCTTCTATTGTTTTTTTAAAATCTCTTCCTTCTTTTGCTATTAATGATGGGTTTGTAGTAACTCCGCATATCACGCCCATATCATTAGCTTTTCTTATATCATCAACATTAGCTGTATCTATGAAAAATTTCATTACAACACTCCTATAAATATATTTTGTTTTATCAATTATATATTTAATTTTATTTAATTTCAATTTATTATATAATACATTTAATTAGGTTGACTTTTTTGCGTTTTATTATAATCTAAAAAGCTATGAGATATTATATTATTTTGCTTATATTATTTATCAGCGGAACAGTTTTTCCAATGGTTTCTGTTGAAGGTAAGGTTAATAGAAAGAGTATATATAAATGGCAGAACATAAAATATACTTTAACTTTTACAGGAGATGCGAATAGTTTTAAGGCTGAAGGATTAGACGAAAACTCTATAAGCGATTTTGAAATAATAAACAAAAGAATAGAAAGCGAAACCATAGATAAAGATAATTCCGATATAAAAACTGTATACAAAATAATATATACATTAAAACCTATTAATAAAGGTAAATTAAAAATACCAGAATTAGAGGCTCGTTATTATGAACTTGAGAGGGGAAATAATTTAATACCAAATGAAGAGCCTTTGAGTGAATACAACATTAGAGTTTTTGGCAATTCATTTTTAATTATAATGATTGGGCAATGGGTACTTATAGTTCTTATAGTGTATTTATTATATAAATTTATAAAAAAACAGCATAAAAATTAAAATGGAGAGTTTATGACTAAGGATTTACAGGCTATTTCAGAAGCAGCCAATGCGGCATTAGATGTTGTGAATGCAGTAAAAGATGAGATTAAAAAAGTAATAGTTGGGCAAGAGAATATGATAGATAAGCTTTTGCTTGGCATAGTATGTGATGGGCACGTATTGCTTGAAGGGGTACCTGGTCTTGCAAAAACGCTTACAGTAAAAACTTTAGCTTCTACAATAGATGCTACTTTTAAAAGAATACAGTTTACACCCGATTTGCTTCCTGCAGATATAATAGGTACAGAGATATATGATATTAAAAATTCAGTTTTCTTACCAAAGCAAGGACCAATATTTTCAAACATCATACTTGCAGACGAGATAAACCGTTCTCCTGCTAAAGTGCAATCTGCTTTGCTTGAGGCCATGGAAGAACATCAAGTTACAATAGGCGATAAAACATATAAACTTCCAGAAGTATTTTTAGTATTAGCTACTCAAAACCCAATAGAGCAGGAAGGTACTTATCCTTTACCAGAGGCACAAGTTGATAGATTTATGCTAAAAGTAATTGTAAAATACCCCCTAAAAAGCGAAGAGAAAACTATAATAAAAAATATGTCTTCTTCAAAACCAGAGGAAGTAAAACCTATCACAACAATAGAAACAATAAACAAATTAAGAATATTAGCTAAACAAATATATATAGAAGATAAATTATTAGACTATATAGTTAATATAATAGATGCGACAAGAAACCCAATAGAATATAAACTTAAAGAGGAGTATATTGATTATGGTGCTTCTCCTAGAGCTGGTATATATCTTACAAAAGCAGCTAAGGCTAATGCTATGATGAGCGGCAGAGGCTTTGTGATACCGGAAGATATTAGAGCTGTTGCTTATGAGGTTTTAAGACATAGAATAAGTGTAAGTTATGAGGCACAAGCTGAGAATGTAAGCAGCGATATGATTATAGAGGAACTTCTTTCAAACATCAATGTGCCTTAAAAGTTGTATAAGAAGTTTTGAGCATATTAATATAATTTTTAAAAATTAAAATATATATTTAAAAATTTTAAGTTATTAATATTTTATTGTTCTTTTTCCCGCAGCTACACACCTAAAGGTACTTCCTTCGGTCGCGGTGTGGACTTCGTTAAGGGCAAAGACATGCAAATATTTAAAATTTAAGTTATTAGAAAATAAAAAATTTTTTAGTATATATATATTATATTTAGGTGCTGCTTATGAAAAACATTCTATTAACCTTTTTATTTAGTTTTTTATTTATAGTAAACTGTAGTGCAAATGAAAAGGAGTTAGAAGAAAATATTATTGAGCCTAATAAACTCACACCATTAGGCACTATAATATTAAACCCTTATGATATAGCTCCATTATCTGCTTCTTATGTTATAAGCAATACAAACAACTATCCAATAACTGTAACTGTTAAAGGGCTATACAATGAACCTGATATAATTCATACATATCCAGCTAATTACGGCAAAGAGTTTGAAATACATGGACTTTTCCCAGAGGCTACAAATACAATTATTATCAATGATGCAGGAAGAGAAATTGTAGAAAATCATTATATAAAAAAGATTTATCATGATGATGTATATATTGATTCAAAATATGCTGTAGAAGTTAATAAACTTACAAACGACGACGGAAATAATCCTGAATTATATTTTATTCAATATTTTAATGGCTGGTATCCTACTGCTACTATAGGTATATCAAAAAATGGTTATGTGAGATATTTTATTAAAGGAGTTACTGCTTCAAAAATCGCTATAGAGGGCAATAAGTTTTTAATATATCCTATGTATGAAGGCAAAATTTATAATATGCTTGGAAAGGAACTTGTAAAATATCCGAGCAATTCTCATCATGACACTATAAAAAAAGATGATAATTATATTTATTTATCTGCAAGCAAATGGGGCGGAGATGATGAGATTACAGAGATTGACTTTTATGGAAATATAGTTAGGAAGATGAGTTTTGCTTCTATTATAAGAGATATAGTAGTTCCTAATAATGATAAAAATGAAATAAGAATATTAAACAGAATAGTGTTTGATGAAAACAATATATTTATAGATGAAAACGGAGAGCAGAAATCTATAGACTGGTTTCATGCTAATTCACTTGTTTATGATAAAGATACTGATATACTTTATATCTCTTCAAGGAATTTAGGAGTATTTGCAATTGATTACAGCGATTGGAAACTTATATGGTGGTTTGCAGATGAAACATTAAACACAAGAACAGGAAATGCATATGGTCAGATTCCTTATAAAGATAATTTAGGAGATTTGCCTTCATTGGATGCATACAGAGTAAAAGGAGATGCACTCACAGATGGACCAAAAAATCAGCATGCATTAATACTTTTAGAAAATGGAAACTTAGGCATGCTTGATAATCAGGGAGATGCCAACAGAAACTCTAAAGGCTCAAGATATGTAGAGTATAATATTACAGGAGAGCATGGTTATTATACTGCGATTAAAACAGATGAGTTTAGAGATGCTTCGCTTTATTCGAGAATTACTTCAGATGCTGACATTAAAGGAAATAATTTACTTTTAACTTATGGAACTATAAGAACTGTATTAGAAGTAGATAAACAAACAAAAGAAGTTTTATTTAAAGCTAAGTTTGATATGCCTAAATCTGAATTATATTACAGAGCAGACAAATTACCTTTATATTATGAAGAGGGAAGAGAGTACTTTGAAGATGCTAATATGAAGAATTAATTATATATGCTTATAGATTTTATAGCCTCTATACATAATTCTTCGTTTTCTTTGCCATTGTATGTAAACCATGCAAGAAGTGCTAGCTTTTTTGAAACTGCTACTACAGTAAATACATAATCATCATTACTCATAGATTTTTTGTATACAGCAGATTTTATATCTTTTATTTTTATATCTGTAAGGTCGCCTTTTTCTTCTTTTGTTACGTCCATCTGTTTTATAACATATTCCATTATAGCGTCAATTTCATCATTTGCAAAAGAATATACCTGCATTGCAATGTATGTATGTATGTTTTTAAACTCTACTAAGGTTTTATCATCTCTGTAAATGTTAAAACTCATAGGAAGAGAAATATTAAATCCGCCTGCTATAGAGTATCTTGCATATTCTTTTCTAAATCCAATATCAGTATTAACCATTTGAATATTATTTTGTTTATTGGATTCTATAAATTTAGCTAAATTATCATCGTCTAAATAGTATGCTATATCAGAAAGTATTTTCCAAGGATATGGCAGTGTTTTATCTTTTTTGTATGCCTCTTGAAAACAGTAAATTATTTTTTTATATACATCTCTCTCTTTATCATCTATAATCTCTCTAAAAGGGAAATAAAGCCATATAATGCTATTTAAACTCTTAAACCAAAAATCAGCATTAATCTCTTCATCATTCCAAATAAAAAACTCTCTTGCAAAATTATATTTATCTTCTAAAGGAGCATTAACTAAATTATTAAACCAAGATTTACCCCAATATCCCAAAGGAGAAAGTGCATAATATTCTTTTTCTATCATAGGGTAATCATAAGGCATAGATATCATAAAGTCTTTAAACTCTTCATTAGCAAGCAAACTCTCTGAATATTCATTTAATGCTGCTGCAAAGAAATTTTTTAATTTATCAAATTTTTTTTCTTTAAAATATCCGCTGTAGTCTTTATATGTTTTATCTTCTTCAAATACAATATCTAATCTTGTTGCAATTCTGCCTAATACAGAAATTATAAATCTATGATACCCAGCACCCAAAATACCGCTATTAATAGTTACATATAATGTGCCTTCTTTATATTCAAAATATACAGGGTCAGAAGCTGGGTGAAAAGAGTATATTAATGTGCTTGAGTTATCTTCATCTAAGATAGAATATTCTGATAGCATTACAAGAGGGTTAATATTTACTTCGTTTAGAGATGATACTATTGATTTAAATAGTCTGTCTTTTGTAGGAAGAGCCCTATTAAATTTAGCACTAAGTAAAAACTCAATATTCATAAAATTTATATGTACATATTATAATATTATATATAATAACATTTTTTATTATTATATCAATATATATTTTGTAGTTGTTTTATACGAAAGCATTTATTATTATATTATTTTTTGTTATTGACAAAGTTAATATTTTGTAGTAGAATAAATTACTATAAAAAGAAAGTAGGAAAATAATGAATAGATTTAAGAAACATAATAAACCTCTTTTCGTTTGGGAGTGTTAAATTATTTATTCATTATTTATATAGTTTAGCAATTTAAAAGCTCCCTTAAAATACGGGGGGCTTTTTTATTTGAATATAATACATAAAAAAATAGGAGCTGATTAAAAATGGAACATTACGGTTTATTTGGTATTATACCTCCGCTTTTGGCTATAATACTCGCCCTTCTTACAAAAGAGGTAATAATCTCTTTAACTGTTGGTATACTTTCCGGTACTTTAATACTTGCACATGGCAACATATTTACTGCTATCACTATATTTACAGATAAAGTTGCTGCTATGACTGGGGACTCTTGGAATGTAAGAATACTTTTGTTTTGTGCTTTGCTTGGTGCATTTGTAAGCATGCTTTCAAAAACAGGTGCTACTAAAGCTTTTGGTTTATGGGCTAGTAAATACCTTAAAACTAAAAAGAGTGTATTAATATTTACTTGGTTTTTTGGACTTATTATATTTATAGACGATTATTTTAATAGTCTTTCTGTGGGTACTGTAATGCGCCCTGCTTTCGATGAAAAAAAGATTTCTAGAGCTAAACTTGCTTATATATTAGATTCTACTGCTGCTCCTGTTTGTATACTTGCACCTATATCTACTTGGGTTGTAACTGTTATGAGCTATATTAGAGATTCTGAGGGGTTTGAATCTTTGAATATGAGTGAGTTTATCTTCTTTATAAAAATGATACCTTATTCGGTTTATCCGCTTTTAGCTTTGGCTTTTGTAGTATTAATTTCACTATTTTTTAAAGATTTCGGACCTATGAAAAGAAGTGAAGATGATGCTGCTAATGGTAAATTATTTAATGAAGATTTATATGGTGCTTGTCCTGGTAATTTAGAGACTATTTCAGGCGACAGTGCTAAATGGTATGACATGGTTATAGCTATAGTAGTATTAATATTGGTTTGTATAGTGATGTTTCCTATTACAACATATATGGGCTTAGTTGGTTCTGATGGTATAGAAACTTTATCACAAGCTTTTAACAGTACTACTATTACAAATGCTTTTATACAAACAGATGCTTCTAAAGCTTTGTTTTATGGAGCAGTTATTTCGCTTATAATAATGTATATTTATTATGTTGCTAGAAGACTATTAAATGTTCGTTCTGCCGGTAATGCTATAATGGAAGGTATAAAATCAATGGTGCCTGCTTTGGTAGTATTAGCTTTGGCTTGGACTATTGGTAATGTTATAAAATCATCTCCAGAAGAAGGCGGTTTAGGTTTAGCTTCTTTCCTATCAGAAGTTGTTAAAGGCGGCGGTTTCCCTCTTTGGCTTCTTCCTGCTATTGGTTATTTGCTTGGCTGTGTTATAGCTTTCTCTACTGGAACAAGCTGGGGTACTTTTGCTATACTTATTCCTATAGTAATACCTATTGCTACAGGTCTTGCTAATGCTAATGGTTATTCTGGAGAACAGCTTTTGAATGTACTTCTTATTAGTGTAGGTTCTTTGGTTTCTGGTGCTGTATTTGGAGACCACTGCTCTCCTATATCTGATACTACTATACTTTCTTCTACTGGAAGTAACTGTCCTTTATTGGAACACGTTAGTACACAGCTTCCTTATGCTAGTTTGGTAGCTATTGCTTCATTTATAGGAGTTATAGTTGGAGGTATTACTTTAAATCCTTTCTTGGCTTTATTAACAGGATTTGTAATAATGTGTATAATGGCTATACTAGCACCAAAATTTTATGATAGAAAAATGATAAAATAATATTAAAAATATTTTATTAATTCTAAAAAGTCTCATAATTTCTTATATTATGAGACTTTTTTTGTTTTTTTCATATTTAATTAATAATATTTAAAGTACTTTATTTCTATATAAAGTAATAGTTTGGTATTTTATTATTGAGTTTTTTATACCTTTTTTATATAATAATTAGAAAATTTTAATAAATTAAGGAAATTTTATGAAAAAAATTTTGGTCGTTTGCCGAACAGGCATGGGAAGTAGTATGCTTCTCAAAATAAAAGTAGAACAGGCTGTATCAGCATTAAATGCAGATGCAGAGGTGTATCATGATGTAACATCAGCTATAGATGGATATAATGATGTTGATATATTAGTTACGATGAAAGATTTAGCTGATGAACTTCAAGGCAGATTCCCTATAGTAATCGGTATAGAATCTATCACAAATAAAGAAGAAATAAAATCTAAAATATCAGAAGCTTTAAGCAAATAAGCATCACAGTAATAACATTATAAGGAGAAAATTCAAATGATTACAGGAATATTAAATTTTATAGTTTATGATTTATTAGGTACTAGTTCTATATTAGTTGGTTTTATAGCTATGTTTGGTCTTATCTTACAAAAGAAGAAATGGGATAAGGTTGTAATCGGTACTATAAAAACAATAGTTGGATTTATAATTTTTAGTGCTGGTTCTTCTTTGGCAACTAGTTCATTAAATTCTTTCCAAACTTTATTTACAAAAGCATTTAATTTGGAAGGAGTATTACCTTTAGCTGAAGCTGTTACAGCATTGGCTCAAAATAAATTTGGACCTATAGTTGCTTTAATAATGGTTACCGGTTTTATAGCTAATTTAATAATAGCTAGATTAACTCCATTTAAATACATATTTTTAACAGGTCAGCACAATTTATATTTAGCAGCACTTTTAACTGTAATATTTAAAGCAAACGGTGTATCTGATGGTCTTACTATAGGATTGGGAGCTATTATATTAGGAGCTTCTGCAGCATTATTCCCTGCTATAGCACAAAGAGGTATGAAGAAAATTACTGGTGAAAATGAGATAGCTATGGGACACTATGTTACATTAGCTTATGCTTTATCATCTTTCATAGGTTCTAAAGTTGGTAAACCAGAAGACAGTACTGAAAAATTAAAATTACCTTCTTGGCTTATGATATTTAAAGATTATGTTGTTTCAGTAGCTTTATCTGTTGCAGTGTTCTATTATATATCAGCATTTATGGCTGGTAAAGCAGAAGTTGAGGCTTTATCTGGAAATGTTAGCTGGATATTATTCCCATTTTTACAATCATTATCATTTGCAGCTTCATTATTTATAATCATCACTGGTGTAAGAATGGTATTAGGTGAAATAGTTTCTGCATTTGTTGGTATTTCTGAAAAACTTATTCCTAATGCAAAACCTGCTTTAGACTGTCCTGTAGTATTCCAGTATGCTCCTACTGCTACTGTTATAGGATTCTTATCTGCTTATATAGGCGGTTTATTATGTATACCTGTATTTATAGCTTTAAAAACACCTGTAATTATACCTGTTGCTGTTCCTTATTTCTTCATAGGTGCTACTGCTGGTGTATTTGGTAATGCTACAGGCGGTTGGAAAGGTGCTATTGCTGGAGGATTTATCACTGGTATACTTATAGCTGTTGGACCTGCTTTAATATACCCTATAATGAGTTCTATAGGTTTAACAGGTACTTCTTTCCCAGAAACAGACTTTGTTAGTGTTGGTTTAATATTAAATGCTATATTAAGCATATTCAATTAATATAAAATAATGTTATAATATATAAAAATAATAAAATAGGAGAAAAATAGATGAGTTCTATAGAAGAATTAGAAAAGAAAGCGAAGAAATGCAGACAAACACTTCTTCAAATGGTTTATGATTCAAAAGGTGTAGCACATTTAGGCGGATCTTTATCTGCTATGGATATGGCTGTTGCTGTGTATGATAAATATATTAATGATTTAAAAGATAGTAATAGATCTCGTTTTGTATTATCTAAAGGACATGTTGTTGTTATGCAATATGCTATATTTGCTAATATGGGTATTATACCTATGGAAGAGCTAAAAACATTAAAGCATGTTAATAGCCATCTTCAAGGACACCCAGATATTAACAAGATACCAGAAACAGAGATGAATACTGGTCTTTTAGGTCAGGGTTTAGCTGTTGCTATGGGTATGGCTTATGCTAGAAAATTAAATAATAACAGCAATAAAATATTTGCTTTATGCGGTGATGCTGAGCTTCATGAAGGTCAAATTTGGGAAACTGTTCAGCAGGCTGCACATTTCAAATTGGATAATTTAGTAGCTATTATAGATAATAACGGACTATCTTCACATGACCCTGTTAATGAAGTTATTAATTTAGGTTCTTTGGAAGATAAGTTTAATAGCTTTAATTGGAATGTAATAACAGTAAAAGACGGAAACAATATGAAAGATGTTGTTGAAGCATTAGACAAATTAGATAAATTAAATGGAAAACCTGTTGCTATTATAATGAAAACAGTAAAAGGTAAAGGTGTTTCTTTCTTAGAAAATAACCCTAATTGCCATTCTGTAACTATAAGTGATAAAGATTTTGAGCAAGTAAAAAAAGATTTAGATATGTAATAAAAAAGGGGAATAATATTTATGATAAACATAGAAAAAAATTCAGCTCCTAGAGCGATAATAGGAAAACATTTAACTAGTTTAATAGAAAAAAATAATAAGATTATAGTTATAGACAATGATTTAGGTACTTCAACATCTTCTTATGATGTAACTAAAACTTTCCCAAAAAATTATTGGGAATTAGGTATTGGTGAGCAAAGTTCTTTGAGTGCTGCTACTGGTTTAGCATTAGAAGGAATGTATCCTGTATATGTTAATTTTGCTATATTTGCTACTGGTACTATATGGACACAAATTAGACAGGCTGCTTATGCTAAAGCTAATCTTAAAATAATAGCTACTCACCCAGGTTTAGATGCTGGTCCAGACGGTGCAAGCCACCAAGCTACACAAGATATGGCTTTAATGCGTTGTGTTCCAAATATGAATGTACTTCTTCCTCTTGATGAAAATGATGTAAAATCTGCTATTACTTATGCTCTTAACAATAAAGGTCTTTATTATGTAAGAGTATCAAGAGAGCCTGTACCTATAATTTATAATTCTCCTGAAGAGGCTAATTTTGATATTACAAATAAAGAAATTGCTAAAACTGGTGATGATGTTGCTTTATTCTTTGACGGTTCTTCTTTTGAACAAGCTATTGCAGCTGCTAACTTATTAGAGAAAAATAATATTACTTATCGTTTAATACATGTTCGTTCTTTAAAGCCATTAGACAGCAAAAACATTATAGAGAATGCTAAACAAGTAAAATGTGTTGTAAGTTTAGAGAACCATAGTGTTATAGGCGGTTTGGGAAGTGCTATAGCTGAGGTGCTTGCTGAGCATAAAGATGTTGCTCCTTTAAAAATAGTTGGATGTCAGGATACTTTCACTGAATCTGGTAAATCTACAGAATTAAAAGCTAAATACGGCGTATCTGGAGAAAATGTTTTAAGCAGAGTAAAAGAAGTAATAAAATAAAATTAATATAAAGGATATATTTTATGTCTGGTTTGGTAGATATGCTAAAAGAACTTGATTCTGTCAAGATTATTGATAATACTAATAATTGGCAGGATGCAGTTGAAGAATGTTTTAAGCCTTTACTAAAAAAAGAGTATATTAATAAAGAGTATATACAAAAGGTTATAGATTCTGGTAAGGAACTTAATTTTTACTATCTTATAGGTAAACATTTAGCTATGCCTCATGCTAAAAGAAGAATCTGGGGTTTTTAAAAATGGCATTACTTTGCTTGTAGTAAAAAATGGAGTTAATTTTGAGAATCATTCTAATAATCCCATTTATTGTTTAATAGGATTAGCTGCTGTGGATAATGATTCGCATATAGAGATTATGTCTGATATATTAGATATATTTGGAAGCGAAGAAGATGGGGTTGTTGCGAATGAATTAAGAAATATGAACTCTGAAGAAGAGATTATTAATTATCTTTTAAATAAAAAATCTAATTAATAAAAAAGGAAGATTTATATGTTAAAATTTATAGCAGCTTGCGGATCCGGTTTAGGATCATCTTTAATGGTTTCTATGAATGTATCTAAAGTTTTAAAAGAACTTGGCATAGAAGCTGAAGTAGAACATAGCGATATATCAAATGCTGTATTTAAAAATGCTGATTATTATGTATTAGGCAGAGATGTTGCAGAGTCATCAGCAGTAAGTTCTATAGATAAAGAAAAAATAATAGTATTACAAAGTATATTAAGTGTAGATGAATTAAGAAACAAAATAAAAGAAAAACTTAATATTCAATAAATAATATTTAGGAGTTTGTATAATGGTATTAAAATTTTTAGTTGACTTACTTAGCCAAGCTTCAATACTTGTAGCTTTATTTACTATGGTAGGTCTTATTCTATTAAAAAAGCCTATTAATGAAATAATAGCAGGTTCTATGAAATCTTTAATAGGTTTTATTTTGCTTGGTGCTGGTGCTACAGTTATTACAACTTCATTAGCTCCTTTTGGAAATATGGTAGAGGTTGCTTTTAATGTTCAAGGTGTTGTGCCAAATAATGAGGCTATAGTATCTTTAGCATTAACAAAGTATGGTACTCAAGTTTCTATGGTTATGATACTTTCTATGATATTCCATATAATCATAGCTAAATTCTCACCATTGAAATTTATATTCTTAACAGGTCACCATATATTCTACATGGGTGTAATGATTACAGTTATATTAGCAGTAGCAGGTTTAAGCGGTGTTACTCTTATAATAGCTGCTTCTTTAATAAATGCTCTTGCTATGAGTATTTCTCCTTTATTAAGCTATTGGGCTATGCCTAAAGTTATAGGAGACAGCACTAGTCAGGTTGCTTTAGGTCACTTCTCTAATGTTACTTATAGTATTTCTGCTCTTATTGGTAAAATAGTGGGAGGAAATTCTCCTTCTGTTGAGGATTTAAAATTACCTAAAGGTTTAAGCTTCATGAGAGACAATATACTTGCTATAGCTTTAACTATGTCTATTATTTATATCATAGTTGCTATTGCTGCAGGAAGTGCTTATATAGAAAAAGAATTATCTAATGGTCAGAATTATTTAGTATTTGCTCTTATACAGGGTGTTACTTTTGCTGCTGGTGTTTCTGTTGTATTATCTGGTGTTAGAATGATATTAGGTGAAATTATTCCTGCTTTCAAAGGTATATCTGAAAAGATTGTTCCTAATGCTATACCTGCTTTGGATTGTCCTGTAGTATTCCCTTATGCTCCTAATGCTGTTTTAATAGGATTTATTACAAGCTTTATAGGCGGATTAGTTGGTTTAGCTATACTTGGTGCTGTAGGCGGCGTTTTAATTATACCTGGTGTTGTACCGCATTTCTTTGTTGGTGCTACTGCTGGTGTATTTGGTAATGCTACTGGCGGAAGAAGAGGCTGTATTATAGGTTCTTTCATTAATGGTCTTCTTCTTGCTTTCCTTCCTATTATATTACTTCCTATACTTGGAGATTTAGGTTTCCAAAATACTACTTTCAGCGATGCTGACTTTGTAGCTGTGGGCGGTATTATAGGATTTATCACTAGCTTGATAAAATAAAAAAATTATATAATTATATAAATAAGGGCATCATAAGTTATTGATGCTCTTTTTTTATATTTTTTACTATATATATTGAAGATTTGTTTTTTATAAGATACAAAAAATTGCTATGTATTGACTTGCAAAGTTAATTATATCATAGTATTATATTAAATAAATATTATGTTAATTGGTGTATAATGGCTACTAAAGATAAAACTATCAAAAAAGAAAAAATCAAAACTTAAAAAATTTTTAATAAGTGCATTTATTATTATACTTTTGATTTCTGCAACTGGCGGTATAATACTTAGTCTTTATGTAGGAAATATATATAAAGACTGGGTTTCTAAGAGAGACCAAAGTATGGCCATGCTTGAGGAATACTATAATATAATAGTAATAAGAGGAAATGAAAAGAGAATAAGATATTTTAACCCTCTAAATCCTTTTGGTGATTCTCCTCCTACAAAGATTTATGATAAAAACAATATACTCATAGGGGAATATATGCCTCCTGCTTATGAGGTTGTAAATGTTGATGATATTAATCCGCTTTTAGAAAAAACGCTTCTTTTAATGGAAGACCAGAAATTTTATTCGCATAAGGGTATAAATTATTTTAGGTCTGCATATTTGGCAATACAAACTGTTTTAACTAGGAAGATAGTAGGCGGAGGTTCAACACTTACACAGCAATTAGCAAAATTGTTATTTACAAAAAGTGAAAGAACAATAGAGAGAAAATTGTTTGAGATGTTTGCGGCAAGAGAGATAGAGGCTAAATATACAAAAAAAGAAATACTTGCTATGTATTTTAATACTGTTTACTTGGGTGATGGAAATTATGGTTTTGAGGCAGCTGCTAATTATTATTTTCAAAAACCTTTAAGGCAATGCAGATTATTAGAGTTTGCCATAATGGTTGGTATGCTTCCAAACCCTACATATTACTCTATAGTAAATAATCCAGACAACAGCAGAAAAAAAGTTGAGCAGATTTTATCAAGACTTGTTAAAAATAAAATTATAGATGAAGAAACTAAAAAGGCAGAATTAGAATTATTTGACCAAAAATATACAAACATAAGCAAGCAGGTAAAAGGTGCTCAGTGGAAAATGACTGTAAACAGAACACCCTATGCTAATGAATATGTAAGACAAGAATTATTAAACTATTTCAATAAAGATGAACTTGCTTTGTCTGGTCTTAAAATATACACAACAATAAATGAAAGATATTACAGAGTGGCAGATGCTGTGATGAAAGAAAAAATAAGAAATCTTCAAGCATCTACTTCCAACAGAAGCTATCAAGGAGCAATGGTTTCTATAGACCCAAAAACAGGCGGTATACTTGTAATGATAGGCGGTGACGGATACACTTTGCAAAATCAGTTTAATAGGGCAGTGCAGGCAAAAAGACAAATAGGAAGTGTAATAAAGCCTTTTATATATTTGTATGCATTTGAAGGAGGTGCTCAGCCTTTTTCTACTATGCTTGATACAAATTACAGCTATCCTCAAGGACCAGGGAAACCTGCATATTCTCCTAGAAACTTTAATAGAAGATATATGGGTGAAATTACTTTAGAAACTGCTTTAACAAAATCTATCAATACAGTTGCTGTTAAATTATTAAATGATATTGGTCTTGCTTATTTTGTTGATCATGCGAGGGAGTTTTTTGGAAATGATGCCTATATACCAAATGCATTATCTATTGGTTTGGGTACTATAGAGATGAGTCCTTTAGATTTGGCTACTGCTTACGGCGGGCTTGCTAATAATGGTACAAGATACAATAATTATATAGTAGATAAAGTAATAGATATAGACGGAAATGAATTAAGTGTAACTGCTCTTGCAGATAGAACTCCTAAAAAAATAAGCTCAACTTCACAGGCATCATATTATTTTTTAAACTCTACTCTTCAAAAAGTAATAGCTCCAGGAGGTACAGCATACAGAAGTGCTAGTACTTATGGTTTTCAAAGTCCTTCATATTCTGCTAAAACAGGTACTACTAGCGAGCATAGAGATAACTGGTTTGTTGCTTATAATGATGAGATTGTAACTGTTGCTTGGATTGGAAGCGACAGAAATGATGTTCTTCCTAATAATGTTACTGGAGGAGCTACTACTGCTTTGGCTACATTTCAATATTTAGATGCAATTACTCCTGTAAATAAAAGAGAGTTTCATTGGAAAGTGCCTGAAGATGTATTTATTGTAGAGATTTGTCAAGATTCTGGACTTCCTAGAAATCATACTTGTGTTAATACTACTCCTCTTACTGTTGGAGGAAATATTGACCTTAGTACTCAATGTAATATTGACCATATAAGAAGCGGTACTAGAAGAAATAATAACAATAATGCAACTAATATGGCAGATGATGAAGAAGAATATTATTATCCTCCATTAGATGAAAATAATAATTATACAAATGAAAACACTAATACAGAAAATAATAATAATATTTATACACTTCCAGAAGAAGTAATATATGATCCTACTGTTGGTAATATAAGAAGCTAAATATTATAACTTGAATGTATTGATATATATTCCTGACTTATATCTGTAAAATAATAGTAGTCTTCAAACTTTGTATTGTATCCGCAATCTAATATAATATGATGTTCGTTTTTATCTTTATTTAAACTATTATTTAATATTTTTAGTTCATCTTGATTTTCGTTTATTTTGCCGTTTTTGTAAATATTAATATTATCTACTGTTATAGACATTTTATCTACATTAACGTTCATATTTCCTATAGTTGATAATAATTTACGATGTTCTATTTCATTAGATATAAATAAAATTTTTACAAGATTAGATTTTGATATTTTGTTTGCTATTTCAAAGGCATCTTTTTGAGTTTTTGCTTTTTTTACAGATACCATAATAGTTTTGCTCATTCCTTCGCCGTCTAATAGTATCATCTTTGATATAACAGCACATATCTCTTCTAATTTTTGCTGAAGCTCTAAAAATAGCTTTTTATTTTTCTCATTAATTTGTTTATTTTCTAATGCTCCATTTGCCATTATCAAAGCCATATCATTAGTAGATGTTTCACCGTCTATTGATATTCTGTTTAATGTATGTTCTACTGCATATTTAAATGCTTTATTTAATGTCTTTTTTTCTACATTCAAATCTGTAAATATAAATAATAATACAGTAGCCATATTAGGGTGAACTATTGAGCTTCCTTTAGCTATTGCCAAAAAGTTTGCTGTTTTATCTTCTATTTGTAATTGGGTTTTATATACTTTATCTATTCTATCTCTAGTTTGAATTGCTTTTATAATATTTTCATCAAAGCCTGTATTAAGTTTAGAATTAGTAATAGCATTTTTTATCTTTTCTACTTCCAGAGGAATACCTATAATGCCTGTAGAAGCCATCATTATATTTTCTTTTTTGCATTTAAAAACATCACTTGAATGTTTAGCTATATCTAAAACATCTTGATAGCCTTTTTTTCCAGTGAGAGAATTAGCAGACTTGCTATTTACTATTAATAATTCAATTTTATTTTTATCATTATTTTTAGAAAATTGTATAGGAGCTGCTTGCAGTTTATTTTGAGTATATAATGCAGATACTGTGCTAGGCAATTCACTTTTTATTATAGCTAAATCATAATCATTGTTTTTTAGACCAGCTTTTATTGCCGCAGAGGAAAATCCCTTAGGCATATTATACATTAAACAAATCCTCCTCTTCAGGATCTGAGTCGTCTTCCACCTTTTTTACTTTTCTGTTTTCGTAATTTATTCTCTTTCTTACAAAAAGCTTAGTGCCTTTAGAATTTTTTCTTTCTTGTATAATACCAAAAGTACCGGAACCTAAATAAACTATTTTATCATTTTCTTCCATCTCTTCTTCATTATTGCTTTTTATCTCTTTTAATATACATTCAAAATGAGCTAGCTTATTTGTAACATTATGCATTATGCCTTCTTCTGGTATATATATAGGTTCATTGCATATAGGACATATTGCTTTTTCTGATTTATCTTTCATCTTATTGCTAAGATAGATTTTTTCATATTCTTCTATAGTTTTTTTATTTCTATATTGATTATGGTTATTTTTTTTTCTGTTGTTGTAAGAATTATTATCTTTCTTTTTTTTGTTGTGAAAATTATTATAGTTATTTTTAAATCTATTATTGTTATTTCTTTCAGCCATTACAAAACCTACAATTACAAGCAATATTAATATTACTGTAATATCAATATTGCTTATATATTATTAATCTTCGTCGTCAAAATCGTCATCATCATAATCTTCATCGTCGTCGAAATCATCATCATCGAAGTCATCATCATCAAAGTCATCGTCAAAATCATCATCAAAGTCTAAATCATCATCATAATCATCATCAAAGTCTTCATCATCATCATAGTATTCATCATCTAAATCTTCATCATCGTCATAATCTTCATCATCATCTAAATCATCGTCAAAATCATCATCGAAATCGTCATCATCATCATAATCATCTTCATCATCATAATCTTCTTCTTCGTCATCATAATCATCATAATCATCATCATCGAAGTCATCATCAAATTTAGCAAAATATCCATTTAACATTTCTATAATATTAAAAAAACTAAGACATTCTAATTTTTCCATATTTACTCCATTTTATCGTAATTTTAAGGCTATCATAATACAATACTTTTTTTTGTCAAGTCATTTTTTATAAATTACAGCATATTATATATGAAGTTTTTTTATATTATTTTTTTATTTAAAAATAAGAATTAAAAATATATATTTCTAAGCCATATAAAAACCCCAAGCATCATATAAATGATACTCGGGGAAAAACTATGATTAAAATATATTAATTAAAAGTTTACAGCATTTCCATAATAAGCTGCTTCTAATACTTTTTTCATATTAGCAACATCAGTCTCTCTTGGGTTAGAGCCTGTACAAGGGTCAGCAACAGCATTTTTAGCTATATCATCGCATTTTTGTTTGAAATGATCTTCAGTAACGCCGTTATCTTTGTAAGTTTGTTTGATGCCTAATTTAACATTTAATTCTTTAACTTTATTTACTAAAGAAGCTGTAAGTTCTGCATCAGTATTTCCAGAAAGTTTAAGCATTCTAGCTATATCAGCAAATCTATCAGCACAAACTTTTGAATTATACTCTATAACATAAGGAAGAAGTATAGCATTACATCTGCCATGTGTGATGTGGAACTCAGCACCTGTTTTGTGAGCTAGACTATGTACTATACCAAGTAAAGCATTAGAGAAAGACATACCAGCTAAACATTGAGCAACATGTAGTTTTGCTCTTCCTTCTTTATCTCCTTTAACAGCTTTTTCTATATTATGAACAATCATATCTATTGCTTTCATAGCTAAAGCATCAGTTATATCAGTTCTAAGTCCTGCTACATAAGCTTCTATAGAGTGAGTTAAAGCGTCCATACCAGTATCAGCAGAAACTGTTTCAGGCATTGTCATAGGAATAGAATAATCAAGTATAGCAATGTCTGGAGTAATTTCAAAGTCTGCTAAAGGGTATTTAATGTTAGTAGAATAGTCTGTGATAACTGAGAAAGCTGTAACTTCTGAAGCTGTACCGCTTGTAGAAGGAATAGCAGCAAATATTGCTTTTTTTCTAAGTTTAGGCATAGTAAAAGGTGTTTTAATATCATCGAATTTCTTTTCAGGATATTCATAGAACACCCACATAGCTTTAGCAGCATCAAGAGCAGAACCGCCTCCTAATGCCACTATTACATCAGGATTAAACTCTCTCATAGCCTCAGCACCCTTATAAACAGTTTCTATAGAAGGGTCTGGCTCAACACCGTCAAAAATTTTAACCTCTAAACCAGTGTCTTTTAATATTTTTTCGCATTTATCAAGAAATCCACCTCTTTTCATAGATGAACCGCCTGTAACTATTATAGCTTTTTTATAACCTTTTAAGTTCTTTAATTCTTCCATAGCGTTATCGCCATAGTATAAATCTCTAGGAATTGTAAATCTTGACATCTTTAATCTCCTAAAATATGTTTTTATTGTACCAAATTATAACATTTATAGAAAACTTGTCAATTATATTATTTTATATTATTCTTTTTTATGATAAAAGGTGTAATAAAAGATAGTAAAGTGTATATAATTATTGCTTATAAAATTATTAATATGCTATATTATTACTAATTCAAAATTGTTAATACTAAAGATTGTAATAAATTAATATCAATATCATTTATTCAAATTTTTCTTTTATGTCTCTTTTATATTTAATTTTAAAATTATTTCTCATTTCTCTGAAAGGTATCCACCAAGATAATTTATCTATAAGTTTATTATGCCCTGCTATTTTAGGATCGTTTTGATCAATTAAGATAATAGCATATTTTAAGCTTTCATCTTTAAAACTTTTAGTTTCTACAAAACATTTCCAAAATTCATAGTAGAATCTATTTTTAAATATTGGCGTATTATGATATAGCGGTTTCACTAAAGTAAAATGTGGAATTATAACATTTTCTATATTATTATTATGTTTTTTAGCTATAGCTGAAGTAAAATTATAATTTTCACTAAAATATTTGATTTTATCTTTAAGTAAATAATTTAATATGTCTTGTTCTAAGAAAAATATTTTTTCATGTGTATTAACATATTCTTCTATCTTTTGAGGAATATTATCTTCATTATATTTTTTAGTATTAAACAATATCAAACCACCATTAAAATAATTAGTATTATATCCTATTCCTAATTTATTTCTGTGACTTTTACTAATATTTAAATCATTAACTCCGCCTATATAATATCCTTCCATATCAGAATCAAAAAATTCTTTTAAACTTCCTAAAACTATCATATCAGAATCTATATATAATACCCTTTCTATATCTTTAAGAATAATTGGTATATCAAGTTTTAAAAAAACATGTACACTCCATTTTCCACCAGATTTATCATTATACCATTTTGTGTATTTTTCCAAATTTATAGGTTTGTGAATTTTTATTTCAAAATCTTTTATTTTTTTTAAATACTCTATTTTTTTTAAAGAATTGTCAGAGAAGTTTAAAGTTATAATATGAAAAATAAACTTTTCATCATCTAAAGAATGTTTTAGTATAGAAACAATCAATGCTTCCATATATGGTGTAAAATTATCATCTGAACAAAGACATATATTATATTCTTTCATAGTAAAATCCTTAAATAAATTATTCTTTTTGAGCAGTAGCATCTTTTAGATTAATACCCATAATAAATAGGAATATAAATCCAACTATAGTAATAGGTACAATACCCATCATATGATAAACTAAAGCATAAGGAGCAGCTACTGTTTTTTCAACACCTATCAATGAAAGCCCAAAAATAATAGCCCATTCAAAAGGTCCTATTCCAGAAGGTGCAGAAGGTACAGCAAAACCAAAGCCTCCAATAGCAAATACAAATAATGCTATTATTGGGGAAGCCTTTATATTAAAAGCTGATAGTAAAAAACCTATAGTAAATATTTGACCTATAAGATAAAGAATTGTATAGAAAAATATTAAAAATATATGTTTAGGGTCATTTTTAAAACCTATACCATCTATAAAATTGCAAGAGAACTCTATTAATTTTGAGCCAATTTTTTGAGGCAGTATTCCAAACACTTTGTGAAAAACTTTATGAGCAAAATCTTTCTGCCATACTAAAAACATTAACACCAAAAAACCAACAATAGATACAACAAATAAAGCAATTGCAGCATAAGTCACAGTTTTTGGCAAATTTGGAATAAATGCCACAGAAATAGTAAGTATAACTCCGCCGGTAATAACATCAAATAATCTCTCTGTAACAACAGAGGCTATTAAAGCAGATTTACTAACATCTTCTTTAATTCCTAATATATAAGCACGTGCAACTTCACCAAGTTTAGCAGGAAGTATATTATTAGCCATAAAACCTATATATGTAGCCATTACTACAGTTCTTTTTTTAATGGGTTTTTTTAAAGGTATAAAACATTCCCATCTTAAACCTCTTAAAGCAATTATAACTACACTGAGTATTAAAGATATAATAAAATATGTTACATTAATATTTTTTACTACTTCAATAGAGCCTTTTATATCAATGCCTCTAAAAGCAAAGTATAAACATGCAATACTTATAATTATACCAATAGTGATATTAATAGCTGTTTTATATTTTTTATACATACGAACTCTCTAAATATTTATTTGTTACCTTACAAAGTTTTTTAATAATGATATAAAGTTTTCAAAATCATCAAGCATCTCTTTAGCTATATTTAAATTGAATTTTTCTAAAGTAGGTATTTTATTAGCATTAAGAATCTCATTTTTAGTGCCGTTATTATAATCTTCTATAACATTTTTTACTATGCTTGTTAAATCTAATACAGAATTGTAGGCATTAATAATAATCTTGTTGCCTTCATCATCTAACTTTTTTACCATAGCTTCTATTAATTCTCTGCTTGTTAAGGCCTTATTTTTTGTAATAGTCCAGCCTTTAAATCTTTTGAAGTTTTCAGATTCTGGGCTTAATTGTGCATCAAAATTAACAATTTCTGTATTAGAATCGTTTAAAGTATAAAATGCATCAAGCCCCATAGAATTTCTTTCTTTATTAACAAAATCTACACCCAAAAACATATCATTTAAAGGAGATTTATATTTTATATCGAATATCTCTACAACAAAAGTTTTTATATACTCTAAAGGCTCTATACAAGTAAAAGTATTGCACTCATATTTTTCTAAAAGCTCATTTTTATCATCATTAATATTACTCATCTTCATTATTTCTATTCCGCTAAAAGTCTTTTCTCTCATAGTGGTAATTTTATTAGCTTTTATTTCTGATACTATTTCATTCATATCTTTTTTTAGATTATTAGTGCAGTCTGTTATGTAGTTTACAAATATATTTACGTTAGATGAGTTTGATGGAGATTTATATGTAAAATCTTTTAGCAGATAAATAATAATATCACTCAATAAATTTGGTGTTTGCAAATATTTTACTCTAGCCAAAAAAGTTTTTATATTATTTTCAGGTATTTCAGGAACACCTATGTATTTTTGAAATATTTTTAAAGCACTAGCCAATTCTTTTCTTATTACTATACTTTTTACAGCTTCATCTAATCTTATTAAGTCATCTACTACCTGAATGTTTGATGTACTTTTGAATGTAGGATTAGAATTATATGCACCATCTACAAAAGAAGGACAAAAAGCTCTTAAAAATAAAAAGAAATCAAAATTTGATATAGCTGCAAAGTCTTTAAGCAAATTAAAAGTTAAATTTATTTCTCTTCCATTATCGCTGCTAATAAACTTTTTAAACTTACTGAAATTATCTTTTACATCATTAAATACGTTATTAATTTTTTCTCCGCTTTTTAATTTTTCTGTCATATATTCTTTGTTAAGCGTGAGATACAAGTTTTTCATTTCATCATTAAATGATACTTCTATTAAATAATATGAAAATTGTTTGCCATCTTTAATAATAAACTCTTCTTTTAAAGAGTGTAATAATGGTCCAATTACTTTATACATATCAAATACAAACTTAGCAAGCGTATCTGTTAGAGCACCTGTTTTTAAATCTACAAAATGATACTTATTATTTTGTATTCTTGCAGCATATTCCTGCAAACGCACTTTTTCTACCAAGCTTGGAGTTCTTATATTAAAGAAATTGTATTTTATATAATCTAAAACATTCATATTATTCTATATACTCCTAATATTCTATTAAATAAAATGTCTATATATAAGAAAATTATTAATCATCAGCGAATAAATCTATAAAAACAATATATAAAGCACAAATTTCATCATTATCATCATAAGCAAAATATGAAGGATAAAAACCATCTCCATATCCGCTTTGAAATAAAACTATATTGTATTTGCTTTCTGGTATATTAAAATTAAGCCAATCACCATATTCACTTTGATATTTAGGATATTTTTTAGCATTATCTTCTAATAGACCTGCAAATAAATCATCATATCTATTATAATCATCTCCCTTTGATTCTATTAATTTATCTTCAAACTTTATAAAATCATTAAGAGCATTATAATCACATATACAAGCCATACCAGCATCCACAGGAAATCCAAAAAAATCTCCATCTTCTACATGTTCTAACTCTTCTACACCAGTTAATGCCAAATCATAATATTTAGGTGCTTTGTCTGATATTTGAAGTTTTACAATAGCGTATCTCTCTTCATCTTCTAAAACACCGGCAAATACTTTATATTTATTGGGTTTTATTTCTTGTATAAATGATAAAGATTCTTCATCTAAATATGCCAATGGGTCGCATACTACAATTTTTCCGCTTTCTATATTAACTTCGCCTAAATCTAATATTTCTAATTTTGCATCATTTATTTCTTTTTTTGTGAATGCTTCTTCTAAATTATCTTGTGCTTTTAGCATATTTTTTATTTTAGAATATTTTTCAAGCCACTCTTTAGAAACTTGCATAGTATCCTCTGTAAACAAAATAATTCTATATACAATAAATGAAATTTGTAGATATATTAAAATATAGTTGCATTTTATTTTATAGTAATAAGTAAAAAAGTCAACAAATTTAATTATAATGTAAAGAAAATTAAAATATGATATTATAGACTTTACAATTTTTAGGCATTTTGTATAATAATTATTATTAGTAGTAAGGATCATATTATTATTAATTTAATATATTTTATAATGGCAGGATATAATGGAAGAGTTAAAGGATTTAAGAAAAAAAATTGATGAGATAGACAGAGATATTGTAAGGTTAATAGATGAGAGAATGAAAGTTAGTGTGAAGGTTGGGGAGATTAAGAAAAAAAACAATGCTCCGATATTCGACCCTAAAAGAGAAAAAGAAGTTATAGCAAGCAGAATAAATCTTCTTGAAAACAAGGAATTATCAAACTTAATTACTACTATTTATAATGATATAATGTACACATCAAAGCAGATTCAAAAGCATTTGATTGATAATAACACTAAAGAAAATAGTAATAAAAAAATAAAATACGATTCTGTTATAGCGTATCAAGGAAGAGAGGGCGGAAATGGTTATGAGGCTGCTAAAAAGTTTTTTGGCGATGAGGCTAAATTGGTAAAGAAAAAGAGTTTTGAAGATGTTCTTGAGAGTATAAGAAGTTCTGAGAGTTATTATGGGGTTTTACCGCTTGAAAACTCTTCTACAGGCATGGTTAATGAGGTGCTTGATATACTTGCTGATTATAATTGCAAAATAGTTGGTGAGGTTTATCTTACAATAGAATATGCACTTATGGCAAATAAGAATACTAATATAGATAATATAAAAAAAGTAATATCGCATCATCAGGCACTAAAACAATGTTCTAATTTTATAAAAGAGAATAATTATGAAGAGATTTTCTCTACAAATACTGCAGAGGCTGCTTTTTTTGTATCAAACAGTAATGATGATTATATAGCTTCTATATCCAATAAAAATGCTTATAAGATTTATAATTTAAATATATTAAAAGAAAATATTGAAAACATAAAAGGAAACACTACAAGGTTTATAATAGTGAGCAATTATGATAATGCTTTAAACTCTGGAAATAAAATGACTATGAGATTTTTACTTCCGCATGAAAATGGTTCTCTTGCTGATGTTTTAGATAAGCTAAAGATATTTAATTTAACATCAATAGTAAGCAGGCCTCATATTGAGAGAAAATGGCAGTATTATTTTTATATTGATATGGTTGGAGATTTTGAGAGTGATGAGGCTAAGAAAGTTTTTGAAGATTTTAAAAACAGTGTAGAGAATTTTATAGTGCTTGGGGTTTATGATGAATGATTTAAAAAAAACTATATTTGTTATTGGTCTTCCAGGAAGCGGCAAGAGTGATTTATCAAAACTTTTAGCAGAATATATTAATTATAGTTTTTTTGATATGGATAAGGTTATAGAAAGCAGAGAGAAAAAAACTATAAACAAGATATTTGAAGATAACGGAGAAGAATATTTTAGAGAAGTAGAAAGCGATGTACTTGAAGAGTTGTCAAATATAAAAAATGCTGTTATATCTACCGGCGGCGGAGCAATATTAAAAGAAAAAAACAGAGCTTTGATGAAAGAGCGAGGTATAGTTATTTTTATTGACAGACCCGCCGAGCTTATAGTAAACAATATAAATGTATCAGAACGACCATTACTCGTGCAAGACAAAAATAAATTAATTGAGCTATCAAAAAAAAGAGATGCTCTATATAGAGAATGTGCTAAAGTAATTTTTAATCATAATACTTGGGATAACGATATAAAAGAGACTTTTAAAAAATTCTATGAATGTGTTGGTTCTTATATTTAGTTTTTTAGAATAGTTATATTTATAAAAAATAATAATCCAACGCACGGTAAATAGGATTATATATATTATTTAAATTATATTATTATCAAATACATTAAATTAAATTTTCTTATCGTGCGGTAAACTAGCAACAAATTTAAAAAAATCTAGGGTGGGGCACAAAAATAACTCTAGTAAGCAAAAAAGAAATATAATACAAAGATATCAAATAATTACAAAAAGCCTATAGGGTGGGGAGTGTAATTAAGTTTTAAAACTTTTATTACATACCCCGCCCTTTATTTTTATAGCTTATTTTAAAATTCTAATTTAAATTATTTTTACTGCCTGTTTAGAAATGTTAACGCCCGCCCAAGATTTTTTAAATTTAAAACTTAACTCTACGCACGGTTAACTAATGCTAGTTTTTTATTCATTGCAATTGTTAATAAAATTTATACTTTTGCCTTGTTTACCGTGCGGTGTATTTTATAAAATTATTATCAAACATTCCAATTTTCTGGATCTTTGTTCCACTCTAAAGCTTTCTTCAATTCATCTTCGCTTATATATTTCTCATCTTTTGCTATTTCCATTAATGATGAGAAATTAGAAAGAGAAGAGAATTTTATATTTGCTTCTTCAAAGTTCTTCTTAGCCTTTTCAAACTCATAAGAAAATATTGAAATAATCTCAAGACCAATAGCTCCTTCTGCTTTAGCTGCCTCAAATGCTTTTATAGAACTACCGCCTGTTGAAATTAAATCTTCTATAAGTATTAATCTTTTGCCGTTACAATCAGCTCCTTCAATCTGCCTTCCTCTGCCATGCTCCTTTTTCTCAGCTCTAATATAACACATAGGCTTATCAAGTTCATATGCTATAAAAGAAGCCCAAGGTATACCAGCTGTTGCAGTACCAGCTACTATATCAAAATCTTTTAATTTTAATATATTTACGAAAGATTCAACTATTACTTTTCTATATTCAGGGAAACCTATTACATATCTGTTGTCGCAATATATAGGACTTTTTATTCCAGATACAAAAGTAAAAGGCTCTTTAACATTAAGTTTAACAGCTTGAGATGAAAGCAAAGCCATAGCTATTTTTTGAGCCTTGCTTTTTTTATTGTGTTCCATACCCTCTGCAATCTCTTCAACAATCATTCTGCAAGCTTTAACTCTGTCTTCGCTTCTTGTTATAGGGCGTCCAACTACAAGATAATCGCATCCATTTTCTATAGCCTCTTTTGGAGTCATAATCCTCTCTTGGTCATCAACACTAGCCCACTTAGGACGAACTCCTGGACATACTGTTCTAAATCTCTCACCGCATTCTTTTTTTATAATAGCAGCCTCTTTAGGTGAACATACAACTCCATCAAGTCCTGCCTCTTTTCCAAGTTTTGCCCAATTAACAGCCAAGTCTTTTAATGCTATGCTTGAAGTAAACATGTTTTTAATATCATTTTCTGAAAGACTAGTTAAAACTGTTACACCTATTATTAAGTTTTCTTTGTTTAATTTTTTTATCTCTTCAACAGTCTTTTCCATCATCTTCTTTCCGCCGCTTGTATGCACATTAAACATAAATACATTCTGTTTAGCAGCAAAAAGTGAAGCCATAGCTGTTGTATTTGGTATGTCGTGAAATTTTAAGTCTAGAAATACTTTTTTATTTTTGTTAGCTAAATATTCTATTATCTCGCCTTTAGTATACAAAAATAACTCAAGACCAACTTTATAAAACACAGCTTCATCGCCAAGTTCATCTATTAACGCTACAGCCTCAGACATAGAATTAAAATCTAATGCTACTATAAGCCTATCTTTTGGATTATTATCTGCTATTATCATAAATGTGCTACTCCTATTAAATCTTTTATATTGTTTATATTATTTTCTTCAAGATAATTATTTATTTGTTTTATTATTTCTATAGGTAGTATTGGGTTAGAAAATATACCAGAGCCTATAGAAACAACTGAAGCACCAGCCATTATAAACTCTAAAGCATCTTCATATTTTTGAATGCCTCCCATTCCAACTATAGGTATTTTAACAGCCTTATAAACTTGATAAACCATTCTCAAAGCAATAGGCATTATAGCTGCTCCAGAAAGCCCGCCGAAAGTGTTGCCCAATAATGGTTTTTTTGTTTTTATGTCTATCTTCATGGCTAAAAAAGTATTAACCAAAGAAACACTGTCAGCACCTGCATATTCTACAGATTTAGCAATGCTTACAATATCAGTAACATTTGGAGATAATTTTACTATTAAAGGCTTTTTTGTTAATACTTTTTTTACCTCTTTTGTAGTCTTTTCAGCACTTTCACAGCTAGCACCAAAAGCCATACCTCCGTTTTTTACATTAGGGCAAGATATATTAAGTTCTATAAAATCAACTCTATCTATCTCATTAGCAATCTCTGCCACTTTAACATATTCTTCTAATGTGCTTCCATTAATATTTAAAATAATAGGTGTTGAGTATTTTATATTTTTTATAATCTCATCTCTAAAATATTCTATACCAGGATTTTCTAAGCCTATACAATTAATCATTCCGCTTGGTGTTTCTGCGATGCGAACTCCGCTATTTCCATCTCTCTTATTTAATGTTATGCCTTTTAAGTTTACAGCACCAAGTTCATTAACATCAAAATAATTATTATACTCTTCTCCAAAACCAAAACAGCCAGATGAAGTTATCACTGGGTTTTTTAATTCTTTACCTAAAAAATTAATATTTAGTTTACTTTTCATTTTTAATCCATAAATATTTAGCATCAAATACAGGTCCGTCAGAGCAAGCCTTTTTTAATACTACTGTTTTATTGTCATAACTAACTTCCACATTGCACCCCAAACAAGCATTAACTCCGCAAGCCATTCTCCTCTCAAGAGAAGCATAGCATAATATGTTGTTTGATAATGCTATTTTTATTATTCCATTCATCATAATGGTAGGACCGCAAGTGTATATTATATCAAACTTTTCTTTTTTTATTATTTCGTTTGTTTTCTCTACAGCATTACATTTATCACCAATAGAGCCATCATCTGTAACTATATGTAATTTAATATTATTAGTATCAAATCTCTCCATTATGTTGAGGGCGTCTTTATTTGCTCCTCCCATTACAAGAGTGATATCATTATTGTTTATTAGTTTTTCTATTAAAAGCTTTATAGGGGCAATACCCATTCCGCCTGCTGCTATAAGCACTTTTTTATTATTAATATTAGTGTCAAAACCGTTTCCTAAAGGTCCTTGTATATTAACTTTTTCTTTTAGACTAGATAAATATTTTGTGCCTTCGCCTTTTACCTGATAATAAAACTCTACCATATCATTAGAAACATAATGAACACTTATAGGTCTTCTTAAATATGTGCTGCTTTTTAGCATAAAAAATTGTCCTGCCTTAATATGCCTAAAAGCTTCTTTTGATTTTACTTTGAGAATATATTTATCCTCTGCTATTTTTTTGTTTTCTACTATCTCACAATCTTCTAAAAACATAATCCTATACAACCAGTAATAAAATTAAATTATAGTAATTAAATTAGAATAATCATTTACATATCCCATCATATCAAGCATAGCAGATATTTCTCCTCTATGATGAGTGTTATGATTTAATTCATGCATTATTATATGATAGATTGGCTTTTTTATTGTATCATCAGCAAAATCTATTTTTATTATTACATTATAATCATCTATGCTGTTTATCACATCTATTATAATGTCATCTAATTTTTTTCTTGTATCAAATAAAGTATCCAAATTAGCATCTATCGGCTTATTAAACAAAAAATTATCATTAAGGTATGTTAATATCTCTTCATTCGCTATTATTTTCTTGCTTGAGTATTTTCTTAAAATAGAAAAGAAATAAATATCTGTTTTTATAATATGAGTGAAGCTATTTATTAATGAGTTAAAATAACTTCCTGTCTCTTTATATAAATCTGATTCATTAATTTTTTGTATATCTCTAAAAATACTTATAAGCATTCTATTGGCTTTTCTATTATATTCTGCCATAAGAGTAAGAACTCTTTGTGATGTGATTGTTTTTATGATATTTTCTGAGATTTCAGATTTTTCTTTATCAGATTTTTTTTTGATTTATTTTTTTTAGTTTTTTTGTACTCTTTTTTTATTTCTGAAAAATCATTTCTTAATTCTAATAAATTATCATATATTAATTTTTTCTCTTCTCTTAGCTTCTTTAATTTTTTACTTTTCAATTCTTTTAAATTTTTATTTAGATTGCTTATAATACTTGATTTTAATATATCAATTTCTTCTGACTTTTTATTTAATCTATTTAATTCTGAGTTTATTTTTTTTTCTAATAAATTGATTTTATGGTCTATCATAAATGATTCCTTTTTGCTGATATAATAAAAACAGCAATTGATTAATAGTAATAGAGAAATTTATTTTTGTCAAATAATTATTAATTATTTATTGCTCAAAATTATAATTTCTATAGCAAAATACTATTACTTCTATGTTTGTAATATTGTTTTCTTTTAATAATTTTATAAGCTCTTTTAATGTAGCCCCCGATGCATAAACATCGTCTATAATAAGAAGTTTTTTATTTTTAATGTTTTCTATATTTTTTATAGTGAATGCATTTTTTATGTTGTCTTCTCTTTCTTTTAATGTTTCTAATACTTTTTGCTCTTTTATATTTTTATTTAATAGAATATCATCAGATTTTTTTATATTGAGTGTTTTTGATATTGTATTAGCAAAAAAGTTCATAACATTATTATTTTTATTTGAAGGTACATATAAAAGCAAATCAAAATTAGTATTTAAATATTTATAGCAATTAAAAAAACTTTCAAATATTAAAGGAGTATTATTTATACTGCCTTTTTTAAAAGCTCTAAGTTCATCTCCAAGCTCTAAATCCAAATCACCAAGAGCAGATACTCTTATATTATTATCTAAATAAAAAGTTTTATATGGTTTAAAAATGTTTGCTGCCTTTTTTGTTTATTATAATATATGTTAAAGCTATATAGATAGAGTTTATAATTATTCCTTTATATCCATTAATTAAAGAATTAAACCACATATCATAATTAAATATATTTAATAATAAAATAGATGAAAACCTTGCTGCTATAAAAGAAAGGATAGATAAAATAATAACATAATTAGTGTTTTTAAAAAAATGTTTAATAGCTGATATTAACAAAGAATAAACTATTCCCTCAAACATTAAAAAATATAAAATAGGAACATTAGGCATTTGAAATATTAAATAGTTTACAAGCGGGGATAATATTGAAAGAGCTATTAAATAAATTGGGCTTAGAATAAAAGTGCCTATAGATAAAGCAAAGAATATTGGAAGAAACTCTGTGCCTTTAAGTCCTACAAAGTGTATAGCAATAGGAGATATTATACTCACTGCTATTAAAGATATAAGAATTAAACTTTCTAATTTTATTTTTTTTATAGCCAAACTACTAATCATAGTGTTATTCCTTGTATTATTTATTTTAAGCTATAAATAATATATCATAATATAGAGTTTTTTTAAATATGGTGAAATATATTCACTTTTCGCGAAGTGTGCCCGAAGGACGAAAACTTTGACGAAGTTCACACCGTATAACGACAGGAAAAAGTTGAATAAAAAACTTATATAACAAATACATATACTATCAATTGAATTTTTTTGTTTATAATATAATATATTTGTCTATGGAAACAATGTATAAAAAAATTTTAAATATAATAAATACTGATATCACACTAAATAAAAACTTAAAAATATTACTTAGTATATTTGCAATACTATTTTCAAATGTGCCGTTATATATATATCTTTTTAGTATTGATATAATAGAAGCAAATACATTGATTTTATTTGTTGTAAAAAGTTATCCATTTTCATTTTTTTATTTATTTTGCTTTACTATATTCTTTCATACAGATGTATTAAAAATTAAAGTAATAGTGATGACTTTTTTGTCTTTTTTGCTTGTAAGTTTACTTTTATTTTCTTTTCATTTTATGTTTAATTATGTCACAATGCCTCCATATGATTCTGAAGATTTTTATGTTATTATAAACAATTTAGTATTTGTGCCTTGTATATTTTTTATTATAATGATTATTTCTTATATCAATTTTGATTTAAAAGATACAAAAAATATTTCTGAGTTTTTTACTGTGGTTGGAGAGACTTTCTCTTGGCTTTTTATTGTTAATACGGCAAGCAGTGTTTTAGTTTCAATAGCATATTTTTCAGTTTTTATAGTGGGTGCTTCTTTAGCTTCGCTGCTTTATTCTTATGATGAGGCAGGATTTATACTTGCAAAAATTGCTATTTCTTTAATAATATTTTTGTACAGTCTAGCTTTATTTGTATCTTATTTCTTATACAAAAAAACTAAGTCTATTATATCAATATATTTATCAAGAATGATTATGATATTTAGCTTGATAGTTATATTTATACTTTTTATCGCATTATTATCTGCCGAGTTTAGACCTTATGGCAATACAAGTAGTTTTGTAGTTTATAATATAGCACTTTCTCTTATGATGATAAACATGTTGTTTACAAGATTAGATAAAAAGGCTACTATATTAACTAAAATAATATATTGTTTGGTTGTGATTTCTATATCATTATTAGATTTGATTGTGTTTAGCAGTGTAATATATAGAATTATAAATTATGGCTTTTCTATGAGTAAACTTATACTTTTAATAAATTGTATATTGTTTTTAGCACATCTTATTTATATTGCGATTAACGTTGTAAAAACATTTAAGACATCATTTGAAGAGTGTATTGTAATGAAGGATATATGTATAGACAATACTAAGCATATGATATTTGTTTATATTTATTTAGTATGGTTTTTGATTATATGTTTTATCTTACCGTTTTTCTTTGCTAGCATGTGAGATTGATTAATTAAGATTTTTAAGGGGAAATAAGTGGGCCAGCAGGGACTTGAACCCCGGACCCGATGATTATGAGTCATCTGCTCTAACCGACTGAGCTACTGGCCCCTATATTTTTGTTTGTTTTGATTTTGCTATTCTATAGCAGACTATTAAAAAAGTCAAGAGTAAAAGCAGTATTTTTTTTGTTTAATTTAATAATATCATTTATAATTGTATTAATTGTGTTATTTTAATTGATAATATGTAATTTTAGTTTGCAAAAAGAGCCCTTAAAAACCTTGACAAATAAAGCCTTTTAAGTAAAATGGTAGAAATATTTTTATTGAATAGAGTTATTATTAAGGAAATAGTTTTATGATTAAGTTTTATAATTCATTAACTAGGCAAAAAGAAGAGTTTAAGCCGATGAATGAAAAAGAGGTTGGAATGTATTCTTGCGGACCTACTGTTTATAATTATGCTCATATTGGTAATTTTAGAGCTTATATATTTAGTGATTTGGTGAGAAGAGTTTTAGAAGATTACGGATACAATGTAAAACTAGTAATGAACTTAACAGATGTTGATGATAAAACTATAAGAAACTCAAAAGAAAACCATATATCATTAAGTGAATATACAAAAAAATATAAAGAGGCTTTTTTTGAAGATATAAAAACTTTAAGAATAAAGCCCGCAACAGTAAATCCTTCTGCTACAGAACATATAAAAGAGATGATAGATATAATAAAACTTCTAGAAAAAAACGGTCATACTTATGAGGCAGACGGTTCTATATATTTTAAGATAAGCACATTTCCAGAGTATGGCGAATTAGCTAACCTTGATAAGCAGGAATTAAAAGAGGGAGCTTCTGGAAGAGTTTCAAGCGATGAATATGATAAAGAAAATGCAAGCGACTTTGTACTTTGGAAGGCATATACAGAAGAAGACGGAGATGTTTATTGGGATTCTCCTTTTGGAAAGGGAAGACCTGGCTGGCATATAGAATGTTCTGCTATGAGCTGCAAATATTTGGGCAAGCATTTTGATATACATACTGGAGGAGTTGATAATAAATTTCCTCATCATGAAAACGAAATAGCACAAAATGAAGCTGCTTTTAATGAGAAGTTTGTTAACTATTGGCTTCACTGTGAGCATTTAATTGTTGATGGTGAGAAGATGTCAAAGTCTAAAGGAAATTTCTATACTCTTAGAGATTTGCTTAATAAAGGCTTATCTGCTGAGGCTATAAGATATTCGCTTATGAACTCTCATTATAGAAAGCAATTAAACTTTACTATAGAAGGTATTAATCAATCTCAAAGTGCAATAGACAGAGTTAATGACCTTATATTTAGACTTAAAGATGTTAATAAAACTGATGCTGATGATAGTGCTGTAATGAAGGAACTTGAAGAGGCTAATAAAAACTTCTTTGAATCTATTTATGATGATTTAAATGTTTCTGAGGCTTTGGGAGTATTTTTTAGTTTTATAAAGAGTATAAATATTTCTTTTGATTCTATTAATGTTAGTTCAAGAGATGCTATAATAAAGTTTATAGAGAGAGTAAATAATATAATAAACTGTTTTAATATGAATGGAGAGAAAGAAATAGAAAGTTCAGAAGAAGAAAAAATTAATAAACTCATAGAAGAACGTACTCTAGCTAAAAAAGAGAAAAATTATAAAAGAGCAGATGAGATAAGAGATGAACTTAACAGTATGGGAATAGAGATAATGGATACACCAAATGGCGTTAGATGGAAAAGAAAATAATATAATAGATTTAATTACTAATACTTATCAGCATATAAGCGGTATTGGTCCTAAAAAAGAAGCCCTGCTTTGGGAAGAAGGTTTAACAGATTGGCAAAGTGCATTAAAAAATATTAATTATTATGCAATGCCTAATTCTATAAGAGAAGCCTTAAAAGATGAACTTCCAAAATCTATATATAATTTGAACTCAAAAAATTATGATTATTTTTTAAAGAAGTTTCCTAATCAAATATTATATAGACTTTATCCTATGTTTATGGATAAAACTGTATTTTTGGATATAGAAACTACAGGTATGAAGCCTGCAAAATCTTATGTTACAGTGATAGGCTGTTATGACGGCAAGGATATGCAGGTATTTATTCATGGAAAAAATGAGAGAGATTTTCTAGATTATATAAAAAATTATTCTATTGTTGTTACTTTTAATGGTTCTTGTTTTGATATACCATTTTTGGAGAGATATTTTAATACAAAAATAAAATGTGCTCAGATAGATTTGCGTTTTGTATTAAAGGACTTGGGTTATACCGGCGGATTAAAAAAAATAGAAAAAGATGTCGGTATTGATAGGGGAGACGATATGCTTGGTGTGAATGGATACACCGCCGTTTTGCTTTGGAATTATTATTTAGACACTAAAGATGAAACAGCAATAGATTCTCTCATACATTATAATTTGCTTGATACTATTGATTTGGAATATTTATTATGTCTTGCCTACAATAAATATGCTGAAAAATATAAAACTTCTCTTTTAGACTATAAAGAGCTTCCTTCTGTGAGTAAATATAAGCCTAATAAAAAATTAATAGACTATCTTCACAAACACCCTCATAAATATTCACCTAAAAATGATGATTAAAATTAATAAGCTTGGTCTAATATTGTAGTGATAGCATCATGCGTCATAACTTTAGGCAGTTTATCCATACCGCTGTAAGTTAAAGCTATATCTGCAACATTGTTAAATTTGCTTCTATCCATATTTATTTCATTAAGTCTTCTAGGTAAGTTGAGGTCATGAAGAAGCTTTTTGATATATTCACCGCTTTGGCTTGCTATTTCAAAAGGAGTCATTTCAGGGTCAACTCCGTTAATGAAATCTGCAAGTATTGTATATTTATCAGGTACAACAGGTATATAATATTCCATAATATGAGGAAGAAGCATTGATGAAATGATAGATTTATTAACATTATACATATTATTAATAGCAATAGATAAAGCCCTTGAAGCTCCAAGACTAGCATTAGAACTAGCCATAGCACACATCATATTAGCCATAGCTATATTTGATATATTGTCTACATTTGAGCTGTCTAATATAAGTTTTCCTAAACCTTTAATGCTTAATCTCATAGCATTTTTAATAATAGGAGCATTAATTTCATTTAAAGTAGTGCTCATATACAAATCAAAAGCCATAGCAAATACACTCAAAGCACTGCTTATAGAATATTTTACAGGCACTGTTGTATATAATGCAGGGTCTATTATACAATCACTTGCATATATGTTTTTATCAGTAGATTCTTTGCATATTCCATCATATTTATCTACCAAATACATTCCAGTAGTAATTTCTGATAAAGAACCAAGTATAGTAGGCACGCTTATTAATGGGAATGGCTTATGATATACAGTTTGACCACCAACATAATCTGAAGCTTCACCGCTGTTAGTAACTACAACAGAAGCACCTTTAGCTATATTTTGAACTTTAAATCCTCCTATAGCAACTATACATTCTGCTTTACTATATCTTACTAAGTTGGCTATAACATCTGAAGCATCACTATTAGAACTTGAGCTTACTTTAGAATAAACCATAACATTCATTAGATTATCTTCTAATTTGCTTACTATTCTATCTATTACGCCTATTTGATTGAAAGAGTTTCCATCTGTTACAACAACAACTCTTCCGCCGTATTGTTTAATTGTGTCATGAAGACATTCTATAGAATCAATTCCGAATTTTATCCTAGTTGGTAATTTAAACTCTATTATAGCCATATTTACTCATCATAATAAAAATTAATTTTACTATATTAATTCTCGGAAAAAGTATGTTTATTTTTTAAGTGAAATATTATTTTTTGTGTATATAGTAGATATTTAATAGTTTGTAGAAAATATTTTTAAGTTTTTTGTTTTCATGGCTTTTCCCCATGCGAAGCGTGCCCGTAGGGTAGCACCCCAGTTCTTTTACCGACGCTCTGCGTGCCTGAGGCAAGGTACCTTTCGGTATTGGTATAAAAGAATCTTATATCCTTCGGATACGCTTCGCGAAGAACTGCATTTTTATTATAAATTTTATAATTTAATTGTACATTAAAAAGCACTCCCCCGCACGACTAAGAAGTTATAATTAAAGCATAGCATTACCGTGCGGCAAGGTGGTACAGCTCGTACGCGGGAAAAAGTTGAATAAAAGAAAAATTTACATGATAAAATATAGTTGTTTAGGTATATCTAAATTTAACTATCTAATAATATTTCTGCTCTCATAATATTCCTGCCATCTGCGGCCTAATTTTTGTGCTTTTATTTTTACAGCATTATTAAAATAGTGTTGTAGTTTTGATACATCGTCTTTATTTTCTTTTACAACGCTTCCAATAAGGTTTTCAACTACTGTAGACATATTAATATTTCCATCAGCATAATAGTATGAATGAAGTGCTGACTGATAATAAACTGAAACCGCCTCAGCTGTACTCATTATAGAATTAAGCTCCTGAAGTTTAGCATTATCTTCGCTTATTCCGTTTCTAAGTTCATTAAAAGTAGTGGCAAGTACATTAACTACATCATAATCTATATTCATATCAATATTAGCAAGTTCAAATAAACTTTCGCATTGATTAGTTATTATTTCAGATTCTAGTTTTATATCCTTTATAGGTTCAACAGTTTCAAAATTAAATCTTCTCTTTAAAGCACTGCTCATTTCATTAATGCCTTTATCTCTTGTATTTGCTGTAGCTATTATATTAAATCCGGCATTTGCAAATAATACTCTGTTTTGCTCTGGTATATTCATTATCTTATCGCTTAATATACTTATTAAAGAGTCTTGTATTTCAATAGGGCATCTTGTAATCTCTTCAAATCTTGTTATAAAGCCATTACTCATGCCTGTATAAATAGGAGAAGGTATTAATGCCTCATCAACAGGACCTTTAGCAAATAGCAAAGCATAGTTCCAAGAATATTTTATATTATCTTCGTTAGTTCCTGCAGTTCCTTGTATTGTGATTGTGCTGTTTCCGCTAATAGCTGCAGATAATAATTCGCTAAGCATTGTTTTTGCTGTTCCTGGCTCTCCTACAAGCATCAATCCTCTGTTGCCTGCTAATGTAATTATTGCTCTTTCAACTAAAGCATCATCTCCGTAAAACTTCTTTTTTATAATAGTGCCGTCTTCAAACTTTTTGCCGAGTATAAAATCTCTCACTGCTTGAGGCGATAATTTCCAATTTTTTGGCTTTAGATTTTTATCTCTGCTTTTTAATATTTCCAATTCTTCTTTGTAAAGTTCTTCCATTAATGGCTTTTGATGTTGATTATTATTATTATTTGGCATTTTATTCTCTTTTGTATTAATTGTTATTTTAATTATCATTTTAGTATATATTATAAATAATTTGTTTTCAAACTTTTGTGGGTTTTAATATGAATTTATATAAAACATGAACTATATATTGTTTTCATAATTTTATAAAAATATAAAATAATAACTACTAAAACAATATAAGAAGGAGTTTGGTATGATATATGCAATAGTGCCTCCAAAATGTATTGAAGGCGATACAAATGAATATCATATATTTGAAGCATATTTTAACATCATTGATAATACCATCACTATTAATGTTCACTCTATATCTAGTTTGCATATAAAAATAAAACCTAGATATAAAAACATGGTAAATAATAATTTTAAAGAGAATTATATTTCCATTAATATAGAATTGAAAGATGGCAGAAACAAAATGTTAAAATATAAATATTATAAAAATCCTAATGGTATATTTATGACAGAGAGCAGAGAAGATACTATTGTTGTTGCTGTTTTGCTTAAGAATTATTTATGCGGTAATTGTGCTCAGTTTTTATTTGGAAGTCAGTAAGTTTTGATATTTTGAGATTTTCTATAATTATTAATGAATCTATCGTATGGGTAAAGCTTAAAAGAATCCCTATAAACATTTTCTAGTAGTTTTTTTACTAAATTGATTTTTTCTTTTAAAAGTTTTATTTTTATCTTTTATTTTATTAAACTCTAAAAAAAATGATTTTTTTACTATATTCATAAATATATTAATTCTTATCATCTCATCAAAAATTATTCCGTTTGGTATTTTAATTTTCTTTATAAGAATAAAAAATATAGATAAGAAATATAATAAGCTTAATATTCTAATGAAGTATATTATTGTAAAATTGGCACCTACTTTGTCTATGTATATGCCTAATATATTATAATATTCTCCTCTAGAGTTTAATCCTTGAATAATGAATACGGCCAAAAAATATGGTATAAGATGCAATAGCCTTTTTATAGTTTTATATAAAGACTTTGTAAGTATTATATGAACTATAAATAAGGCTACTGCTATATATATTAATATGTTTACTTTTACAGTAAAAATGATTATGAATAAGAATAAAGCTAATATAATAGAAGTTATATAAAGCATAATTATTTATTTACGCGTTCAACATAACTGTCATCTCTAGTATCTACTTTAATTTTATCTCCAATATTTATGAATAATGGTACATTAACTTCTATACCAGTTTCTAATTTAGCAGGCTTTAAAGTACTTCCAGTAGTATCTCCTTTAAAACCAGGTTCTGTATAAGTAACTTCCAAGATTACATGTATAGGGAATCTTACAGCAGTAACTTCTTCATTTATATATTGCAAATCAACTTCGCTGTTATCTAATAAATAATATTTGTTATCGCCTAAAATATCTTCATTAACATGCACTTGTTCATAGTTATCAAGTATCATGAATATATACTCATTTCCTTCGCTATATAGATATTGAGCTTTTTTGTATGCAATATCAGCCTCTTCAACAGTCTCAGTAGAAGCAAAAGTTTTTTCAACCATATTGCCTTTAATCATGTTTTTTAATTTAGTTCTTACATTGGCTTTTCTCTGCTGAGCTCTATGAAAGTGAGCATCTATTACTAGATAAGTTTCGCCGTCTAATATAATAGCATCGCCTTTTCTTAAATCATTAACATCCATAAATAAAACCTCTGATTATAATATATTTTTTAAGATAGATAGTTTAAGCATTATATTTTATTAGCAGAAAAAAAGCAAATAATTTAATAATGCAATAATTAATTTTTATTTATAAGTTTATTTATTATAATATAGCTTTAAAAGAATAAACTAGCCTCTAAACCAATCTTGCTTTCCATCTTTTTAAAAGCATAAAGCTGTCTAGAGCGAAGATATTCATATTTTATTCCAATTGCAAATCTGTAAATTTCTAATCCTAAAGCTACAGATACAGAAGGCGACCATTTATAAATAGATTCTATAGCATTATATCCCTCTCCAGCAGCCTTTCTATCTATTCTATTAAACTCATCATATTCACCAGCTACATAAAATCCTGCAATTAAATTCATCTCTCCCCACAAAGGAAATCTAAAATCACTTCCTGCATATATGGTAAATATATTAACTAAATTAGACTTTTTAAAACCAGTAATTGCAAATAAAGTACCCCCATAAAAAGAAAACCAACCCCATCTATAATATGCAGCAATATGCATCTGTTCAAAACCTACATCTATAAACTCATCATCTATTTTGTTATGCAATGAATCATCTCCTAATATATCGCCGCCCATGTGGTAGCATACATGTTTTAAAGGAGCAAATCTTATTTTAAGCTTATTTTTAAATATGTAGTCAAAATATGCTTCTACTTGCATGTAGGTGCTGAATAAAAAACTAGTGCCGTATAGTTTGTCGTATTTGTATTGATAGTGTGCAAAATTAAACTTTGCAGAATAAGCTACACCTATTCTTATTCTATGTGTTTCTTCATTTATATTAAAAGCTATAGGGGCTAATTCTGTTGATAATGTTGGGCTATGAAATATTATTACTTTATCTATAGTGAAGTTTTTATTATTATAAAGCTTATTTGCATTAAATATTGTTCCAAACCAGAATTTTGTGTTGTAGTTATTTATGTCTGCGTAGCCTGAAAAGTATTTATCAGTTTCTGGATTTCTTAGAGGGTTATATTTCCACTGAGTTTTTACTTTTTGTGAATAGCTTTCCATTTTTTGTTCTAAAGAGTTTGTATTTTGAGCATTTAGTATAATAGTAAGAAGTATAAAGCACAGTAATGTATGTTTAATCATTTTATATTTTCTCTAGATTTTTTAGCGGAAATTATATGTTTTTTAAAGAAGTTGTCAATATTTTCATTAAAAATAATAATGTAATTTAAATCTTTACTTGCAAAAAATTATTATTTTGATAAAATAGACGTATATATAATAATACATACTAGTAGAATTTTATAAATTTACACTAAATTATAAGAATTTCTAATACGATAATATTTTTTAGAGTTTAAGGAGTAATATAATATGTCTGATATAAATAAAAAAGTGGCAGATGGTATAAATGAGTTTGGTAAATCTTTTAGAGTTTTATTAGTAGATGATTCAGCATTTGTAGTGAAACAATTACAGCAAATATTGGTATCAGAGCAGTATAGTGTAGTAGGAACAGCAGAAAACGGAGAAGAGGGCGTAATGATGTATAAAGAGTTAAAGCCTGATGTTGTTACTATGGATATTACTATGCCTAAAATGGACGGTATTACAGCTCTTACTAAAATAATAGAGTTTGATAAAAATGCTAAAGTTGTTATGGTTAGTGCTTTAGGTAAAGAGGATATGGTTAAAAAGGCACTTCTTGCTGGTGCTAAAAATTATATTACTAAACCTTTGGATAGAAAGAAAGTTCTAGAGCGTATAAAAATGGTTCTAGATAAGAAATGATTTAAAAATACGGTATTATTAATTTGAGTAATAATGGTTTAACTGAAGAATACTTAGAATTATTCAAGGAGTTTATATATAATAAAAGCGGTATACGTTTTAATCTCATTAATCAGGTAATACTAGAATCTAGAATAGAGTCTTCTATGAAAGAGAGAAATATTTTTAATGTAGGAGACTATTTTCATCTTATTTCTACTGATAAACAGGAACTGAAGCTGTTTTTAGATAATATAACTACAAATCTTACTAAATTTTTTAGAACAGAGAGTAATTTTAATTTATTAAAAAATAAAGTTTTGCCTATAGTATTGAACAATAAAAAATATTCAGAACCTATATATATATGGAGTTCAGGCTGTTCTACAGGAGAGGAGCCTTATTCTATAGCAATGACTTGTTTAGAAACATCAAAAATTTATCCGGAAAAAGTTAAAATATATGCAACAGATATTTCCATGCAATCTTTAGAGGTTGCAAAGATGGGGGTGTATGATAAAGATAAAGTTGCTAATATAAGCGATGAGTATTTAAATAAATATTTTGATGAAATGCCAAATGGCAAATATAAAGTAAAAGATTATATAAAAGATATGGTTAGTTTTGAGTATCATAATCTTATTACTCCTAATAATAGATATTTGAATATAGATATAGTTTTTTGCAGGAATGTACTTATATATTTTGATAATGAATCTGTTAAATTGACTGTTAATAGATTTTATGATATATTAAATAAACATGGATTTTTATTTATAGGTCATAGCGAGTCTTTATTTGGGCTTGATACGAAATTTAAATTTAATAATATAGATAATTCGATTGTATATACCAAAAGTGAGGAGGTATTTTAATGTTTAGAAAAAATGAAATATCAGAATCAAATTCTATAATAGGTGAAGGTTCATATTTTAGAGGTGAGTTTACACTTAATGGCAGTTTAAGGATAGATGGTTGTTATGAGGGAGATAATCTTGAAGTTGACAGCCTTACTGTAGGAAACAGCGGAAAGGTAAAATCTAATATAAAAACTAATTCAGCTATTATTGAAGGAATAGTAATAGGAAATATTGAGGCAAAAAATAGAGTAATGCTTATGCCTACAAGCAGAGTTCTTGGCGAGATTCGCACTCCTGAGCTTATTATACAAAATGGTGTTATACTTGAAGGAGTTTGTATAGTATCGCCTGATCCTAAAACTAACCCTAGAGAAACTATACTTAATTTATATAACTCTTCAAATAATAATCAATAATATATAATATGCCTTATTTATATGATGTTGAAAGAAAGATTAATGCAAAAATCATTATTGCAACTTTGGCGGGTATTGTTGTAACTGCAGTACTCTCTTATTTATTTATTTCAAATTATATAGAAAGAAAAAGAATTAGATATATTTATGATTATATAGCCTTAGAAGATTATGATAATGCTTCTTTTATATTTAAAGACCTTTACAGCAGAAAGCCTTTAAATAAAAACATATTAATGGCAGGAATTGATTTGTATTATAATATTCTTCTAATAACCACAGATAAAGATATTATTACAACAGCAAGCGAAAATATTACTAAATATGCAAAGCAGATGTTATTAACATCAAAGTTTATCAAAAATAAATATATAATATATCAGAGATTAGCTTATGGATTTCAGAGGCTTGGAAGTTCTTATTATATAGATGCTTATAATTCTTATTTAGAGGCTATAAAAAATGGCGATAATAGAGTATCTACTGTTATAGAGCTTGCTAAGATATGTTACAGAATTGGATATTACGAAGAGGCAATAGAGAATTTAGAATATGCTATAAAAAGAGATACAGAAAATAACAAAGAGTTTTTAAACTTAGAATTATATTATGAACTTGCTGTTGCTTATGAAGGAAACAAAAATTACACTAAAGCAATACAAATACTTTCCTATATAGACGGTAAGTTTAATAATGATTATAAGCTTGAAGCTAAATCATATTCTAAGCTTGGTGATTTATATTACAGACAAGGATTATATAAAGAAAGCGAATTTTTTTACAAAAAAGCACTATTATTAGATGACAAAAATCCGGATTTATATTATAGTATAGGGGAATTATTTAGAAAAACAAAGCGGATAAACGAAGCAATTGCTATGTTTAGAGAAGCATTAAAAATAGATAATAACTATAAACCCGCTAGGGACGCATTAAGGAGATTATAGTATATATGTTTAGTTGGTTGTATAATATGTTCTCAAGTGATATGGGAATAGATTTAGGTACTGCAAACACTTTAGTTTATGTTAAGGGAGAGGGGATTGTTTTAGCAGAGCCTTCTGTAGTTGCTATAGAGAAAAGCACTGGTAATGTTATAGCTGTTGGTAATGAGGCTAAAAGAATGCTTGGTAAAGTGCCAAATTCTATAGCTGCTATTAGACCTATGAGAGACGGGGTTATTGCAGATTTTGAAACTGTTGAAAAGATGATAAGATATTTTATCAATAAAGTTCACAATAAAAAAACTTTGGTAAAACCTAGAATTGCTATAGGTATTCCTACAGGCATTACAGAAGTTGAGAGGCGTGCTGTACGTGAAAGCTGCGAGCAGGCTGGAGCTAGAACTATATTTTTAATAGAGCAAGCAAGGGCTGCTGCAATTGGTGCTGATATGCCTATCAATGAGCCTCATGGTAATATGATTATAGAGATAGGAGGAGGTACTACTGAGGTTGCTGTACTTTCACTTGGAAGTATGGTGCGCAGTGCTTCTATACGTGTGGGCGGTGATGAGCTTGATGATGCTATTATTAAATATATGCAAAGAACTCACAACTTATATATTGGTGAAAAAACTGCTGAAGAGATTAAGATTAATATTGGTCATGCTTATAAGGGTGATATATCTAAGACTATGGATATAAGAGGAAGAGACTCTGTATCTGGTCTTCCTAAAACTTTAACTATCAATAGTGCTGAAGTAAAAGATGCTATATCTGATATATTGCTTGAGATATTAGAGGCTGTAAAATATGTACTTAATCAGACACCTCCAGAGATAGCTGCTGATATTGTTGAGAGAGGTATTGTTATGAGTGGAGGAACTTCTTTACTTCCTGGTTTTACAGATTTAATATCTATAGAGACTGGGGTTCCTGTTATACTTGCTGAGAGTCCTCTTACTTGTGTGGCTATTGGATGCGGTAAGTTTATAGAAGAGACTAGAAATTTAAAAAATTATAGAAGATTTTCTTAAAAAGTGAATAATATATTAAAACACAAATTACTTATACTTTATATTACGCTTAGCCTTATAGCGTCAATATTTATGGTGCTTAATAGGAGTAATTTTGTTTTTGATTTGCGTTCTATATATGCACTCGGTGTATACCCAATACAGAGTGCTACACAAAATATATCAAAGGCTTTTGTTTATCTTTACACAAGCGTTACAGATATATTTACACTTCAAAGTCAGCTTCAAGTACTTAGAGATAGAATAGCAGAATTAAACGGCACAGCTTTAGAATATGAACAGCTTCGTCAGGAGAACTCAAGGTTAAGAGCATTATTAAATGAAGCTCCAACAGATGAGTACCCATTAGAGTATGCTGAGATAGTTTCAAAAGACCCTCAAAACTTCTACAACACTATAGTGATTAACAAAGGAAGGGCTCATGGTATTGTTGTGGGTATGCCTGTTATATCATATAAAAATGGATATAAGGGGCTTGTTGGTAAGGTTGTGGAAGTGAGAAAATATAACAGCAGAGTTTTATCTCTTATAGATGAAAGGTCTCAAATATCTGTTATGCTTGATAGTTCTAAGGCTACTGGTATTATGAGCGGGCAGAATCCTCGTTCCACTCAAACACATTTACAATATATTGATTTGCAGATTGATGTTGAAGAGGGAGAAAAAGTTTATACTAGCGGAATGGGCGGAGTTTTCCCAAGCGGAATATTGGTTGGAAATGTGTTTAAAGTTGAGAAAAAGAATTATGGACTATTTCACGATTTGTATATTGAGCCTATAGTAGATTTTTCAACTTTAGAGAATGTGTATGTGATAAAAAAGATTCCAGACAGAGAAATTATTATGCTTGCTAATGAAGAATATGAAGAGGGTGAAGTTACAAATAAATGAAAAGAGCAATAACTGTTATAATAAGTTCATTAATCCTTTTAATAATACAATCTTCTCCTGCTTATGATTTGATTAGAATAACATTGGGTGCTAAGCCTGATTTGCTTCTTATATTTTTAGTATTTTTGTCATTTAGATATGGTTCTTTTGAAGGAATAATATACGGCTTTTTTATAGGAATAATGCAAGATATTGTTTCTAGCTCTACATTTGGTTCTTATGCTATAATATTTCTTAATATTGGTTTGGTTGTTGGTTTCTTTAACAGCAGAATATTTATTAAGCAAATTGCTGCGGGTATATTTGTTACTTTAATTGGATATTTAATAAAGATTATTGCATTATTTTTTGTAATGGCAATATATGCAGATTTATCAAGTGTTGCTGTGCTTATGCGTTCAGAGTTATTTATAGGTCTTCCTCTCACAGTAATACTTTCTTCACCGTTATTTATACTATTTGAAAAGATTGCTCCTATAGTGTATGACAAAAACAAAATACATGTAGATGATAGCACCAAAACTTACGAAGATTGATTTTTTTAATTATATATAAACAAATATATTTTTATTAATTATTATCAGCTTTTTTCAATAATTAAATATATAAATGTATTTTATTTGGTGTTTCTTAAAAAATATATCTATAAAAGAAAGTTATAAAATTAATTAAAAATTATTTATGCTCTCTATTTTGTTTTTTCTTATTGTTTTGCTGATTATTTTGTTTACTTACCAAAGAAGCAAATATTACTCTTCCAGCCTCTTTAGGAAGCACATTGTCTATTTCTATATCAACACTTTTGCCTATTAAATGTTTGGCATTATCTACAACTATCATAGTGCCGTCTTCTAAATAACCTAATGCCTGTTTATCTTTTCCTTCTCTTATCAAATCTATCTTTATGGTCTCTCCAGGAAGCACAACTACTTGCAAACAATTAGCTAAATCATTAATATTTAATATATCAACTCCATGAATAGAAGCCACCTTCATCAAGTTAAAGTCATTAGTAATTACTTTAGCGTCCATTTTTTTGGCAAGCTCTATGAGTTTTAAATCTACTTCCTTGATGTTTGGAAAATCTACATCTGTTACAGAAAGTAATATATTTTTTGAAGATTTCATTTTATTTAATATTTCTAAAGCTCTTCTTCCTCTTATTCTTTTTTGAGGGTCTCTTGAATCACTTAAAAATTGTATTTCTTTTATTACAAACTCTGGAAGTATTAAAAGTCCGTCAAAGAATTTTTTCTCTGCTATATCATATACTCTTCCGTCTACTATTACAGAAGTATCTAATATTTTAGCTGTTTTTATTTTATCAGTTTTTGTAAGTTTGAGCATATTTGATATATTTGGTATCAATGATGATATTATAGAGAAAGTCAAATATCCTTCAATAAATAGTATTATAAGCTTGTTGTTTAATGATAAATTTATGCCTATTATATTTATAACATTTAAAGTAAGTATTACAGTTATTATTGTAAGAACAAATGATACAAAAATGACTAAAGTTGTTTTTGAAGATTTTTTTCTTATAAAAAATAAATCCAATAATATTATAAAAATAGAACTTACAACAAAAAATATAATAGTATTTATATTAAAAAGTTTATTATAAATATAATCAAATATAAGTGCTAAAATAGAACAAGCAAAATAAATTATTCTCCACATAACAGTTTCTCCTTAAAAACTAAAAAGAGCTCGAGTTATTTTTATGTTTTTATATTTTTTTATTAGTTTCAAATAGAATAAATTAATAAATATTTCACTCTTCTTTTTTCTTTTTTTTGGCAGGCTTAGCAGCAGCTTTAGTTGGTTTAATAAGTTCTTTTTCAGCAGGTTTAGTTTTAAACTTTTTAGCTGATTTTTCTAATGCATTAGACACTATATCTTCAATTTGGTCTCTATCTTTTTTTAATGCTATACTAATTTCATTTACTATAAACATATATGCTTTTTCATACAAACGTTTTTCGCTTGCAGATAATTCTTTTAATTTATTTCTAGTAAACAAACTTCTTGCCACTTCTATAGTATCTTTAATTTCACCGCTTCTTAATTTTTCTTCATTTTCTTGATAACGAATTTTCCAATTATTTTCTATATCATGAGGTTTAGTTTGTAGTAGGTTCAAAAAATTTTCAGCTTCTGCTTTAGATATTATCTTACGTATACGATATTCTTTAACTCTATTTATAGGAACTTTTAATGTGATGTTTTCACCTTCACATTCAAGTACATAGCATTCTACAACGGAAGAATTTACTTTATTATCTGCTATACCTATGACTTTACATATTCCATACATAGGGTAAACAACATAACTATTTACTTTATACATAATTCTTTTTAAATAAGCCTTTATTTATTCTAGTAATTTATTATACTAATTTAAAAAATATCTAGAAGTATTATATACTAAAAAAGCAAAAAATCAAGGAAAAAATAAACTAACCCCAATACTATATAAAAATACTTTGACAATTTTTTTATTAGATATAAAATCGGTATTATATTTATAAATTTATTATGAGGATAATGATGAGTAAAATAGTAAAGATTGGAAATATACTAATAGGAGGCGGAAATCCTGTTAGCATACAATCTATGACAAATACTGATACTAGAAATGTTAAAGAAACTGTTAATCAATTAAAATCTCTTGAAGAGGCGGGTGTTGATATTGTAAGGCTTGCTGTACTTGATATGGAAGCAGCTCAAGCTATAAAAGAGATAAAAAAACAAACTAAACTTCCTTTAATAGCGGATATACATTTTGATTATAGGCTTGCTCTAGAGAGTATGAAAAGCGGTATTGATGCTTTGAGGCTTAATCCTGGTAATATAAAAGATAAAGATAAGGTAAAAGAGGTGATAAAAGAGGCAAAGCAAAGAGATTTAACTATAAGAGTTGGTGTTAATGGCGGAAGCTTGGATAGGGCTATATATAAAGAAGTAAATGCTCAAAATATGGTAAAAAGTGCTTCTGAGCATATAAAACTAATGGAAGACTTAAACTTTACAAATATAAAAGTATCATTAAAAGCATCTGATATCAAAACAACAATAGAGGCAAATACATTATTTAGAGAGAAATTTGATTATCCTATACATTTAGGTGTTACGGAGGCGGGTACATTAAGAAGTTCTTTAATTAAAAGTACTAGTGCTTTATCGTATTTACTTATGCAAGGAATAGGGGACACTATAAGATATTCTATTACAGGGGACCCTGTTGAAGAAGTAATGGCAGGAAAGATGCTTCTTAAGTTTTTGGGTTTAAGAAAAGAGCCTACTGTTGAGATAATATCATGTCCTACTTGCGGAAGATGTCAGGTGAATGTTGAGGAGGTTGCTAGCTTTATAGAAAAGCATGTACAAAATATAAAGAAAAATATCACTATTGCTATAATGGGCTGTGTGGTTAATGGACCTGGAGAGGCTAAGCATGCAGATTTTGGCGTGGCAGGAAGTGCAGACGGAAACTTTATATATTTTGAAAAAGATAATGAGCCTATAAAGGTATCAAAAGAAAATATTATAAGTTTTATCACAAAGAAGATAGAAGAGTTTTAGTATGTAATTATATTTTGTCATATAATTTTTATTTTATTCAACTTTTTCATGCCTTCGCTTTGCGGACTTCGTCAAAGTTTTTACCCTACAAGCTCGCTTCGCAGGTGGCAAAGCCCTGCAATAATTAAAATAAAAAATTTAGTTTTTGACAAAACATGGTTGTTTAACTATATTATAATTTAATAAGTTTATTAATAAGAATAATTATTTTAGAGAGAAGATTTTATGACATCAAAGAAAAAATATTATCTATTAATTTTAGTTGTAGTAGCGGCATTAATTGCTACAATTTTTGTTTATAAAAATAAAGAAAAGTATATATCTACAACAATAGCGATAAGCGATACTATATTAAACATCACAGCTCAAACTACAGAAAAGAAAATGTATGATTTAGTTGCTTCTATAACGAATGAAATTAACAGAATGGATAATATATTAAATCCGTATAATACAAATAGTGAAATAGCAATTATAAATAAAAAAAGTTTAGAAAATAAAGAAGATGTTCTAAGAATAGAAGTTTCTGAAGATATGGCACATTTATTTGAAACAGGATTAAGATATTCTAAGATAAATCCTTCTTTTGATATAAGTGTGAGGCCGTTAATTGAGCTTTGGGGATTTGGTGTTAAAGAAAATCAAACTGTTCCAAAGAGAGAAGAGATTGAAAGTGCATTAAAGAAAATAGATTATTCAAAGGTAAGCATTATTACAAACAATGGAAAAAAGTTTATAGAGCTTAGGGATAATTTAACTTTTGATTTTGGCTCTTATGGAAAGGGTTATATTGTTACTAAACTTATAGATGTGTTTAAAAATTATAATATAAAAAACTATTTAATAGATTACGGCGGAGACACTTATGCTAATGGTGTAAACTCTAAAGGTAATCCTTGGGTGATAGCAATAAGAAATCCTAGAAACGATGAAGATGGATATTTAGGTTTAATACAAGCTACAAATTATACTATAGTAACAAGCGGAGATTATGAGAGATTTTTTACAGAAAACGGCACTAATTATCATCATATAATAGATGCAAAAATAGGTTATCCAACTTATAATGCAATGTCAGCTACTATTGTACACACCAATGCAGAAGAGGCTGATGCTTTATCTACAACAGCTTTTCTTATGGGCACTAATTTTTTCACTAATGAGAATTATAATTATAGAGAAGCTTATATAGTTGATTCTAATGGAGACTTATATATAGCAACGAACGAGAGTTTTTGATAATTTTGTTATATATTAAAAATTTTTGAGTTTATTATTTGTGGTGGCTTTGCCCCCTGCGAAGTGTGCCCTTAGGGTACACGCCCCCAGTTCTTTTGCCGACGCTCTGCGTGCCTGCGGCAAGGCACCTACTCGGTATTGGTATAAAAGAACATTATATCCTTCGGATACGCTTCGCGAAGAACTGCATTTTTATTATAAATTTTATAATTTAATTGTACATTAAAATGCCCTCCCCCGCACGCCTAAGAGGTTATAATTAAAGCAAAGTATTACCGTGCGGAAAGGTGGTACAGCTCGTACGCGGGAAAAAGTTGAATAAAATAAAAACTTATATAATGAAATATAATTATTAGTTTATTAAACCATTTGACTATATTCAAATTTTTAGAGTTTTAATTTATAATTGAACATATAGCTTTTTTATTATAAAAACATATTATGAAAGATTTTTTAGGTAAATTAAAAACTATAATAGTTAAAAAGAAAGATACTATATTCGCAGTAATAGTTTCATTTATACTTCATATATTTGTATTGAGTTTGGTAAATACTTATATAATGGAATCTTTGTTTGCGTATAATGATAAATTAGAAAAACTATTAGAAGAAGAAAAGAATAAAAAAGATGATTATATGTTTTTGGTAGAGACTCCAGATGTAGAAGAAGAGGAAAATAATGAAGATACACCATTTGCTTCAGATAAGTCATTAGTATCAAGAGGACAGATAGATGTAAAACCTTCAAAAGTATTTTCAGATGCTTCTGTGTTTTCTTTTTTGGGTGACGGTGCCAATAGTCCAATAGTTGAAAGACGCGATAATATAAATCCAAACAATAATAACAATTTACAAAAGCAAAAAGATTTAGGTAATGATATAAGCAGGGAAGATGTAGTTCCTTATAAGCCAAAAAATCCAGGTCTTAAAGGAGATACAAAAATACCAGCATCATTTGAAGACGGAGCAGATAGGGCGGTAGTTTTATCTAGTGAAACAGGAAGCATACAGCTTGGTACAAAGGCACAGGAATATTTTTGGTATTTTTACACTTTAGTTGGCTCTATAAGAGATTCTTGGTATTTAACTATTCCTAATCAGGCACATTTTTTGGGTCTTTTAAGAAGTGATGAGGTAGAGGTGCTTATATCTATAGATTTAGACGGAAATATTATTTTTGAGAAATTCTTAAGCAATTCAAAATTAGGTCAAAGCAGTTTGGATAATTCATGCTCAAAGGCTATAGAATATGCCAAAAAGTTAAAGCCTCCTCCACAAGGTTTGGTTCGAGATTATGCAGAAAATGGCAAAATATATATACCTTTTAAGTTCATATATCAAAATTTCAGCAGAGAGTGATAATTTTTTTAAAATTTATTTCTAAATAAATATTTATATTGTTTTAATATTTAGTATGTAAAACATAATTAGTATTACTTTCTTAACTTGCACTTTTTGGTTCTTTTGACGAAGTACGCACCGCAACCGAAGGAAGTGCCTGCGACCGTAAGAAGTACCTGTGGGTATGGGTGCGAGCGGCGGGAAAAAGAACAACAAAAAAATTGAATTTTACTTACGTACCCCACCCTTTAGTATTGATAACTCATTTTTATTTAAATGTTTAATTACATTCAAAGGTTTAAATTATATTTTTGCCCCCGCCCAAGTTTTAATTAGATTTAAAATACACTAAACGCACGGTTAATACGTTTTAATATATAATAAAATGAGAATTATAAATTTGTTATAATTATAAAATTTACTCTGCGTGCGGTAGGTAGATAATAACTTTTATATTATTATTCTACAACTCCAATATAAGGTAAGTTTCTATATTTCTGTGCATAGTCAATGCCGTATCCTACAACAAACTCATCTTCTATATCAAAACCATTATAATCAATTTTTATATCAACTTTTCTTCTTGAAGGCTTATTAAGAAGTGTACATATTTTAAGCGAAGCAACATTTCTAGTTTGTAATATTTCGCAAATTTTCTCTAAAGTGTATCCTGTGTCAATAATATCTTCTACTATAATAACATCTTTGCCTGTTAAAGGTATATCAACATCTTTAAGTATTTTAATTTCAGAGCCTATCTTCTCATTTCCATAACTAGATACTATCATAAAATCAACCTCTATATTAGTATCAATTTCTCTTGCTAAATCTGCAATAAATACAAAAGAACCCTTAAGAAGCCCTATTAAACAAGGAGTTTTATCTTTATAATCATTGTTTATTTTTTGTGCTAATTCTTTAACTTTTTTATTTATATTCTCTTCAGATATAAGTATCTTTGATATATTCTCATCTTTTCTCATAAATTATTCCTTAAAATCTTTTATTAATAATTTTGTGTTATATATTATCGTATATAGATAATAATTAAATTAAAAATATATTATAACATATTAATTATAATTTTTTATAGTATGTATATGAAGTTTTAATAAAAATTGAAATTAATTATATTATTAAAAATAGCCAATAGATAAAAAAGTTTATTCTATCTATTGGCTTTGTTTTTTTAATTAAAAGTTTAAGTTGAATTAATTAGCTTTTTTAGCCTCTATTGCTTTAGCTAACTCTTCAGCTAATAGAGGAAGTACTTTGTTTACATCACCTACTATACCCAAATCAGCGATTCCAAACATAGGAGCATCTTTATCTTTGTTTATAGCAATAATATATTCAGATTCTTCCATACCAGCCATATGCTGAATAGCACCAGATATACCGCAAGCGAAATATATATTAGGTCTTACTGTTTTACCTGTTTGACCTACTTGTCTAGATTGCTCTATAAATCCAGCATCTACAGCAGCCCTTGAAGCAGAAACAGTTGCACCAATTTTAGAAGCTACAGCCTCAAGATTTTTAAAGTTTTCTTTAGAACCTACACCTCTACCACCAGATACCAATATTTTAGCTTCTGTAATATCAACCTTTTTAGCAGTTTCTTTTACTACATCTAAGATTTTTACTTTTATTTTGGAAGTATCTATTGTTACAGGCAATACTTCAATTTCACCTTTCTTTCCTTCTTCTTTAGGAAGTTTTTGCATTACGCCAGGTCTTACAGTAGCCATTTGAGGTCTATGATTAGGACAAACAATAGTAGCCATTAAGTTTCCGCCGAATGCAGGTCTTGTCATTCCGAAAACTTTTGTCTCATCATCTATTTCTAGTTTTGTACAGTCAGCAGTAAGCCCTGTAGCAAGTCTTGAAGATACTCTAGGAGCTAAATCTCTTCCCAAAGTAGTTGCACCTAATAATACTATTTCAGGTTTTTTATCATCTATTATTGCTTTTAATGCCTGAGCATAAGCTTCTGTATCATATTGTTTTAATAGTTCATTATCAACAACTACAACTTTATCAGCACCATACTCAATCAAATTTTGAGCTAAACCTTCTACTTTATATCCTATCAAAGCTGCTGTAACAGTTACATTTAATTTAGCTGCAAGTTTTTTTGCCTCTCCTATTAATTCTAAACCTACATTTTGAATTACACAGTCTCTTTGCTCAGCAAATACTAATATTCCTTTATAATCACTTAAATTCATTATCTATCTCCTTTTATAAGGTTCTTTGTTAATTAAAATTAAATAACAAATTTTTCTTTTAATTTTTCAATTATGATATTAACAGCTTCTTTTGTATCCACTTCAAATACTTTACCAGCTTGTTTAGCTCCTTTAGTAAATGATTTTTTTACTTTTGTAGGAGAGCCAGTAAGACCTATTAAAGAAGGGTCAATTTTTATAGTTTCAGAAGACCAAATTTCAACTTCTTTATCATAAGCTTCAACAATTCCTTTAACTCTCATGTATCTAGGGCTATTAGCTTCTGATAATACTGTTACTAAAGCTGGTAATTGAACGTTTAGCAAGTAATATCCATCTTCTATTACTCTTTTTATAGTTAATGATTTATCAGCTTCATTGTATTGAATTTCTTTAGCATAAGAAACTTGAGGTATTTGTAAATGCTCAGCAATTTGAGGACCAACTTGAGCAGTATCGCCGTCTATAGCTTGTCTTCCCGAAATAATAATATCATATTCTAAAGTTCTTAAAGCAGCAGCTAATGTGTTGGAAGTAGCTAAAGTATCAGCACCGCCGAATTTTCTATCTGTTATAAGTATAGCTCTGTCAGCTCCCATAGCATAAGCTTCTCTTAATATAGCTTCAGCTTGAGGAGGTCCCATAGTTACTACAGTTACATGAGCACCATATTTATCTTTTAATTTTAGAGCCTCTTCTAATCCGCCTTTATCATCAGGGTTCATTATACTAGGAACTCCATCTCTTATTAATGTACCTTTTACAGGGTCTAGTTTAATTTCAGTTGTATCTGGAACCTGTTTTATACAAACTACTATTTTCATTTCTATTCCTCCATAAATGTTTTATTTACTAATTGGATTATTTTAAAAGGTTTCCTGCTATTACCATTCTTTGAACTTCTGATGTACCTTCATAAATTTCTGTGATTTTTGCATCTCTCATCATTCTTTCAACAGGATATTCTCTAGTATATCCATATCCGCCATGAAGCTGAACGGCTTTAGTTGTAACTTCCATTGCAGTTTCAGAAGCAAATAGCTTAGCTCTTGCTGCATCTACTGAATATGGAAGATGATTGCTTTCTCTCCAAGCTGCTTTGTAAACTAAAAGTCTAGCAGCTTCTACTTTTACTTCAAGGTTAGCTAATTGGAATTGAGTATTTTGGAAATTAGCTATTGTTCTTCCGAACTGTTTTCTTTCTTTTACATAAGCTACAGTTTCATCAAGAGCTCCTTGTGCAATTCCTAATGCCTGAGAAGCAATTCCTATTCTTCCTCCGTCAAGAGTCATCATAGCAATTTTAAATCCTTTTCCTAATTCTCCTAATAGGTTTTCTTTAGGTATTCTTGCATTTTCAAATATTAATTCGCAAGTAGCAGAACCTCTTATACCTAATTTTTTCTCTTTTTTACCAACAGTAAATCCTGGAGTGTCTTTTTCTACTATAAATGAAGAAATTCCTTTTAAACCTTGTGATTTATCTGTCATAGCAAATATTACATATACATCAGCATATCCAGAATTTGTTATGAAGATTTTAGAACCATTAATTACCCATTCCTGAGTAGCTTCATCTAGTACAGCAGTAGTTTGCTGACCTGCAGCATCTGTACCTGCATTTGGCTCTGTAAGTCCGAATGCTCCAAGCCATTCACCGCTAGCCATTTTAGGAACATATTTTTGTTTTTGAGCGTCTGTACCGAATTGTAATATAGGCCAAGTTCCAAGAGAAGTATGAGCAGAAAGAATAACACCAGTAGTACCGCAAACTCTTGATAATTCTTCAACAGCCATAGCGTACATTAAGTTATCTCCGCCAGCTCCGCCATATTCTTTAGGAATAGGTATACCCATAAGTCCAATTTCAGCCATTTTCTTAACAGTTTCAACAGGGAATCTCTCTTCCTCGTCAACTTCTGTTGCTAAAGGTTTTACCTCTTTTTCAGCAAATTCTCTAATCATTTGTCTGAAAAGTTCATGTGTTTTAGACAAATTAAATTCCATTCTAGTCCTCCTGATAATTACTTTATCAATTTTTTAATATATAATTAATTTTTTCATTGTTTCATTACAGTTGCTTTTCCGCTTAAAACTACTTTTCCATCTTGATTAGTACAAGTAGTTGAAAGTATTACTCTGTTTTTTCAGGGATAAGTTCTATAATTTCAGCAGTAGCTGTAATTGTATCTCCGAAATATACTGGAGCTAAGAATTTTAATTCTTGTCCCATATAAATAGTTCCTTCTCCTGGAAGTTTTGTTCCTAATACTTCCGATATAAGTTTAGCGGTAAGCATTCCATTAGCTATTCTATGCTTGAACATAGTTTGCTGTGCATGAACTTCGTTTAAGTGGGCTTAATTTGTGTTAAGTGTAATCCTGTAATATAGAATTCATTGGTTTTAGTTATAGTTTTGGAAACTTCAGCCTTCATTCCAACTTTTAACTCTTCAAATTTCATAATAATCTCTCCTAATTATTTTTTATTTTTTAAAAAATATCTTATTAGTGTAAAATATAAATTAAAGATTAAAAAAAATATTGGCCAAAAATACTTTTACATATTTTGCCAATACGATTTAATGTTTTATATCATACAACAACAAATCTAATAAGTATAATACAAATTATAACTATTGTTTATATATTCCATATATTAGTATAAGATTTTATAAAACTTGTTCTTTATTAAGAGCAAGAACTTTAAATACTATACTTAATTTGTCTTATGCTTAATTTGTTATACTAGTAAGAGAACATCTTTTAAAAAATAATTAAATTAACTATATGTTAATTATAGTGGATTTTTTTCTAAAAATCAATTCATAATGTGATAAAAATAACTTTTTGTTTAATATTTGACCTAAAAATGTATTTGAATAAAATATATTGTATTTAATAATTACTTAATTATTATGTATTAAAAAATAGTGTTATTTAAATATATATGTAGATTGTTTTAAAATTTATATTTTGCTTGCATTTTTTTTCATAATTGCTTAAAATAGTTTAATATCGTATAATGTTTATAATTACATAATTTATAAGTTAAGGAGATATCATGGCTGAAGATAAAAAACTTGACTCTCTTCTAGAACGTATATATCAAGACGGTGTTGAAAAATCTAATAAGAAAGCTGATGAAATAATTTCTAATGCTAAAAATGAAGCAGATAGAATTATTAAAGAAGCAGAATCAAAATCAGAAGAAATCATCAAAGAAGCTCAAAGAAAATCAGAAGAGCTAAAAAAGAACACCATAACTGATGTTCGTATGGCAGGTGAGCAGTCAATAAGTGCTTTAAAGCAAAGAGTAAAAGATTTAGTAACCTCTAAAGTATTGGAAGAAGGCTTAAAAGGAGCTTTTGCTGATACTGCATTCTTAAAAGATTTAATTTTAGAGGTAGTAAAAAAATGGGATATAGCTTCAGGTAACTCTGATGTAACAGTATATTTCCCAGAATCAAAAAAAGCAGATATAGATGCTGCATTTGAGAAGTCTATAAAATCAGCTATTAATAATGCTACTATTAATTTTGATAAGAAATTATCAAACGGTTTCAAAATAGTACCAAATAATGGCAATTATCAATTACAATTTACAGATGAGGATTTTGTAGAGTTCTTCAGTGATTATATCAAAGCTAAAACAGAAGAAGTAATATTTAGTAAATAAGAGGGGCGAGTATGGGATCATATTATTATCTTATCTCAGGTCTTCCCGAAGTGAAATTATCTGATGCTAAGGCTAAGTATGATATTAATGAAATTACTCAAAGCATATTATCTAGTTTAAGTGCTAAAGATGCTAAGTTTTTTAAATATCTTATTTATCAAAATGACAATAAAAATTTAGTAAATGCTATAGCAAAACAAAAGGGTTTATTTAGCCCTTATACAAAGCATTTAGAGCCTTGTATATTTAGCAAAGAAGAGATACAAAAATACAGTAATATCTCTAATTTACCTACTTATATGAGCAAATTTTTAGAAGATAATAAGAATGTTGAATGGGAAAGTGTTAGGCATATAGAAAATAGTTTATTGAATTTGTATTATGAAGAAATGATAAATAGTGGCAATAATTTCATAAAGAATTATGCATTATTTATGAGAGACATGAAGAATGTTTTAGCAGCTTTAAATGGAAGAGCTTTAGGTTTTAATGGCGACAAGATAGCTAAAGAGCTTATAGGAGATTATTCTTTAATATCTGCATTAAGCAAATCTACAGCTTCCGATTTTGGTGTAGGTAGGGAGATACCTTATATTAACACTATTATAGAGACATTTAACTCATCAGATAAAGCTGATCCATATAATATGGAAAATATAGAATGTTCTTTGGTAGGGGAGTTTTTGGATAAGTTAACATCTATAAAATCTTTCACAACAGATAATATTTTTGCTTATTATATAAATCTTAACTATGCCGTTAGTATCAACGGAAGAGATGAAGAGGAAGGTAAGAAACATTTAGAGACGCTTGTAGAAACATTAAAAAGCAAAGCGTCATTATAAAATGTAAATTAATTAGGAGATTGAAATGACTAAAGGTAAAGTAACTGCTATTATATCAAACCTAATTTCAATAGAGGTAGACGGACCTGTTTCACAAAACGAGATATGTTTTGTATCTTGCGGGGAAGCCAAACTAATGGCAGAGGTTATTAAAATATCAGGTACTAGTGCTAGTGCTCAGGTATTTGAATCTACAAGGGGAATGAAATTAGGCGATGCCGTAGAGTTTACTGGTTCAATGTTAGAGATTGAATTAGGACCTGGACTTTTAGGTAAAAACTTTGACGGACTTCAAAATGACCTTGATAAATTAAAAGGTGTATTCTTAGAGAGAGGTAAATATAACAACCTTACTGAAGATAAAGATGCTAGATACGACTTTACACCTATAGCTAAAGTTGGTGATGAAGTTGAGGCAGGAGATTGGATTGGTGCTGTTAAAGAGGGTTGGATTGACCATAAAATAATGGTTCCTTTCAAATTTGAAGGTAAAGGTGTTGTTGAAAGTGTAGTTTCTGCTGGAAATTATGCTTTAGAAGATACTCTTGCTGTTATAAAAGATTCTAAAGGCGAAAAAGTCAATGTAACAATGGTACAAACTTGGCCTGTAAAACTTACTATTAAAGCTTACAAAGAAAAACCAAGACCATTCAAATTGTTAGAAACTGGTGTTAGAACTATAGATACATTTAACCCTATCACTGAAGGCGGTACAGGATTTATTCCAGGACCATTCGGTGCAGGTAAAACAGTATTACAGCACGCTTTGGCTACTAACGCAAACGCTGACTTGATTATAATGACAGCTTGCGGTGAGAGAGCTAATGAGGTAGTAGAAATATTTACAGAGTTCCCAGAGCTTATAGACCCTAGAACTGGAAGAAGCTTGATGGAAAGAACTACAATCATCTGTAACACTTCAAACATGCCTGTTGCTGCTCGTGAAGCTTCAGTTTATGTAGGTATGACAGTAGCTGAATATTATAGGTCAATGGGACTTAAAGTTCTTCTTCTTGCTGACTCTACTTCTCGTTGGGCACAAGCTTTGAGAGAGATGTCTAACAGACTTGAAGAATTACCTGGACCAGATGCGTTCCCTATCGACTTGCCTGCTATTATTTCTAGTTTCTATGCTAGAGCAGGTTTCGTATACTTAAATAACGGAGAGACTGGTTCTATTACATTCATAGGTACAGTATCACCTGCAGGCGGTAACTTGAAAGAGCCTGTAACAGAATCTACTCGTAAAGCAGCTAGATGTTTCTACGCATTATCACAAAAACGTGCTGACAGTAAAAGATATCCTGCTGTTGACCCATTAGATTCTTATTCTAAATACATAGAATATCCAGAGTTCGTAGAGTTTTCAGACACTTATATAGAAAAAGGCTGGTCTGAGAAAGTTATTAGAGCAAAAGATATAGCTAGAAGAGGTCAGGAAGCAAGCGACCAGATAAGCATTTTGGGTGACGACGCAGTACCTCTTGAATACCATCAGCGTTTATGGAAAGCTGAGCTTATAGACTTCGTTATCTTACAGCAAGATGCTTTCGATAAAGTAGATAAAAACTGCCCAATAGAGAGACAAAAAGAATTATTAAATCAAGTTATGAAAGTTGTAGAAGCTGATTACAGATTTGATGATTATAGCGAAGTAGGTACTTATTTCAAAAGACTTATTAACGCATTCAAACAGATGAACTATTCTGTATATCAGTCTGAAGAACATAAAAAATACACAGCTGAGATGGAATCAATATTTGCTGAAAGGAGTATAACACATGCCTAAAGCATTTCAAAAAGTATATACAAAATTAGTACAAATTACTAAAGCAACTGTATCTTTAAGAGCAGAAAATGTTGGTAACGATGAGATGGCTCTAGTAGCTGGCAGACCTGCTCAGGTTGTAAAAATGATTGGAGATATTGTTACGCTTCAGGTTTTCCAAGGTACTGAAGGTATACCTACAAACGCTGAAGTTGTATTTTTAGGCAGACCTCCTAGACTTAAAGTAAGCGAACTTCTTGCAGGAAGATTCTTTAATGCTTATGGTGAGCCTATTGACGGAGGTGCTGAAGTTGAAGGTAAAGAGGTAGAAATCGGAGGACCTTCTGTAAACCCTGTTAGAAGAAAACAGCCTTCTGAACTTATTGCTACTGGTATTGCTGGTATTGACCTTAACAACACACTTGTTACAGGACAAAAAATCCCATTCTTCGCAGACCCAGACCAACCTTATAACGCAGTACTTGCACAGGTTGCTTTGAGAGCTGAAGCTGACAAGATTATCCTTGGCGGTATGGGACTTTCTAACGATGACTACTTATCATTTAAAAATACATTTACTGAAGCTGGAGCATTAGATAAAATTATATGTTTCATCAACACTACTGATGACCCTCCAGTAGAAAGACTTTTGATACCTGATATGGCTTGTACAGCTGCAGAATATTTCGCAGTTGAGCATAAGCAAAAAGTTCTTGTTCTTCTTACAGACATGACTCTTTATGCTGACGCTTTAGCTATAGTATCAAACAAAATGGACCAGATTCCTTCTAAAGACTCTATGCCTGGTTCATTATATTCTGACCTTGCTAAAATATATGAAAAAGCAGCTCAGTTCCCTGATGGCGGTTCTATTACTATTATCGCTGTTACTACTCTTAACGAAGGTGATATTACTCACGCTGTACCAGACAACACTGGTTACATCACTGAAGGTCAGCTTTATTTAAGACGTGACTCTGATATAGGTAAAACAATCATCGACCCATTCAGAAGTCTTTCACGTTTGAAACAGTTGGTTATAGGTAAGAAAACTAGAGAAGACCACCCTGCTGTAATGAACACTTTGGTTCGTCTTTATTCAGATGCTGCTAATGCTAAAATGAAAAAAGAAAACGGTTTCGACTTAACTGAATATGATGAAAGATGTTTGAAATATGCTGCTGAATATTCTGAAAGATTATTAGCAATAGACATTAACATTAAAATTGATGAAATGTTAGAAACAGGCTGGGAATTAATGTCCAAATACTTTAGTAAAGCAGAAGTTGGTATAAAAGAATCTTTGGTAGAACAATACGGTAAATGGACAAATAATTAATAAAGTAGGTTAAAAAATATGGCATTAAAGTTTCAATACAATAAAACGGCTCTTCAAAACCTAAGACGCCAGCTTTCTATTCGTGAGAAAGCTTTGCCTACTTTGAAAAGTAAAGAGGCAGCACTTCGTCTTGAGGTGAGAAAGATTACCGCTGAGATTGAATTACTTAAAGATGAGTATCAAAAACTTGTGAAACAAAATCAAAACTATAATGGTTTTTGGACTGAGTTTCCTGAGATTGTTAAGATTAGAAATGTAAACTCTGAGCAAAAAAATATTGCCGGTGTTAAAGTTTCTATATTAACAGGTATAGATTTTGATATTGAAAATGTCAGCATGTTTAATATGCCTTCTTGGATTAGGCTTGCCATTAATATGTTTGAGCTACTTATGACATTACAAATAAAAATTGAAATGACAGAAAATAGACTTAATGCTTTGGCTTATGCTAAGGAAAAAAACTACTCAGAAAGTTAACCTTTATGAGAAAGTACAAATTCCTGAGTATAAAACAGCTATAATCAAAATTAAAAGGTATATGGAAGATGAAGAAAATTTAAGTAAGTCTTCTCAAAAGATAGTAAAAGAAAGAAACAGAGCTAAGGAGGCGTCTTTATGATTAGAAAAATGAAGAAACTCTCTCTCTTTGTCTTTCATGAGGATAGGGAAAAAACTCTAAATGATTTAGCTTCTCTTGGAGTTGTACATATAGAAATTGCTAATGGTGTTTCTAGTGAAAATATAGAAAACATTGCAGCTCAAAAGAATGATGCTAATAGAGCTAAAACTATTATAAATAATGCTTTGTCTGATGCTAAAAAAGCTAAAAAAGATGTATCTAGCCTAAAAGCAGCTGACACTAGCAAAAAAGCATCTGATGTAATAGACAATGTTTTACAGTTATCTCAATCTTCTGATAAATTAAAAGCTGAAAGAGATAACCTTAAAAAAGAATTATCTATTATAGCTCCTTTTGGAAGTTTTAGTTTTGATAAGATTAATAACTTAAAAGAAAAGACTTCTTATGATGTATCATTTTTTAATGCTCCTATAAAAGAGTATCAAGCTTATAATTTTGGAGAGATATTTACTTATGCTGTAAAAGAAGAGGCTGGTAAGGTTTATTTTGTTGCTTTCAAGAAAGAGGGCAGCGAAGAGGTTATTCCTTTTGACATTATCAATATGCCTAATAAATCTTATGATGAATTAAAAACTCAAATATCTGAACTTGATAAAAGAATAGAAGATATTGAAAATGATATAATAAAAAATCAGGTATATATAGAAGCTATTAATAAAGAAGTTGATAGTCTTAATATACAGAATCATTTTGAAGAGGCTAAAGAGAGTTTTGTAGCTAGTGAAGTTACTGAAGGCAAGATACTTTATGTTGAAGCTTATGTACCTAAAGACAAAGAGTCTGAGGTAAAAACAGTACTAGACAGAGAAAAAATAGCTTACATAATGGAAGAGCCTACAAAAGATGATAATGTACCTGTTGAGCTTAAAAACAATAAGTATTCTTCTGCTTATGAGCTTATTACAAAATTGTTCCAATTGCCTAATTATTTCGAGATAGATTTAACTCCTATGATAGCAGTTTTCTATCCGTTATTTTTCGCTTATTGTTTTGGGGACTCTGGTTATGGTATAGTATTAACTATAGTAGCTTTGGTAGGATTATTTACTGTGTTAAAAGGACAATTAAGAGGTATTGGTATACTTGCTTTAACACTTGGAATATGTACTACTATTATGGGTGTTATAAATGGAGGAAGTTTCTTTGGTGTAAGCATACCTTCAAATACTCAAATACCTATATTTGCTACTTTAAGTAAGTATTTAATAATTACAGACATTAAAGAAAATTGGTTCTTAACTCCATTTAATACAGCATTACTTATAGGTGTACTTCATATATGTTTTGCTTTAGTAGTTGGTGTTATAGACAGAATAAAAACTAGTTCTATAGGTGATATATTTGGAGCTATTGGTAAACTTTTATTTATACCAAGCCTTGTTTTATGGTTCTTGGGCGATATGCAAAAGATGCAAGTTATCAAACAATTTAGCTCTATATATTATGTAGCTATGATTGTTGGTTTGGTATTTTTAGTAATACTTTCTAATGTTGGTAAAAAGCCAGATGTATTAAACTCTATACTTGGTGTTTATTTTGCGGCAACTGGTATAATGGGTGATACACTTTCTTATATACGTTTGTTTGCATTAGGTGCTTCTGGTTCTATATTGGCATTAGTAATAAACCAAATAGGTATGAGTTTCAAAGCTATACCGGGTGTTGGTGTTGTTATAATGGTTGTGTTCTTAGTATTTGGACACATTGCAATATTCGCATTAAACATACTTGGTGCTTTGGTACACCCTTTGAGATTAACATTTGTAGAGTTCTACAATAACGTTGGTTTTGAGGGCGGCGGTAAAGAATATAAGCCACTTAAAAAGGTAGCTTAATTAGTTTTTTTATATATAAATATTTAATAATTAAAAAAGAAAATAATCTAAAAAAGGAGATTTTAATTATGGGTTTTACAATGAACACAGCGCTTTTATTAGGATATATAGGAGCGGGTATAATGGTAGGTATGTCTGGTATTGGTAGTGCGGTTGGTACTTCTATTTCTGCTATGACTACTGTTGGAGCTTTGAAAAAAAATAAAGATGCATTTGGTAGCTGTCTTGTTTTAAGTGCTTTGCCTGGTACACAAGGTCTTTATGGTTTTGCTGCTTTCTTCATTATGCAACCTTATTTGACTGCTGACATCACTATCTTCCAAGGTGCTGCTATATTAGGTGCTGGTATTGCTGTTGGTTTAGCTTGTATGGTTTCAGCTATATTCCAAGGTAAAGTTTGTGCTAACGGTGTTGAAGCTATAGGTAATGGTTATGATGTATTTGGTAACACTATCATCGTTGCTGTATTCCCAGAACTTTACGCTATCGTTTCTTTCGCTACAGCATTCTTAATCAGCGGTGTTTTAGGTGCTTAATAATTATTGATTAATAAAAGTGAAATAAATAAAATCCGTAGGAGTTGTAATTAGGCTCTTACGGATTTTTTTATTTATATAAGTATATAAGAAAAAATTATATAAAATATTTAGATAAATAGCATATTTTCATAAATTACTAAGTTTAGTTTTTATATAAATATGTAATTGTTTTTGAAATTTATTAAAAAAAAGATTAAAAATGTTAAAAATGCTATTGATTTTTTTATTTTGTTGGTTTATAATTTTCTAACTTTCAGAGAAGCGATTAAAGCGTATAGTATTGGATTTCTTCATGTTTATGTGAATAAATACTATAAAAGCTCGGCTGTTATAAGCTGTTTCGTTTGAAGATAAAATTTTAATATATATAAATCCTTTTTAATAAAGGGTAAAAATAAAAAAAATAAAGATTAGAGGTTTTGTATTGTATGCCTACAATTAATCAATTAGTAAGAAAAGGTCGTAAACGTATAGTAAATAAGACTAAATCACCTGCGTTAATGAAATGTCCGCAAAGAGAAGGTGTTTGTACTCGTGTAACAACAACTACACCAAAAAAACCTAACTCAGCTATGCGTAAAATAGCTCGTGTAAGAATAACAAACGGTATGGAAGTAACAGCATATATTCCTGGTATAGACCATACATTACAAGAACACAACCGTGTACTTATAAGAGGCGGAAGGGTTAAAGACTTACCTGGTTGTCGTTATCACATAGTTAGAGGAAGCCGTGAAGCTTCTGGTGTAGAGAAGAGAATGAAGTCTAGAAGTAAATATGGTACTAAAAAACCTAAGGCTTAATGGAGTGAATTAATATGGCAAGAAGAAGAAGAGCACAAACAAGAAAGATAAATGCTGACCCAATTTATGGCAGTGTTGTTATAAGTAAGTTTATAAACAAATTAATGTATGACGGCAAAAAAAGTAAAGCTGAAAACATTTTTTATAAAGCTATGGATTTGGTAAAAGAGAAAACAGGAAAAGATGGTTTAGAAGCTTTCAATGAAGCTATTAACAACATAAAACCACAAGTAGAAGTAAAATCAAGAAGAGTTGGCGGTTCTACTTATCAAGTACCTGTTGAAGTTAGACCAGACAGACAAAACTCATTAGCTTTCACATGGCTTATAGATGCTTCAAGAAAAAGAGGCGGAAGAAGCATGATAGAGCGTTTATCAAATGAGATAGCTGATGCAATAGAAGGTAAAGGTCAAGCAGTTGCTAAGAGAGATACAGTACATAGAATGGCTGAAGGTAACAAAGCATTTGCACACTTTAGGTGGTAAGGTTTAAGGAGAGAGAATAAGTGGCACGTCAAATTTCGTTAGAAAATACACGTAATATTGGTATTATGGCTCACATTGATGCTGGTAAAACTACTTTAAGTGAGCGTATATTATTCTTTACAGGTAAGACACATAGATTAGGTGAGGTTCATGAAGGTGCAGCTGAAATGGACTGGATGGAGCAGGAGAGAGAAAGAGGTATTACAATTACTTCTGCTGCAACTACTTGTTTTTGGAATGGTCATAGAATTAACTTAATAGATACTCCAGGGCACGTTGACTTTACTGCTGAGGTAGAAAGGTCTTTAAGAGTATTAGATAGTGCTGTAGGAGTTTTTTGTTCTGTAGGCGGTGTTCAGCCTCAAAGTGAAACAGTATGGAGACAAGCAAGTAACTATAAAATCCCAAGAGCTATTTTTGTTAATAAAATGGACAGGATTGGTGCTAACTTCTACGCTGTTTTAGATCAAACAAGAGATAGATTAAAAGCAAACAGTCACCCAGTAGTTATACCTATAGGTGCAGAAAGCAACTTCGAGGGTGTTGTTGACTTAGTAAAAATGAAAGAGATAGTTTGGGTATCTGAAGATGGTATGAAGATGGAAGAGAGAGAAATCAGAGCCGAACTAAAAGAACAAGCAGAAAAATATAGAAATGAATTATTAGAAGCAATCGTTGAATATGATGATGATGCTATGAATAAGTTCTTTGAAGGTGAGGAAATAGATATTCCTACAATCAAAAGACTTATAAGAACAGCTACATTAACAGCAGACTTCTTCCCAATGTTCTGTGGTACAGCTTTCAAAAACAAAGGTATTCAAGTATTAATAGATGCTGTAGTTGATTATTTACCATCTCCATTAGATAAACCTGAAATAGAAGGTACAGATTTAGATGGTAATGTTATAAAAAGAAAAGTAGCAGATGATGAGAAATTCAGTGCATTAGCATTCAAAATAATGACAGATCCACACGTTGGAAAAATAGCATTCTTAAGAGTTTACTCTGGAATATTAGAAGCTGGTTCTTATGTTTATAATGCTACAAAAGGAAAAAGAGAGCGTATCGGAAGAATACTTCAGATGCACGCTAACAAAAGAGAAGAGATTGAACAAGTATATTGCGGTGATATAGCAGCAGCAGTAGGACTTAAAGAAACTACAACAGGTGATACATTATGTCCAGAAAATGCTCCTATCATCTTGGAATCAATCAACTTCCCAGAGCCAGTAATTAACGTTGCTATAGAGCCTAAAACAAAAGGTGATAGAGATAAAATGTCTATAGCTTTATCAAGACTTGCTGAAGAAGACCCAACATTCAGAGTTAGTTTTGATGAAGAAACAGGTCAAACAATTATCGCAGGTATGGGTGAGCTTCACTTAGAGATTATCTGTGATAGAATGAAAAGAGAATACAAAGTTGAGGCAAATGTAGGTCGTCCTCAAGTATCTTACAGAGAAGGTATTAAGAAGACAGTTGAAGTTGAAGGTAAATTCGTACGTCAGTCAGGCGGTAAAGGTCAGTACGGTGATGTATGGTTGAGAATTGGACCTAATGAGCCTAATGCAGGATTCAAGTTTAATAACGAAATCGTTGGTGGTGTTGTTCCAAAAGAATATATACCAGCTGTAGAGAAAGGTTGTGTTGAGGCTATGAATACAGGTGTTCTTGCTAACTATCCAATGCTAGACGTTATAGTATCAGCATTTGATGGTTCATTCCACCCAGTAGACTCATCAGAAATGGCATTCAAAATTGCTGCTTCAATGGGTTTCAAAGATGGATGTAAAAAAGCAGATCCTTACTTGTTAGAGCCTATGATGAGCGTAGAAGTTGTAACACCAGAAGATTATATGGGTGATATTATCGGTGACTTAGCTTCAAGAAGAGGACAGGTTCACGGATTTACAGATAAGTCTGGTTACAAATCTATTAATGCTACAGTACCTCTTGCAGAGATGTTTGGTTATACAACAAGTATAAGAAACGTATCACAAGGTAGAGCAAGCTACACAATGCAGTTCTCACACTACGAGGAAGTACCTAAGAACGTAGCAGAAGAGATAATAGGTGCTAGAATGGGTAACGCTAAATAACAAAAAATAAAAATAAATAAAAAAACAATTTCCTAGAGAATAGGGATAAATAATTGGAGGATAAAAATGGCTAAAGGAACTTATGAAGGTACAAAAACACACGTAAACGTTGGTACTATCGGTCACGTTGACCATGGTAAAACAACATTAACATCAGCAATAACTGCAGTATCATCTGCAATGTTTCCAGCAACAGTACAAAAAGTTGCATACGATTCAGTAGCAAAAGCTTCTGAGAGTCAAGGTAGAAGAGACCCTACAAAAATTTTGACAATCGCTACTTCACACGTAGAATATGAATCAGATAACAGACACTATGCTCACGTAGACTGTCCAGGTCACGCTGACTATATTAAAAACATGATTACAGGTGCTGCTCAGATGGACGGTGCTATCTTAGTAGTATCAGCAGAAGACGGTGTAATGCCACAAACAAAAGAACACGTACTTCTTTCAAGACAAGTAGGTGTAAACTACATCGTTGTATTCTTAAACAAATGTGATAAATTAGATGACCCAGAAATGGCAGAAATAGTAGAAGCAGAAGTAGTAGACGTATTAGACCACTATGGTTTCGATGGCTCTAAAACTCCTATTATTAGAGGTTCTGCAATCAAAGCTATTCAAGCAATCGAAGCAGGAAAAGATCCAAGAACTGATCCAGATTGTAAATGTATATTAGACCTATTAAACGCACTTGATACTTATATTCCAGATCCAGTACGTGAAACAGATAAAGACTTCTTAATGTCAATCGAAGACGTATACTCAATCCCTGGAAGAGGTACAGTTGTTACAGGTAGAATAGAAAGAGGACAAATCAAAAAAGGTGACGAAGTAGAAATCGTTGGTTTAAGAGAAACTAAGAAAACTACTTGTACTGGTGTAGAAATGTTCAAGAAAGAAGTTGTTGGTATAGCTGGTTATAACGTTGGATGTCTTTTAAGAGGTATTGAACGTAAAGAAGTAGAAAGAGGACAGGTATTAGCTAAACCAGGTACAATCACACCTCATAAAAAATTCGAAGCAGAAGTTTATATCTTGAAAAAAGAAGAAGGTGGAAGACATAGCGGTTTCGTAAGCGGTTACAGACCACAAATGTACTTCAGAACAACAGACGTAACAGGAGTTATCAACTTACCAGAAGGTTCTCCAATGATAATGCCAGGTGATAACGCTAACTTAACTATAGAGTTAATCAGCCAAATCGCTATGGAAGAGAAACAAAGATTCGCTATACGTGAAGGTGGTAAGACAGTAGGTAACGGTGTTGTAACAAAAATATTAGAATAATTTAAGGAAAGAAATAAAGGGATATGTTTTAATATTAAATGTATCCCTTAATATAAAGAATAAAAGCGAGTAATTCAAACTATGAAAGAACAGAAAATAAGAGTTAAATTAAAAGCCTTTGATATAGAATTAATTGATCAATCAGCTCAGTCAATAGTTGCTAGTGTAAAGAAGACAGGTGCAAGAGTATCAGGACCTATACCACTACCTACAAGCATAAGAAAGGTAACAGTAATAAGAAGTCCGCATGTAAACATTAAGTCAAGAGAGCAGTTCGAGATGAGAGTTTACAAGAGATTAATAGATATCTTTGATGTAACACCTCAAACAACTGAGTCTTTGAAGAAGTTGGCACTTCCAGCTGGCGTAGATGTACAGTTGAAGTAAGAAAGGTTTTTTAAACCGTGTGAATAAAACTTTACTACGTTTTGTTTGTATGGTTATAATTTTAATAGTTTGACTTAAAAATTGGTAAAAAAAGAAGTAGTAAAATCATTATAGAGGATTAGCCGATGGTAGGAATAATTGGCAGAAAATTGGGTATGACAACAGTTTTCGATGAAACTGGCAATGCTATAGCAGTAACAGTTGTAGAGGCTGGGCCATGCACAGTTATGCAGGTTAGAGATAATGAGAAAGATGGCTATAATGCTATTCAATTAGGTTATGGTGCTGTAAAAGAAAAGCATTTAAAAAAGCCACAAATAGGGCAATTTAAAAAAGCAAATTTAGAGCCTAAGAAATATTTAAAAGAATTTAGGTTAGATGATTCAAGTGCTTATACAGTTGGTCAGGAACTTAAAGTAGATATATTTCAAGCGGGCGATTTTATAGATGTTAGTTCTTTGAGCAAAGGTAGAGGATTTGCCGGCGTAATGAAAAGACATAATTACGATGGTGGTCCTATGAGTCATGGTTCTAATTTCAGAAGAAGAGCAGGTTCTATAGGTTGTAACAGTTACCCTGCAAGAGTATGGAAAGGCAAAGGTATGCCTGGTCATATGGGTAATACTTTAACTACTATACAAAACTTAAAAGTAGTTGAAATAAGACCAGAAGATAACTTGATTATGATTAAAGGTTCTATACCTGGAGCTATAAACGGTATAGTAAAAATCACTCAAGCAGCTAAGAAGAAAAATAAGAAGAAGAACTCAATGACTAAATAATAAAAGCAGGATGATAAAATGGAAGTAGTAATACTAAATGAAAATGGAGATAGCGTAGGTAATTTAGAGGTAGTTGACGAGATATTCAAATCAGAAGTTAACAACAATCTACTTTACGAAGCAATCAAAAATGAGTTGGCGAACAGACGTCAAGGAACTCACTCTACTAAAACAAGAGCAGAAGTTTCAGGAGGCGGTAAAAAGCCTTGGAGACAAAAAGGTACAGGTAGAGCAAGAGCAGGTTCTACACGTTCACCAATTTGGGTAGGCGGTGGTAAAACACATACTCCTAAGCCTAGAGATTATAGTTATAGATTGCCTAAAAAGATGAAACGTAAGGCTCTATTGTCTGTTTTATCTTTGAAATATGGTAACAATGTTCTTAAAGTTTTTGAGGATTTCACTTTTGATGCTCCAAAGACAAAAAGAATGGCAAGTTTTATAAGTAAGGTTAAAGAGCCAAATAGCAGAAAAGTAGCATTTGTAGTAGGTAAAGATGAGTCATTAGGTGATAATTACAATAAGTTATTATTATCTTTAAGAAACATCAAAGATTTAAAGCTTGTAAATGCAGACAGTATGTCTATACATCCTTTATATTATGCTGATGAAGTATACTTTACTAAAACAGCTTTATCTAAATTAAATGCTAGAATTAAGGGATAAGAAATATGAGCATGTATTCACTTTTAATTGAGCCTATACTTACAGAAAAGAGTAATATCCTTAGAACTGAGCCTAAAGGAACAGAGAAGCGTTATTATGTATTTAGAGTAAGACAGGACGCTAATAAGCAAGAGTTGAAGAAAGCGGTTGAAAAAATATTTAATGTACATCCGCTAGATTGTAAGATAATAAATGTAAAGCCTAAGAAGAAAAATCGCAGAATGAGCAGACGCGGTTATACACGCAGTTATAAAAAAGCGATAATAGTTCTCGATGGCAAAGAATCAATAGATATAGTAAAATAAGTTGAGGGATACCGATGGCTATTAAGAAATTTAAACCGACAACACCAAGTTTACGTTATCGTACAGTAGTTGATTTTTCGGATATAACAACAAATGAGCCTTGTAAATCATTAGTATGCGGTAAAAAACGCATAAGCGGAAGAGGTTCAAACGGTCGTATCACTATGCGTCGTCGCGGTGGTGGACACAAGAAATTATTTAGATTAGTAGATTTTAGAAGAGATAAGCATGATATAGAAGCTAAAGTAGTTTCTATAGAGTATGATCCTAACAGAACAGCTCGTATAGCTCTTTTACATTACACAGATGGTGAAAAAAGATATATAATATGGCCATTGGGACTTAATGTAGGCGACAGAGTTGTTAGCGGAGAAAATGCTAAAGTAAAAGTAGGTTGCACTTTACCTTTAAGAAAGATACCTTTAGGTACTATAATACATAACATAGAAATAACACCAGGAAAAGGTGGTCAGCTTGTTAGAGCAGCAGGCGGTGGTGCTCAGATAACAGCAAAATCTGGTGGTTATTGTGTAATAAGACTTCGCTCTGGTGAAGAGAGAAGAATATTAGAAGATTGTTATGCTACTATAGGACAAATCGGTAACTTAGACCATTTCAACACTACAGACGGTAAAGCTGGTACTACTAGACATAAAGGTAGAAGACCAAAAGTAAGAGGTGTTGTAATGAACCCAGTAGATCACCCACACGGTGGTGGTGAAGGTAAGAGTGGACAGGGTAACCCACATCCAGTATCTCCTACAGGTGTACCTACTAAGGGATATAAGACTAGAAAGAAAAACAAATATTCTGACAGATTAATAATTAAGAGAAGAGGGGGTAAGAAATAATGTCTCGCTCTATTAAGAAAGGACCTTTTGTAGATAAAAATCTTTTCAAGAAGATACAAGCTGGAGATAACAAGCACCAAATAAAAACTTATAGCCGTGCTTCAACAATTATTCCAGAGATGATAGGTTTTACAATCAATGTACATAATGGTAAAACATTTGTAGCAGTTTATGTACAAGAGAATATGATAGGTCATAAATTAGGTGAATTTGCTCCTACTAGAACTTTTCGTTCACATGCAGGTGCAGCTAAGGTAGCTAAGAAATAAGGAATTGGACTATGGAATATAAGGTAAAGGTACGTTATTTACGCATAGGTCGCAGGAAAGTAGCAAGATTACTTCCTTTCGTTAAAGGTGAGTATGTTAACCATGCTATCGCTAATCTTACAACTATGCCACAAATGTCATCAGTTGTACTTAGAAAAGCTATAAAAAGCGGTATAGCAAATGCTATTTCTCAGACTAGAACTATTAACCCAGACACTTTATGGGTTAAGACAGCTTTTGTTGATAAAGCACCATCATTGAAACGCATAAGAGCAGCAAGTCGTGGTAGTGCTGATCCTATATTAAAAAGAAATTCACATATTACTATAGTATTAAGTGATGAAAAAAAACCTGAGAAGAAAAAAATTAAGAGAGTTGCAAAAAAAGAAGAAGCAGCTAAAGTAGCGGAGGTATAAACTATGGGTCAAAAGGTTAGTCCAATAGGTTTAAGACTCGGAGTTAATAAAACTTGGTCTAGTAAATGGTTCGAAGATGGCAGAACTTATGCAGATAGTTTGCATGAAGATTTATCTATAAGACGCTATATAATGAACTATTATTATAAGACATTAAAAGAAGAACAGAAAAAAATTGGCGGAAAGAAAGAGTCTTTTGATCCTGCTATATCTGACATACAAATAGTACGTTTCCCAGATAGAATCAATGTATTTATTTCTACTGCAAGAGTAGGAGTAGTTGTAGGTCCTAAGGGTCAGAGAGTTGAGGCTGTTAAGGCTGCTGTACAAAAGTTAGTAAAAAAGCCTATTAATGTTTCTATATCAGAAATCAAAGAGGCTGAATTAGATGCTACATTGGCAGCACAAAGCGTAGCTCGTCAATTAGAAATGCGTGTTGCTTTCAGAAGAGCTATGAAGAGTGTTATTACTCAAGCTATGAAGAAAGGTGCTAAAGGTATAAAAGTTATGTGTTCTGGTCGTTTAGCAGGTGCTGATATCGCTAGAACAGAACAGTACAAAAATGGTTCAGTACCTCTTCATACAATAAGAGCAAATATAGATTATGGTACTGCTGAAGCTTCTACTACATTTGGTATCATCGGGGTAAAAGTGTGGATATATAAAGGCGAGATTCTTGATAAGAAAGAAAGCAAACAAGATGATGCGGGTAAAGTTATCAGTGCTAAAGGAGATAGATAATGTTACAACCATCAAGAACTAAGTATCGTAAACAGCATAGAGGTAGAATGAAAGGTAAGTCCAAAAGAGGAAGTAACTTAACTTTTGGAGATTATGGTTTAATGGCATTAGAGCCTGTATGGCTTACAGATAGACAAATTGAAGCTGCACGTATTGCTATATCAAGACATGTTAAGCGTGTAGGTAAAATGTGGATAAAAGTATTTCCAGACAAACCTTATACTAAAAAGCCAGCAGAAACAAGAATGGGTAAAGGTAAAGGTAACGTTGAATATTGGGTAGCAGTTGTAAAGCCAGGTAAAGTTATATTTGAAATAGCAGGTGTACCAGAAGAATTAGCACAGTCTGCTTTCAGATTAGCTGGTTTCAAGCTTCCTATTAAAACTAAGTTCATTAAGAGGGAGGCTATATAATGGCTAAGAATAATAAAGATTATAAGTCATTAGGTTTAGAAGAGCTTAAGGGTGAACTTCTAAAATTAGAAAAAGAATATCAAGAGCATAGATTTGAAAAAGTAGTTGGTGATGCAAGACAAACTCATCAATTAAAAAAAGCTCGCAAAGATATAGCTAGAGTTAAGACATTTATACGTCAGCATGAACTTGGCATAAAAAAATAGTGTGAGGTATTACTGTGGAAAACAAAGCAAAAAAATATAAAAGAGTACTTGAAGGAATTGTAGTTTCTGATAAAATGGATAAAACTATAGTTGTAAAAGTTGAAAGTAAACAGAAACACCCCCTTTATGGTAAGACTATAAGTAAGAATAAACGCTATAAAGCTCATGATGAAAAAAATGAATGTTTTGAAGGCGATTTAGTAAGAATAATAGAGTGCAGACCTATTAGTAAAGATAAAAAATTTAGATTAGTAAAAATCGTTAAGAAGTCTGAGCGTGTAGAGAAAGATTCTATGGATAGCGATGTAGAAAGCGTATTAAAACGTGAGAAGCATGCTCCAGAAGCAGCAGTTTCTTCACAGGTTGAAGGAGAGTAAGAATTATGATACAAGTACCAACTACTCTTAATGTAGCCGACAACACAGGCGTAAAGAAGTTGAAATGTATTAAGGTATTAGGAGGAAGTAGACGCAGATATGCTACTTTAGGAGATGTTATAGTTTGTTCTGTAACTGATATAATCCCTACTTGCTCTATAAGAAAAAGGTAAAGTTGTAAAAGCTGTAATAGTAAGAGTAAAAAAAGAAGTTAGACGCCCTGATGGTTCATACATACGTTTTGATGAGAATGCTGCTGTTATAGTAGACGATAAAAGAGAGCCTCGTGGTAAACGTATATTCGGACCTGTAGCTCGTGAACTTAGGGATAAAGGCTTTATGAAAATCGTATCACTTGCACCAGAGGTAATATAATTATGATAAAGAAAAAAGATTTTAGTAATACAAAATACAAAATAAAAAAAGGCGATACTGTTGAAGTGATAGCTGGAGAACAGAGTGGAGAACGCGGTGAAGTATTGTCTATAGACAGAGCAAAGGGAAGAGCTTTCGTAAAGAATATTAACATGATTAAAAAAACTATGCCTAAAAGTCAAGAGAATCAAAAAGGCGGTATAGTTGAGAAAGAAGCTTCTATACATATATCTAATCTTATGTTGGTTGACAAAGGCGGTAAAACTACTAGGGTTGGAAGAAAAGAAGTTGATGGAAAATTAAAAAGATATGCTAAAAAATCAGGCGAAGTTCTTGATAAGTAAGTAGGAGTTATTAAATATGTCAGTATTAAAAGATAGATATGAAAAAGAAATAAGACAATCTTTATTAAAAGATATGAATTTAAGCTCCTCTATGGCTATACCTAAAATAGAGAAAATTATTATCAATATGGGTATTACTCAAGCTGTAACAGATAAAAAATATGTTGACTCTGCTGTAGAAGAACTAAGTCAAATAGCAGGTCAGAGAGCTGTTATCACTAGAGCTAAAAAGTCTATAGCTAACTTCAAATTAAGACAAGGTATGCCTATAGGTTGTAGAGTAACTTTGAGAGGAGAAAGAATGTATGACTTCTTGGAAAGGTTAATATTTATAGCTTTACCAAGAGTAAGAGACTTCCAAGGTATTCCTAGAAGAGGTTTTGACGGAAGAGGTAATTACAATTTAGGTATAAAAGAGCATATTATATTCCCAGAAATAAGTTTCGACAAAACAGATGCTGTTAAGGGATTAAATATAACAATAGTAACAACTGCAGATAATGACGATATGGCTCGCACTTTATTAGAACGTATAGGTTTGCCATTTCGTGCTGCACCTAAAAGTCAGGAGAATAAATAATGGCTAGATTGGCACTTAAAGTTAAAGCTACAAAAAAACAAAAATATAAAACAAGACAATATAATCGCTGCCCTATATGTGGAAGACCTCGTGCTTATATAAGACAGTATAAAATGTGTAGAATCTGTTTTAGAGATTTAGCAAATAAAGGTTTAATTCCGGGCGTAACTAAGTCTAGTTGGTAATTTAAGGAGAGTATATAAATGAGCGTACATGATCCAATAGCAGATGCTTTAACTGTGATTAGAAATGGTTGTAGAGCAAAAAAAGAGAATGTAACTATACCTTTTTCTACAAAAATGGAAAATATACTTGCAATTTTGAAAAAAGAAGGGTATATTAATGACTTCAAAAAAGTAGAAGTAAAAGATAAAAATTTCTTCCGCATAGAAATAGATTTGAAATATTATGAGGGAAATTCTGTTATAGAAGGTATTCAAAGAGTATCAACTCCAGGTCTTAGAGTTTATACATCAGTAGATACTATTCCTCAAGTAAAAAATGGTTTCGGTATATCTGTAATCTCTACTAGTAAAGGTGTAATGACTGATAAAGAAGCTAGAAAAGAGAAAGTTGGCGGCGAAGTTTTATGTTATGTATGGTAATATAAATTGAGAGAGGGTATTTATAATGAGTAGATTATCAAATAAGCCTATAGCGATTCCTCAAGGCGTTGAAGTAAAAATTGACGGCCACAAAGTAGTCGTAAAAGGTAAAAGAGGGGAGTTGACAAGAGAGTTTTTTGATTATATAATACTTGAACTTGAAAATAATTCTCTTTGGGTTAAACCTCCTAAGATTGATAGCACTGATGAAGAAGCTATAAAAGAAAATAAAGCTAAGTATTCTGCTAAATTAGGTTTAGTTTGGAAACTTATTTCTAACATGATAGAAGGTGTTAATACTGGTTATAAAAAAGTATTACAATTAGAAGGTACAGGTTACCGTTCTAATGTTCAGGGAGATACTTTAACATTACAATTAGGTTTCTCTAGTGATGTAAAAATGAAAATCCCTGAGGGTATCAAAGTAACAGTAGAAAAAGACACTAAAATCATTATAGAAGGTAATGATAAAGAGAAAGTAGGCGAACTCGCTATGAATATTAAAAAGAAAAGACCTGTTGAGCCTTATAAAGGTAAAGGTGTAAGATTTGAAGGCGAGTATGTTAAAATGAAAGAAAGTAAAAAAGCTGCTAAGTAAGGGGTAAGCTATATGAGTTTAAGAGAAAAAATTAAAGCTCAACGTGAAAGAAGAAAGAGAAGTATACGTATAAAAATAGAAGGAAGTTCAAAGCGTCCTAGACTTACAGTTTATAAAAGTCTTAAATATGTATCTGCTCAAATAATAGATGATAGTAAAGGATTAACTTTAGTATCAGCATCTTCTCAAGAGAAAGATTTAAAAAGCGGTAAAAATGTAGATATAGCTAAAGAGATAGGTAAAGTATTAGCTACTAGAGCAAAAGAAAAAAATATTAGTGAAGTAGTGTTTGATAGAAACGGCTATATATATCATGGAAAAATAAAATCCTTAGCTGACGGTGCTCGTGAAGCAGGATTGAAATTTTAAGGAGTATAACCTTGGCACACGATAATAACGAAGAAAAAAGTATGTTTGAAGAGCGTCTAATAACTTTAAACAGAGTAGCTAAAGTTATGAAAGGTGGAAGACGTTTTAGATTTGCAGCTTTAATGGTTTTAGGTGATAAAAACGGACATGTTGGTTTAGGTTACGGTAAAGCTAATGAAGTACCTGATGCTATAAGAAAAGCTATAGAACAGGCTAAAAAGAATATGATAGAAGTTAACCTTAAAGGTGAAACTATTCCTCATAATACAGTTGGTGTATTTAGAAGCAGCAGAATAATAATGAAACCAGCTTCTAAAGGTACTGGAGTTATTTCAGGCGGTCCTGCACGTGCTGTATTAGAATTAGCAGGTGTAAAAAATATTCTTTCAAAATCTTTAGGTAATAACAATTCTATGAACTTAGCTAAAGCTACTTTTGAAGGTTTAAAATCTTTACAAACTGTTCAAGATATGGCTAATAAAAGAGGAATTAGTGTTGACCAGATTTATGGGAGGGCTGAATAATGGCTAAAGTTGTAATAACATTAGTTAAATCTCCTATAGGCTATGAAAAGTCTCAAAGAGATACTGTTGTAGCTTTAGGTTTCAAAAAGAGAAGAAGAGTTGTAGAACACGAAGCAACTCCTCAAATAAATGGAATGATTAATAAAATATCACATCTTTTAAAAGTAGAGTATAAGTGAGGGCTAGAGAATGGCACAGGAAAATACAAAAATATTAAGAGCTCCAAAAGGATCGAGCAAAAATCGTCATAGAGTAGGACGCGGACAAGGTTCTGGTTGGGGTTGTACTGCAGGAAGAGGTGATAAAGGTGCTCAGTCTCGTGCAGGTTACAGCAGAAGAGCTGGTTTTGAAGGCGGACAGATGCCTTTACATAGAAGAATTCCTAAAAGCGGTTTCACTAATGCTGCTTTCAAAAAGTCTGTAGATGTTATCAATGTTGGAGACTTAGATTCATTAGGTTCTAACGAAATATCTAGAGAAGCTTTAGTTAAATTAGGTTATTTATCTTCTACTAAAGATTATATAAAACTTCTTTCTATGGGTGAAGTAAAAAGTGCTATTACTATTACCGTTGATCTTGCTAGCAAAAAAGCTATAGAAAAGATTGAAAAATCTGGCGGTAAAGTTATAATACATGAACGTAAAAAATATATTAGAGAAAAGAAATAAGGTTGTTTATAAATGTTTAAGTCATTAACTAATATATTTAGAGTACCAGAATTAAGAAGCAGGATACTGTTTACAGTTCTTGCTATTTTGGTATATAGAATAGGCAGTCATATTCCAACTCCAGGTATAGACCCAACTGCTCTTTTGGGCTTTTTATCATCAGCTCAAGGCGGCGGCGGTCTTTTAACTATTATGGATTTATTTTCTGGCGGTGCTTTGTTTAGATTTTCTATATTAGCACTTGGAATTATGCCTTATATATCCGCTTCTATCATCATGCAGCTTTTAGGTGTTGTTATACCAGCACTTGAGAGAATGCAAAAAGAAGGTGAAAGCGGTCGTAAAAAAATTAACCAATATGTTAGATATCTAACACTTGGTCTTTGTGTGGTTCAATCTGCAGCTATGGCTAGCTGGATTCAAAGTATAAATGAAGGTGCTATGATATTTATGAGACCTGGTTTAGGTTTTATACTTCTCGTAGTGATTACAGCTACTACTGGTACCATGTTCTTAATGTGGCTAGGTGACCAAATTACAGAACGCGGCCTTGGTAATGGTATATCTGTAATAATTTTCGCTGGTATTGTTGCTCGTATTCCTGCAGGATTCTATGATGTTATACAGAAAAAAGATACTGATTACTTAAACTCATTAGTAATAGTTCTTTTCTTTATAATATTTGCTATAGTGATATTCTGCGTAGTTTATGAAGAAAGCGGACAAAGAAGAATACCTGTTCAATATGCTAAGAGAGTTGTAGGAAGAAAGGTTTTTGGTGCACAATCTACTCATATACCTTTCAAGATTAACCCATCTGGCGTTATACCTATAATATTCGCATCTGCTTTGATGGCTATTCCAGCACAGATTGCTAGTTTAACAAGAGGTGTTCAATGGAGATGGTTGGACGCTTTGCTTAGATTTTTCTCTTATGGAAGCTGGGCTTATATAATTCTTTATTGTCTTTTGGTTATTATGTTTGCCTATGTTTATACATCTGTACAATTTAATCCAGATGATATAGCAGAGAATCTTAAAAAACAAGGCGGATTTATTCCTGGTTACAGACCTGGTACACAAACTGCTGAATATCTTAAAACAGTATTAAGCAGAATAACAATAGGCGGTTCATTATTCTTGGCTGCTATTGCTGTGTTCCCAGATTTAATGTCTAAGATTCCTGTATTTGCTCCTTTCAAAGGAACTAACAATTCTTTGGTTTATTTGATGGGCGGTACATCTGTAATGATTAGTGTAAGTGTTGCTGTTGAATTATTAAAACAAATAGAGTCTTACTTGCAGATGCATAACTATGATGGTATATTGAAGAAGTCTAAGGTGAGAAGGTAATTAATATGGCAGAGAAAGAAAATATAGAGGTAGAAGGTACAGTAGTAGAGCCTCTTCCTAATGCTACTTTCAGAGTAGAGTTAGAGAATGGTCATAAGATATTGGCACATATTTCTGGAAAGATGCGTATGAACTTTATTCGTATACTTCCTGGAGATAAGGTAACTATAGAAATGTCGCCCTACGATTTAACAAAGGGTAGAATAATTTATCGTTATAAGTAAAATAATGGAGAACATTTAATATGAAAGTAAAAAGTTCGGTAAAAAAACGTTGTAATGACTGTCAAATAGTAAGAAGAAAAGGCGTAGTTAGAGTCATATGTAAGAAAAACCCAAGACATAAACAAAAACAGAAGTAATTAATTTAAGGAGATAATTAGTATGGCACGTTTAATGGGTGTTGAAATAAGAAATAATAAAAGAATAGAAATCGCCCTAACAGATATATATGGTATAGGACGTACTTTAGCACATGTAATTTGTGATAAGGCTAATATAGATTATTCTATTAAAGCTAAAGACCTTACAGATGCTCAAATTACAGCTTTAAGAGATGCAATAGAAGCCACAACTAAAGTGGAAGGAGATTTGCGTACAGAGCTTTTTAATAATATTAAACGTTTAAAAGATATTCACTCATATCGCGGAATGCGTCATATAAAAAGACTTCCAGTACGCGGACAAAGAACAAGAACTAACTCTCGTAACGCTAGAGGTGGCGGAGCTAGAAAAGCTATAGCTGGTAAGAAAAAAGCACCAGGTAAGAAGTAAAAATAAATAATGGGGGAGAATAGTGGCTACTCAAAAAGGTAAAAAAACACTAAAAGATAAAAAAATAAAAAAAGATAGAAAAGTAGAAGCTTTTGGTATAGTGCATATAAAAGCTAGCTTTAATAATACAATAGTTACTATCACTGATAGAAACGGTGATACTTTATCTTGGGCTAGTGCTGGCTTAGATGGAGAATATAAAAGTAGTAAAAAATCTACTCCATTTGCTGCACAGGTTGCTAGTGAGAAGGCATCTAAAAAAGCTTATGAGATGGGTGTAAGAGAAGTTGAAGTTTATGTAAAAGGTCCTGGTATGGGTAGAGAAAGCTCAATCAGAGCTGTAGAAGCTGCAGGATTAAAAGTAAAACTTATTAAGGATGTTACACCAATGCCTCATAATGGTTGCCGTCCTCAAAAAAGAAGAAGAATATAATTAATTGGGAGATAAATAATTATGGCTAGATATAGAGATGCAAGTTGCAGATTATGCCGTCGTGAAAAAATGAAACTTATGCTTAAAGGCGAGAGATGTCTTACGGCTAAATGTGCTATAACAAAAAAGAGAGAAGTTCCAGGTCCTACTAACCGTAAAATGAAACAATTGTCAGAATACGGTATTCAGATGAGAGAAAAACAAAAAGTTAAACGTATTTATGGAATATTAGAAAAACAATTCAGAAACTATTATCATGAGGCTAACCGTGTAGCTGGTGTTACTGGTGAAAACTTGCTCAGATTATTAGAGCTTCGCCTTGATAATGTTGTTTATAGACTTGGTCTTGCTAAAAGCAGAGCTCAGGCTAGACAATTCGTACAACATGGTTTCATTAATGTTAATGGAAAAACTATGTCTGTACCTTCTTATAGTATGAAAGTTGGAGATAAGGTTTCTTTCTCTCAGAGAGGAAATTCTATTACTCAAGTAAAAGAATTGCTTGATGGTTTAAAAAGTGAATATGTTCCTGCTTGGTTAAGTTTAGATTTGTCTGCTAAACAAGGTGAAATAGTAACATTACCAATAAGAGAGCATATAGAGTATCCTATTAATGAACAGCTCATTATTGAGTATTATTCTAAGTAATGGAACTCTTTGATAAGGGGTATTGAAAGAATGGCATTAAAAGAAATATTAGAATCTATTAGACATCCGCATAGAGTTACATTTGAAGCTAGAGATTTAACTCCTAATTATGGTAAATTTGTAGCACAGCCTTTTGAAAGAGGATATGCCACTACTATTGGAAATGCTCTAAGAAGAGTATTATTATCATCTATACCTGGATATGCTATCACTGCTATCAAAATAGATGGCGTTACTAATGAATTTGAAAATGTTCCTGGTATGAAAGAAGACACAATAGTGATGATTATGCATCTTAAAAATGTTGTGGTAGCTCTTCCTGAAAATGTTGATGCTAAAACTATACATATTAAAAAAGAAGGTCCTTGTACAGTTACTGCTGCTGATTTCGCTTCTGCTGATGCTGATGTATCTGTATTTAATCCTGAACATCATATTGCTACTATAGCTGAAGGTTATACTTTTGAAATGGATGTTCAGATAGAATCAGGTTATAACTATGTGCCTGCTGAAGTTAATATGGAGTTGCTTGAAGATGTGAATGCTATAGCTATAGATGCTATATATTCTCCTATAGTAAGTGTGAAATTTGCTGTTGATGATGTTAGAGTGGGTCAGCGTATAAATTATTATGGTAAACTTACTTTAGAAATAGAAACTAAAGGTAATATTGCCCCTGAAAAAGCTCTATCTTGGGCAGCTAAATTACTTAGAGATAATCTCACTCCTTTTATGCTTCCTGAAGAGGCTAATGGTGATGATGAAAAAATCGAAGAAACTCCTAAAGATTCTGTACTTGATTCTTTAAAAGATAAACATGTTGAAGAAGTTGAGTTTTCTGTTAGAACTGCTAATTTCTTGATATCTTCTGATCTTAAAACTTTAGATAAAGTTGCTCTTAAAACTGATGCTGATTTGTTAAGATTAATTGGTGCTAATGAAATGATTATAGAAGAGATTAAAGAAAAGCTTGCAGAATATAATGCTCATCTTGGTATGAGAGGCTAATAAAATTAAGGATAATGTATGAGACATAGAGTTACTGTTAAAAAATTTAATAAAACTAGTGCCCACAAAAAGGCTATGTTTAACAATATGATAACTTCTCTTTTCAAATATGAGAAAATTGAAACTACTAAAGAGAAAGGTAGAGCTTTAAAACAATTAGCTGATAAGTTAATTTATAGAGCTAAAGTTGATAATGTTCATAATAGAAGATTAGTTTCTAAATATGTAAAAGATAAAGCAATACTTGCTAAACTTTTCAAAGATATCGCTCCTAAATATGCTAACAAAAATGGCGGATTTGTAAGAAAAATCTTATCATACAAAAGATTTGGTGATGGAGCTGATATGTGTATTGTGATGTTATGCGATTCTGATAGCTCATCTGCTAATAAAACTGAAGCAAAATAAAAAATAATTTTAATAATTTAAAATAATAATCGTTTATTAATCTAATTATATATAAACAAAAGTAAATTTTATGTGTTGGTTATAGTTTTTATAGACTATAACTTACATATAAGGTTTATGGAGGTTCCTTATGTCTGAAGATAACAATTTAGAGTTTTCTGCTGATGAAAATGTTGTGCCTTTGAAGAAGGTAAGAAAAGTAAGAAAAGTTGTTAGAAAGGTTGTTGCTAAAGTTCAAGAAGAAGAAAAAGAAGAAATTCCTACTACTAATGATGAAGATAATAAAGAGGAAGAGAATAGTAATAAAATTCAAAGACCTTTTGATGTACTTTATATTAGCCAATTAAGCGTTTTAACTTTTGACGAATTAATAGATTTTGCTGAAAATTACGGCATTAAGAAAGATACTAACAGCAATTTAAGAAGACAGGAATTAATGCATTTAATAGTAAAATCTCATATTAATTTAGAAGGTAAAGTTGTTGCAGAGGGTACTTTAGAAACTTTGCAAGACGGATTTGGTTTCTTACGTTCTAAAAACACAAATTACTTAGTAGGTTCTGATGACATATATATCTCTCCTGCACAAATTAGGCTTTTCGGACTTAGAACAGGAGACGTTATTAGCGGAGAAGTAAGACCTCCTAAAGATAATGCAGGTGAAAAGTTTTTTGCTTTACTTAGAATAGAATCTGTTAATGGCGAAAAACCTGATAATTTGCATAGAAGACCTTTATTTGATAAACTCACACCAATATTTCCTAATGAAAGAATTAATTTAGAGTTTGCTCCAAATAAAATTTCTACTCGTATTATAAACTTAGTATCTCCTATAGGTAAAGGCCAGAGGGGATTAATAGTAGCACCTCCTAAAGCTGGTAAAACTATGATGCTTCAAGAGATTGCTAATGCTATATGTAAAAACTATCCTGATATTAAACTTTTCATTCTTCTTATAGATGAGCGTCCTGAAGAGGTTACTGACATGAAAAGACAAGTTCCAGAGGCTGAAGTTATAGCTTCTACTTTTGATGAACTTCCAGAGAAGCATTGTCAAGTTTCAGAGATGGTATTAGAGAAGGCTAAGAGATTAGTTGAAAATAAACATGATGTTGTAATTATATTAGATTCTATAACAAGACTTTCAAGGGCTTACAACTTAGTAGTGCCTGCAAGCGGTAAGGTATTAACAGGAGGTGTAGATTCTAATGCACTTCATAAACCTAAAAAATTCTTCGGTGCTGCACGTAATATAGAAGAGGGCGGCTCTCTTACAATAATCGCTTCTGCTTTAGTTGATACTGGAAGTAAGATGGACGATTATATTTACGAAGAGTTTAAGGGTACTGGTAATATGGAGCTTCATTTAGAGAGGAAGTTTGCTAATAGAAGAATATTCCCTGCTATTGATATTGATTCTTCTTCTACTAGAAGAGATGACTTACTTCTTAATGAGGAAGAGCTTGCTAAGATGAATCTTGTTAGAAGCGTTCAGGGTCAGGGTATCAATATTGATGAATATGACTTTATTGAGAAGATGATAGCTAAAATGAAAAATACTAAAGATAATTCTGAGTTTTTAAAGTTATTAAACTCATGAGGTTTTAGTATAAATGTCTGACAAATATGATGATGAGAGGCTATTTAAATTTTTTGTAGAGCATGGATATTTTCCTAGAGATTATGAAGAAAATAAAGTGCTAAAAAAAGATATTGAAACATCAAATAAAAATACTCTTAATCATTCAGCTAAAAACGAAGAACATAAAGAAACCCTTAAAGATAATATAACGAATAATTATACTGTAAGTGAAGAAGAAAGACTTTTATTTATAAATGCTATTAAAAACCTTGATTGCAGCAATCATTCAAAAAAAGAGCTTCCAAAAAAGAATATCAAATTTAAGCCAAAAGTAAAAAATGCCGTTCCAAAAGAAAGAATAGATTTGCATGGTCTTACAGCTGATAGGGCATTAATTGAGGTAAAGCATTTTATTGGTGAATGCAAAAAAAATAAAATAAGCCCAATACTTATAATACATGGAAAAGGATTTGGAAGCGAAAATAAAATTCCAGTATTAAAAAACACAGTTGAATATTATATTGCTACAGAGGGAAAGCCTTATATAAAATATGCTTCAGATGCTCCGAGGGAATTAGGAGGCTCTGGTGCTAAATTAATTTATTTGAATTTGTAATTAGATGTACTATATACTGAAAATTTTTAAATTTGTCAAAATATTGTTTTTATGTTTTTATTTGTGGTGGCTTTGCCCCCTGCGAAGCGTGCCCTAGTGGTACACACCCCCACTTCTTTTGCCGATAGGCACCTACTCGGTATTTGTATAAAAGAAGCAAAAGAACTGCATTTGATGAAGTCCACAGCATCTAATACTAAATTCAGGTTTTATACTACATTTAATATATATCTCTAATATATAAAACCAAAAAACTTGCACTTTTTGGTTCTTTTTGCTGCGGGAAAAAGAACAACAAAAAAGTGGATAAAAAATTATTATTCTAATATATATTAAAAATTTTGACTCTTTTATTTTAGTTATTTGCAGGGCTTTGCCCCGCACCCCAGTTCTTTTTGTGGCCAAAAGAACCAAAAAGACTGCAATTTTTTAGCTAAAAATATTGGTATTATCTTTTTATATATTCCTAGGATATTAGATATAGCACTTGCACTTTTGCGAAGCGTGCCCGAAGGGAGAAAACTTTGACGAAGTCCACACCGCGTAGCGGCGTGAAAAAGTTGATAAAACTTTTATAAAAATATATAAATTGACAAGATATAGTTGTTTAGGTATATACTAATAAATTGACAAACTAACTCTATTTTGTTAAAATATAAAAACATACATTAATTTGGATTTTTTGATGGATAAAAATTATAAAGTAATAGCAAGAAAATATCGTCCGCAAACTTTTGAAGAGGTAATAGGGCAGGAACATATCACAAAAACAATATCTAAAAGTATAGCACAAAAAAAAATAGCACATGCTTATCTTTTTTCTGGTGCTCATGGTGTAGGTAAAACTTCTCTTGCAAGAATTATAGCAAAAGCCTTAAACTGTGTTAATGGTCCTACAGATAAACCATGCGGAGTTTGTCCTTCTTGTACGCAAATAGAAAACGGTACTCCTTTAGATGTTATTGAAATAGACGGTGCAAGCAATAGGGGTATAGAAAATATAAGAACAATAATAGAAAATGTACGCATATCGCCTGTTGCTGGTAAATATAAAGTATATATTATAGATGAGGTTCACCAGATTACTAATGAAGCTTTTAATGCTTTACTTAAAACATTAGAAGAGCCGCCTGCTCATGTTGTATTTATACTTGCTACTACCGAAGCAGACAGAGTACTTCCTACAATAAGAAGCCGATGTCAGCAGTATATTTTTAAGTCTTTGGGTATAGAAGATTTAGAGAAGATTCTTAAGGGTATTTTAGACAAAGAAAATATTGCATATGATGATGAGGCTATATTTTTGATAGCAAAGCAGGCTAGGGGTTCTGTTCGTGATAGTGAAACGATATTAGAAAAGATGATAGCCTATACTGCAGACAAGAAGCATATTACTAGTGGTGATGTTATAGCTGTGGTTGGGGGTAATAATTTTTCTTTTGTTAAAGATTTTTTTGATGTAATGATTTCAAAAGATAAAAAAAATTATTTTCAATTTGTTAAAAAGCTTTTTGAAGAGTCTGTAGACCCAAGAACATTCATTAATAATTTAATTGAGTATATGCGTGTTGTGCTAATGATAAAAAGCGGTATTGATGATATTAAATTATTAGAGATAACAGAAAATGAGAGAGATGATTTAAAAACTTTTGCTAACAATTACAGCGATGATGAGATTGAGCGTATACTTGATTATATATTAAATGTAGAAGAGCGTATAAGAAATGCTTCCAATGCTAGAGTAATATTTGAGATGCGTATGCTTTTGCTTCTTGATACAGATAATTTGATTCGCCCTGTAGACATTATATCTTCAAGCAATGTTCAAACTGTTTCTGACACTAATGAAGACTATGGGCTTAGTAATGATAATATTCAAAAACCTAAAGAAATTAATAATGCTCCTAAACCAGCATATGATGTTCCTCTTAGTCCGAATGACAAAAGGCATATATTTTACAATAAAATTCTTTCATATGTTGAAACAGAAAGCCCAACAATATATTCTTTGTTATCTCAAGGAAACCCAATAGAAAGTAAAGGTGCAACATTAATAGTAGCTATTCCAGAACATATTTACGATATGGTTCAATCTGATAAAAGAATATCAGCATTAATAGCAAGTGCGATACCAAGATTTACAAAAAATAAAGATGTAGCCATACAGTTTCAAAAGGCAGTAGAAGGCAATATGATAGATAAATTAAAAACCCGTCTTCAGGCAACAGAGGTTGACGAGAGTTCTTTATAATAAATAAATGATAAATAAAAAAGAGCCTATAGTATTTCTATAAGCTCTTTTTATTTTTTACTCTTTTTTAAAATCTCACACCTAATTGTGCTCCCAAATCTACACTAGAAAGTTTGAAATTATGACTTTTACTTTCCATAAATGGTATATCATAAGCAATATAAATACCTGCTGTTAAATTAAGCGGTAATATAAAATCAAGCATAACTTTTACATAAGGTATAAAAGGCTTATTAAACTCTTTATAAATATTCTTTGTATCATACATACTCGCCTGACCTATGCCGTCAGCACCATCTCTTTGATACATAAGACCAGCTATAGGAAACTTGAATCCTCCTCCAACTCCTAAAGATACAAATCCAATATCAATTCTAGGCAATAATCCTAAATTAAAACTATCAAAAGAAGCACCATATCTTCCGCTTTGAGATTTTAACCCAAAAGCAAATACATCTTTCTGATACCCAATATCAAAACCAATTCCTAAACCTATATTGCTGATTCCAAAATAATATCCAGGTATAACATGTATTCCAAATTCAAAACCAGCATCAGCCTTAGTATATTTTGAAGCATCAGTACCAGTATAAGTACCCAAACTAAATCCAAAAGGAAGAAGAATATTTACTTCAAAACCTGTCTTTGCCATCAAATTTCCGCTTAATCCAATTACTAGTAAGCTCGCAATTATCACTATTTTTTCATTTTTTACAGTCCTTTATATTGTATGTACTATTTTTTATAGTCGGCAATAGTAATAATCTATTTATAATAAAAAACTATTAAAAAAAGGAATACATATTATTAAATATGCATTCCTTAAATATTATTTTTAATTAATTTTTATTAGAATCTTAATCCAATTTCTCCGCCTAAATCAAATGAAGACATTTTAATATTATTATTAGGGTCTTTATATTCTACCAAAGGTATATCATAAGAAGCATATATACCTAAAACTAGGTTATAAGGCAATAAGAAATCAACAACCCCTTTTACATAAGGTATATAAGGATTTTTAAAAGTATCTTTAAGTCTTTTATAATCATATCCTTGAGAAGTGTATCCTCCGTCACTTTCTCTAAAGTAACTGCTTCCTGCTAAAGGTATTTTTACACCAGCACCAACACCTATTGATACAAACCAAACATCTATTCTAGGAAGTATTCCTACCATTAAGCTATCGAAAGTTAATCCGCCTTTTGATTTTTCATCAATAACTGCTTTGAAAGCAAACACATCTCTATTGTATCCTAAATCTAATCCTAAACCGAATGATAAATTATCAAACCCAAAATAATATGCAGGCTGTAAATGAATACCAAATTCAAATCCAGTATCAGATTTTACATGTTGAGCCTCATTTCCGCTGAAACTGCTGAAGCTTGCTCCAAGAGGTATCATTAACCCTAAACCAAATCCTGTTTTAGCCATAAGTCCGCTGCTTATGCTCATTGCTAATATACTTGTTATTATAATTAATTTTTTCATTTTATTCTTTCTCCTAAAAAATTTGTATCTATATACTAAATTATAGTCATTAAGAAAAATAAACTATATAATAATTTGTTTATTTATTCTCTATGCTATAATGTTATTTGAATTATTAATTTTTCATATTGTAAGACTATTCTAACTTTTTTGCAAGTTATTTTTTGTATTTTTTAACTTTCGACTAAATTGTTAAAAAGTACAAAAATGATAAAATATGATTGCAATAAATGGTAATTAGTTGTATTTTTTAATTTAGCAGAATTAACTTTTAATAAAAAATATAATTAAATAAAAGGTTTCAAATATGCAAGAAAAAATAAATGAACTTAAGAAAAGAAAAGAAAAGATAGAAGAGGCTGGCGGTAAAGATAAAATAGAAGAACGTCATGCTAAAGGTAAATTAACAGCAAGAGAACGTATATTGCATCTTTTAGACGAAGGCACTTTTTGCGAGATTGATGCTTTTATAGAACATAGATGCAGTGATTTTGGTATGGAAAAAAATAAAGTAGCAGGCGAAGGTGTAGTTACAGGATACGGTAAAATTAACGGCAGACAAGTATGTGTATATGCTCAGGATTTTACAGTAATAGGCGGTTCATTAGGACAAATGCATGCTGCTAAAATTTGTAAAGTACAAGATATGGCAATAAAATTAGGCTGCCCTTGTATTGGTATTAACGATTCAGGCGGAGCTAGAATACAAGAGGGTATTGATTCATTAAGAGGCTATGGTGATATTTTCTATAGAAATGTACAGGCTTCTGGTGTAATTCCTCAAATATGTGTAATAATGGGACCTTGTGCCGGAGGAGCTGTTTATTCTCCTGCTTTGATGGACTTTATACTTATGACTGATAAAACTGCTAATATGTTTATTACAGGTCCTCAGGTTGTAAAGGCTGTAACAGGTGAACAGGTTTCTGCAGAAGAGCTTGGAGGAGCTTTTGTTCATAGCAAAACTTCTGGTGTTGCTTCTTTAATGTTCCCTGATGAGATATCTACTTTAGAAGGTGTTAAAAAATTACTTTCTTATATACCTCAAAATAATTTGGAAGATGTGCCTTTAGAAAATACTAATGATGACCCTAATAGAAATGATGAGGAGTTATCAAACATACTTCCAGACAGTCCTAATAAGCCTTATGATATAAAAGAGATTATAAAAAGAGTAGTTGATAATGGTGAGTTTTTTGAGCTTCAGCCTTTATTCGCTACTAATATAGTTATATGTTTTGCTCGTCTTGACGGTAAATCTGTTGGTATAATAGCTAATCAGCCTAATTCTATGGCAGGCGTACTTGATATTAATGCTGCAGACAAAGCTGCTCGTTTCATTCGTTTCTGCGATAGTTTTAATATTCCATTGGTTACATTGGTTGATACTGCAGGATATTTACCTGGTGTAGGTCAGGAGCATAATGGAGTTATTAGACATGGTGCTAAACTTTTATATGCTTATTCTGAGGCTACTGCTCCAAAGATTACTCTTATTATAAGAAAGTCATACGGCGGAGCTTATATAGCTATGTGTTCTAAACATTTAGGTGCTGATATGGTTTATGCTTGGCCTTCTGCTGAGATTGCTGTTATGGGACCTGATGGTGCGGCTAACATTATATTTAAAAAAGAAATAGATAAAGCTGAAGACCCTAAGAAAATGAGAGCTGAAAAGATAGAAGAATACAAAAAAGAGTTTGCTAATCCTTACAGAGCTGCTGTTAGAGGATATGTTGATGATGTAATAGAGCCTGAATATACTAGAAGCTATCTTATTAATGCACTTCATTTATTAGTAAGCAAGAGAGAGACTAGACTTCCTCGCAAACATGGTAATATACCTTTGTAATTTTATATTGTAATTATAATAAAAGGAGTAAATAAATTATGGATCATAATGCTGCTATTACAATATTTGGTATAATATCTGTTTTAATTGTCGCTTTAGTTTTTTATGTTTTGGCTTTATTTTTGGGTATCATTTTTAAGTCAAGAAACACAAAAAAAGAAGAAGAGATTAGTAAGGTTGTAGAAGAGAGTAAAACTAAAGAAGAAGATTTATTAGATGACAGCGAGCTTGTAGCGGCTATTACTGCTTGTATAACTGCTTATAGCGGTAATTCTAAATTTGTAATAACTTCAATAAAAGAGTCTAAAACTCCTGTATGGGGTATGGCTGACAGAATAAAATAAAAAAAGAGAAAATAAAAAATAATTTAGGAGATAAATGATGATTAAAAATTATAAAGTAACTGTTAATGGAAAAAGTTATGATGTATCTGTTGAAGAGATAAGAAATGAGTCTGTTGCTTCAAATAAAGTTTTATCTACTGCTGTTAATAATGCTGTAAGTAATCAGGCAGTAAATACAAAAGCTTCTGCACCAGTTGCAAAACCAGCAGCAGCTGCTGTAAAAGCTCCTGCTATAGATGAGAATGCTATATCTGTAAAAGCTACTATGCCTGGAACTATATTATCATTTAATGTTGCTATAGGAGATAAGGTAACAGAGGGTCAGGTTGTTGCTGTATTAGAAGCTATGAAGATGGAAAATGAACTTACTGCTCCTGCTTCTGGAGAGGTTATATCTATACATGTTGAGAAAGGTTCATCTGTTGTAGAAGGTCAAGTGATATTGCAGATTAAGTAATGTAGTTTTGAGAGGTGAATATGAATAATGCTTTAGGGTTGGATTTTAACTATTTATTTGCTGGTTTTTATCCGCCGTCTTTTTCTCAAATAATAATGATATTGATAGGTGCTTATTTAATTTATATGTCTATATATTATAATAAGAAACCTTTACTTCTTTTGCCTATGGGTGTTGCCATACTAGCTGCTAATATGCCTTTGCCAAAAATAACTGAAGATGTTATTAATGGTTTTTTGGGTATGATATATAATGGTGCTAGCAGTGGTGTTTATTCTGTGCTTGTATTTTTCGCAGTTGGAACTATGATAGATTTAGGTCTTGTGCTTGCTGACCCTAAAAACTTTTTTATAGGTGCTAGTTCTCAGATTGGTATATTTGTTGTGTTTTTTATGATTAGCAATTTAATGGGTTCTGATGTGGCTGCTGCTACTTCTATTATAGGTGCTGCTGACGGTTCTTTAGCTATGTATATGACTACTTTGGTAACTGATGCTAGATATTTTGCTCCTATTGTGATGGCCTCATATCTTTATATGGAGCTTTTGCCTATATTACAGATTGGTGTTACTAAGTTTTTAACTACAAAAAAAGAAAGAACTATATCTATGTCATATTTAAGACATGTTTCAAGGGGAGAGAAGATTATATTTGCGGTAATTGCTATGAGTCTTTGCGGTATATTTTTAGCTAACTCATTCCCGCTTATAGCTGCACTTCTTTTTGGAAGTATTTTAAGAGAATCTGATATTATTAAGAACTTCTCTGTTACTTTACAGAAATCTTTAACAGGTATTCTTACTATGCTTATTGGTATAGCTATAGGTTCTTCTGCTTCTGCTGATACTTTTATATCTTTAAGCACTATATTAATATTTGTATTTGGTTTTGTATCATTAATATTAAATACTGTAATAGGTGTTATAGTTGCTAAGATTATTAATGTACTTACAGGCGGCAAGGTTAATCCTATAATAGGTTCTGCAGGGCTTAGTGCTTTCCCAGTGCCTGCTTGGGGTGCTCATATATATGGACAGGAAAATAGTTCTTCTAACTGTTTACTTCTTCATGCTATGGCAGTTAATATTTCTGGTATCATTTCTGGAGCTATAACTGTTGGTATATTTCTTACTTTTTTCCATAATTGATATATATTGTTTTTTTATATAAATTTTTAGAACAGAGTTATTAAACACTCTGTTCTAATTATTATATAATTATCCTTTTATAAATACATCTTTACCAAACCATTTAGTAGATATTTCGGCAGCCTTTCCATCGGCTCTCATATCATCTAAAGCTTTATCAATAGCATTTAACAATTCTGTATCTGTTTTTCTAAGGCCTACACTAAGATATTGAGATGTAATAGGCTTATCTTCTAATAATGTAAAATCAGCATTCTCTTTAGATATATAATAACGAGCAACAATCTCATCTACTATCACAGCATCTATTCTTTTAGCTTCCAAATCCAAAAAAGCATTAACATAAGAATCATACTGTCTAATCTCTTTAATTTCTTTACTTACAGGGTCATTTACTAATGTTTCATAATTACTGCTTCCGCTTTGCACACCTACTATTTTCCCTTTTAACTCTTCTTTGCTATTAATATCATCTCTATCAGAATATTTTGCTATCATAAGCCTATTGTAAAGATATGGTTTAGTGAAATTAACTTGCTGTTTTCTGCTTTCATTAACTGCAAATCCATTCCATATAACATCAACATCTCCTTTCTTTAAGCTTAATATAGCACTAGACCAATCTATAGGCTTAGCCTCAAGCTCTACACCTAAACGATTAGCAACTTCCCTAGCTAAATCTATATCAAAGCCAACTATCTCTCCATTATCATCTCTAAAACCCATAGGAGCTAAAGTATCATCTAAACCTAATACTAGTTTTCCATTCTCTTTTACTTTTTGTAGAGAATTATCTGCTGAAGATACTTCAGTATTTTGTGTTTGAGTTTTTGAGCAAGATATAGCAAAAATAAATATAAAGAATAAAGTTATTATACGTTTCATTGTTTTTCTCCTATTTTTTTAATAATTTTTTAATTAATATATATAATACGAACCTAATAAAAAATAATCTTAATTAATACTTATAAAAAATTATTAATGATGATGATGCCTAGGAGAATAGTTTTTTAATAATTGCATTGTATAAAAGTTATTATTCATTTTTAAACTCCTATTTTATTTAGTTTTAATGCTGCTATATTAGCCTATATTGAATTATAATTATCCTCTTACAAAAACATCTTTACCAAACCATTTAGTAGATATTTCGGCAGCTTTTCCATCATCTCTCATATCATCTAAAGCTTTATCAATAGCATTTAATAATTCTGTATCTGTCTTTCTAACTCCAACTCCAAATGATTTAGCTGTAATTGGGTATTCTTCTAAAAGTTCAAAATCAGCATTCTCTTTAGATATATAATAACGAGCCACTATTTCATCTACTATCACAGCATCTATTCTCTTAGCCTCTAAATCTAAAAAAGCATTAGCATAAATATCATATTGTCTAATTTCTTTAGTTTCTTTGCTTATAGGGTCAGCTTCTAATGATTCATAATTGCTGCTTCCTGTTTGTACTCCTAATATTTTTCCTTTTAAATCATCTTTAGTTTTAATATCATCTCTGTCAGCATTTTTCACTATCATAAGTCTGTTATTAAGATATGGTTTAGTAAAATTAACTTGCTCTTTTCTAGTTTCATTAATAGCAAATCCATTCCATACCACATCAACATCTCCTTTCTTTAAGCTCAATACGACGCTAGACCAATCTACAGGTTTAGCAACCAACTCCACCCCGAGGCGGTTTGCAACTTCTTTGGCTAAGTCTATATCAAAGCCAACTATATTTCCTTCTTCATCTCTAAAACCCATAGGTGCAAAAGTATCATCTAAACCTAATACAAGTTTTCCGCTTTCTTTCACTTTTTGTAAAGAATTATCTGCGGCAGAAGATGCTTGTGAGGCATTTTGTGTTTTTGAGCAAGATATAGCAAAAATAAATATAAAGAATAAAGTTATTATACGTTTCATAGTTTTCTCCTGTTTTTTAAATTTTTAAATTCATAAATTATAATTTTTAAATAAATTTTTTTTCTTAAGTTAATAAATATAATATTGTTTTAAAATTGATGTTTATAAAACAAAAAGAAATTATTGATGATGATGATGTTTAGGAGAATATTGTCTTAAGAATTGAACTTTGAAAAAGCATTTGCTGTTATTCATTTTTTTATCTCCTATTTTTTTGAATTATTTGTTTTTTTATTATTTAATGGAGGCTTTATATTGTTTTTTAGCCCCCATTAATTTTTTGTTATTTTACAACGATGTCTTTACCAAACCATTTAGTAGAAATCTCTGCTGCTTTTCCATCAGCTCTCATATCATCTAAAGCTTTGTCAACAGCATTTAATAATTCTACATCATTTTTTCTAAAACCTATACCATAAAGCTCTTCAGTTAATGGGCTATTTTCTACAACCTCAAAATTAACATTTTCTTCAGCTATATAATAACGTGCTGCTACTTCATCTATTACAACAACATCTATTCTCTTAGCTTGTAAATCTAAGAAAGCATTAACATTAACATCATAAGGTCTAACCTCTTTAGCTTCTTTACTTATAGGGTCAGCTTCTAATGCTTCCTGATTGCTTCCAACCTGTACACCTAAAACTTTTCCTTTCAAATCTTCTTTGCTGTTAATATCTTTTCTGTCAGAAGATTTTACTATTATAAGTCTGTTATTAAGATATGGCTTAGAGAAATTAATTTGCTGTTTTCTAGTTTCATTTATTGTAAAACCATTCCATAGCATATCAACATCACCCTTGTTTAAGCTTAATATACCGCTTGCCCAATCTATAGGCTTAACTTCTAATTTTACTCCCAAACGATTAGCTACTTCCTGAGCTAAATCTATATCAAAACCAACTACATTTCCAGCCTCATCTCTAAAACCCATAGGTGCAAAAGTATCATCTAATCCTAATACCAATTTGCCTTTTTCTTTTACTTTTTGTAGAGAGTTATCAGCTCCTGTTTGAGTGTTTTGCGTTTCTGTTTTTGAACAAGATATAGCAAAAATAATCATAGAAAATAAAATTAATATACGTTTCATAGTTTTTTCCTCCTAAGTTAAATAATTTTTTTTAAAATTAATCTATATAAACGTAATAAAAAAATAATGTTTTTAAAATTGTTTTTTATATTTGTTTATCAAAGAAATGATTATTGATGATGATGATGATGTTTAGGAGAAGAGAATTGTGATAATTGAAGTGTAGAAAAATACATCTTATTCATTTTTATCTCCTAATTTGATTTTCTTACTATTAATTGTAATACTATTTACAAAAATGTCAATAGACATTATATATATTTTTATGTTTTTTATTAAATTTTTATAAAAAATTATATAGATATTAAGTTTTTGGCATCTATTGCTTCAGTATAATTAGAATCTATCTCTATAGCTTTATTGAAGTTTTCTAATGCTGATTTTCTATTTCCAAGTTTATCGTATATAGTTCCTATGTTAAAATATATTAATTTATTACTATCATCTAATTCTTTTGCTTTATCTAAATATTTTATAGCCATATTATTGCTGTTTTTCTTTCTGTAACAAGAAGCAATATTGCATAATGCATATATATTTGTTTTATTGCAATTAAAATTAAGCTCATGAAAATATGAAAGTGCTTTGTCATATTCTCCTTTATAAAAACAAATACAGCCAAGAAGGTTTATAATATCATTAGTTTGCTTTATTGAATAGGCAAGCTCAGCATAATGCAAAGCAAAATCATACATTCTCCATTTATAGCTTTGATAAGCCATATATGATATTCTTTCATAATCTTTTTTTCTTAATTTGTCTGTATTATGCTTTTCTATTGCTTTATTTAAAAATGTTTCTCTGTTGTTTTTATCCATTATAGATAAATATTCATATATAAAAGAATTATCTATGCCAAGTTCTATTAATTTAATAAAATTCTCTATTGCTTTTTTATAATTATTTCTTTGCATATTAATAAAACCTATAATATACAAAGCTTCAGTATTATCAGAATTGTTTTCTAATATTTTATTATAATATTTTTCAGCCTCATTTAATTTGTTTTCTTTTATATATATTCTTGCTAAAGAAGTGAGGGCGTTAATATCATTAGGGTTATTATTTAATATTTCATTATATTTTTTTATCTGTTCGCTATAATCTTTTGCCATAATATATAACAATAAAAATTATTATATTAAAATATTACTAATAATTTTTATTTCCTCCTCCTTTAAAAAATCATTATTATTCATTATCGTAAAATTTTCTCATCATAGTATTTCTATATTCGCTAAAATTATCATTTTCTATACTATTTCTTAAATCTTTCATAAATCTCTGCATAAATCTTATATTATGTATAGTCATAAGTATAGAAAATAGTATTTCATGAGATTTGTCAAGATGATTAAGATAAGCCTTAGAGAAATTTTTACAAGTATAGCAGTCGCAGCCTTCTTCTAACACAGTATCGTCCATTCTATATTTTGAGTTTCTAATCCTCACAACCCCATTCATAGTAAAAGCTTCACCATTTCTAGCATTTCTAGTAGGCATCACGCAGTCAAACATATCAATGCCTTCCATTACAGCATTAAGTATATCACGAGGCTCACTAACTCCCATCAAATAACGAGGTTTTTGCTTGTTTGTATATAGCATAACTTTAGAAAGCACCTCATGCATCTTCTCTGGAGTCTCTCCAACAGAAAGCCCGCCAATAGAATAAAAAGGAAAATCCATATTAACCAAAGTTTCAGCACTTTCTTTTCTCAAATCATCAAACATTCCGCCCTGTATTATACCGCCTAAATACTGATATTCGCTGTTAGGGGTACTGTCATGATATTCTTTACATTCTTTAGCCCACTTATGAGTTCTAAGCATTGCCTCTTTAGCATAATTATAATCAGCATCTGCCTTACAGCATTCATCAAAACTCATTATAAAGTCAGCACCTATAATATGCTCTGCTTCCATTACGCTTTTTGGTGTAAAGAAATATTTTGAGCCGTCTATATGAGACCTAAACTCAACTCCTTCATCAGTAATTTTTCTTAATTGAGCAAGTGAAAAAACCTGAAAACCGCCGGAATCTGTAAGCATTGCCCCTTTCCAATTCATAAACTTTTTAACTCCGCCGAATTTTTTTATCACCTCTAAACCAGGTTTTAAAACCAAATGATAAGTATTAGCAAGTATAATCTTACTTTCAGTTTCTTCTATCATAGCAGGCGTTAATGCTTTTACTGTAGCCTTAGTTCCTACAGGCATAAAAACAGGTGTATCTATTACAACACCATTAACTTCTATTTTACCAAGTCTAGCATGTGTCTGACTAGAGTTTTTTAATACTTCAAAAGAAAATGACATAATAAACCTTTATTTATTTTTTTGTTTTAATGTTTTTGTATTTGGCTTTTTTGTGTAAATATATATAAGCATTATTAAAGATACTACCATCATTATCATAGAATATATTGCTCCAGATGTGATAGGTCCTATAGTCCATTCTGTAACATCTCTAAAGAACTGTTCTATTATAGCTCTAAAAAGTCCGTATAAAAATATCCACACGAATAATCTTGTACCTTTTCTTATATTTTTATTTTTTTGACTTAATGCTAATATTATATAAGACACCAAAGCAAGCACTATACCTTCAAGAAATGCTTCATATAATTGTGAAGGGTATCTTAATTCTGTATATGGTCTAATTGCAGGTATCATAGCCTTCCAATTTTCGTATCCTCCAACTGCATCATAATTTGGAAATATCATTCCAAGAGGCGAATCAGTAACTCTTCCGTAAAGCTCTGCATTCATAAAATTACCTATTCTTCCAAAAAATAAAGCAAAACTTGAAGGAAGTGTGGCATGGTCTGCTATAGTTAAAAATTCGTATTTATATTTTTTGCTGAATATATATCCTCCAATAATCATTCCTATAAGTCCGCCATGAAAAGACATTCCCGCAAAACCTAAGAAAGTTATTCCATTATCAAGATTAAATCCTAATATCTCCCAAGGTCTTAAAAAAGATGAAGGTGAGTAAAGTAAAAAAATATCCAATTCTTGCTCCAACTATAGCACCAACAGCGGCATAAAAAACCATATCATAAGCACCGCCTTCTTTTGAGTTGTTAAATTTAATCCAGCCTTTTTTTTCTAAATGATTAAGTATTAAACAAGAAACTGCAATTCCTACTATATACATAAGTCCATACCATCTAATAGCACCAAGCAATGGTATGTTTTCTGGAAATACAAACGGAGTAAAAAATTCAGGGTATTTCATCAATATTCCTTATTATTATTTTATATTATTTGTAATTTTATATTATATGTTATGCATCAAAAAATCAATAATGCATTAAATCAATTATTTGTATGTTTATTAAATATTTTGATTTAAATATATAATTTTTTTAATAGAAATGTATTTTTATTTATTAAAAAAGGAAGCCGTTTAAAGACTTCCTTTTAATTAATTTTTTTATTTTGATTACTTTTTCTTGCCTTGATTAGCTACAGCTTCCATAGCTTTTTTAACAGCTTCAGGGTCTCCTAAATATTGTTTATTAACAGCTTTGAAATTATCATCAAGCTCGTAAACCAAAGGCATTCCAGTAGGTATATTAAGTTCTGTAATATCCGCATCAGAAATATTATCTAAATATTTAACTAATGCTCTTAAGCTATTACCATGAGCAGCGATGATGATTTTTTTACCAGCTTTAATATCTGGAAGTATAACGTTTTCCCAGAAAGGAACAACTCTTGCAACAGTGTCTTTTAAACATTCTGTAAGAGGAAGTTCTTTTTCAGATAAGTTTTTATAGCGAGGGTCATTTCCAGGATATCTTTCATCAGATTTTTCTAAAGCAGGAGGCGGAGTATCATAACTTCTTCTCCATATTTTTACTTGGTCCTCACCATATTTTTCAGCAGTTTGAGATTTATTTAATCCCTGTAAAGCACCATAATGTCTTTCATTTAATTGCCAGCATTTCTCTACAGGTATCCATAAAAGTCCCATTTCTTCCAATACTAAGTTTAAAGTTTTGATTGCACGAGTAAGAGTAGAAGTGTAAGCTTTATCAAAAGTAAAACCAGCTTTTTTAAGTTCTACACCGCCAGATTTAGCTTCTTCAATACCTTTTTCTGATAAAGTAACATCAGCCCAACCAGTAAAAAGGTTTTCTTTATTCCAAACACTCTCACCATGTCTTATTAAAACAACTTTAGTCATTAATAAACTCCTCATAAAAGTGTATTTTTATTTATTATATAGTCAAAAGTATAAAAAATCAAAGAATCTTCATTAATTATTTGTTTTTATATTAGTTTATTTTAAATATTTTTAAATTGTTAATAAAAAAGTAATTTTGCACTTGACAAAAAATATAATTGTAGTATAATGATTAAACTTAAAAAGTTTTTTGGAGTTGTAGCTCAGTTTGGTTAGAGCGCCTGCCTGTCACGCAGGAGGTCGCGGGTTCGAGCCCCGTTAACTCCGATTTTTATTTTAACTAATTTTTCACTGGAGTATAATGAATGCCTAATATAAGATCAGCTTCTAAAAGATTAAGACAGAACTCTACTAGAAATCTTTATAACAGAAAAATTAAAAGTTTTTTAAATACTCAAAAGAAAAAAGTATTAAAATCTATAGATGCTAATGATAAAAATGCTTCTATAGCTGAATATAATAAATATGCTAGTGCTTTAGATAAAGCTGCTAGAAAATCTGTTATTCATAGCAATAGAGCTAGTGTGAAAAAATCTGAGATGATGAAAAAAATTAATGCTTTGAAATAATTTTAAGATAATTCTCAAGTTGTGTGTTCATATTGAGGCTATGGCTTTTTGCTGTAGCCTTAATTTTTTATATAATATATGTTAAATTAAAATAAATAAAATACGAATATATAACAAATATATATTGTATTTATTTTTTATCATATGAAGAAAGTTTTATTATTTTTTATAATTTTGTATTCTTTTCTATACACACAAGATATTACAGAGGCTTCTTTACCGCTTCAGGCTAAAAATTTTATTAATCTTAATTTAGAGGGAGATAGTGTAGATACTGTTAGTCTGTATCAAAATGGAGGAGGGTATGAAGTTAATACTAAATTAGGCTTTAATATTATATTTTATCAAAGTGGACTTTGGAAAAGCATTAAAATAAACAATTTGGAAAATAATCCAAACGGCATACCAAGAAGCTGTATACATAGAAGTATGGTTAAGGTAATAGATAATGAATATCCTTCTTCAAAAATAACTTCTATAACTAGAGAAAATAAGTTTTTTACTATTGTGCTTAATAATAATGTGGAGTTAGAAATTACAGGGTATGGCATTATAGTATCTAAGAAAAATTTGGAAGAATAGTAAAAAGTGTTTATAATTATAAATTCATTGCTTTTTTTTAATACGATTGTATAATGTTTTAAGATTTATACTGTAATTAATTATTGTAGATGACGATAATTATTATAAAATTGTTAATTAGTATATAGAAACAGGAAAGAAAATGTATATAAAGAATCTTAATTTGCATGGATTCAAATCATTTGCCATAGAAACTAATATAGAGTTTAATGAGGGTGTTACTGTAGTGCTTGGACCTAATGGTATAGGTAAAAGTAATATAGTAGAGGCCTTTTTATGGGTAATGGGGGAGCAGTCTGCAAGCAGATTAAGAATTGATAGTTCTAAAGGTCTTGAGAGTGTTATATTTCATGGTACAGACACTAGAAAACCTTCTTCTTTGGCACAAGTAGCTTTAACTTTAGATAATACTTCAAGATGGATAAAAAAATATGATAAAGATGAGATAATAGTTACAAGGAAGTATTATAGAAAGGGTTTATCAGAATATTATATTAATGATGAGCAGGTAAGGCTTAAAGATATAATAGATATGTTTCTTGATACTGGTCTTGGTAAAAATGCATATTCTGTAATTAAACAGGGAACAGTTTCAGAGATTGCAAAACAAAAGCCGGAAGAGAGAAGAACCATAATAGAAAATGCTGCCGGTATTAGTAAATATCTTGAAAGAAGAAGAGAGGCTACAAAAAAACTTGAAGACTCTGAAAGAAACCTTGATAATGTTAAGATAGATATAAAGAATGCTGAAAAAAATTATAAATCATTAAAAGACCAAGCGGCACGCACAGAAAAATATTATTCACTTATAGATGATAAAAAAAAGATAAGCATAAGCATAAATGTTAATCAGATTAAAAAAAGCAAAAATCACTTTAGAGGATTATAATAAAAATCTTGAAGAGCTTAACAATAAAAAGCAAGAACTTGAGAAGAACCTATTAGATTTAGATAATCAAAAACAGCAGGAGCTATTAAAATTTGAAGAGACAAGAAACTTATCTATAGAGCTTGACAAACAGGTGTCATTAATAGTAACAGAACTTACTCATATAGAAAAAATGTCTAGTCAATTAAAGATACAATTAGAAAATAAGTTTAAAGAAAAAGAAGAAACTATAAATAGAAAAAACACTTTAGCTAAAAGAATAGAAGAAGATAAAAATCAAATATTAGAATTAGATAAAGACATAAAAAACATATTAGAAAATATTGAGTTAGCATTAAAAGAACAAGAGATAGAAGAGGGCAATATTGCAAGCGAGCAGAATAAAATAGCCAGCTGCAATGATGAAATAGCAATACTCACTCAAAATAACCAAAACAATACTTTAAAAATAGCCGATGCTAGAGAAAGACAGCTTGAAGTGATAAATAAAATAATTACCGAGATTGATGAAAAGAAAAAAGATATAATGGGTAATAGTTTTTATCAGAATATAGGAAAGCATGAGGCTGATATTGATATAGGTTTTAATAACTTGCTTGGTTCTATTAATACCAAAATGAACACTATAAAAGAGTTTGAAGATGATGGTGTTTTAGATAATCTTAATGAGCTTAGTTTTAATTCTTTATCATCATTTGTAAGAAACTTAAAAGAGATGCTTGATACAGAAAAAAGAGATGCATTGCTTTTACAAGATATTTTTAAGGAATACACTAAAATAAAAGACCCTTTTGTTGATTTATTATTTGATAAAGAGGGTACTTATATGCAAAAAGAGGCTATAGATAAAGAGATAGCTTCTTTGGAATCTTCTATTCAAAGCAATCTTGACAGAATAGAAGAGCTTAACAATGAAATAAAAAAAGCAACAGAAAATATTAATTTATCAAACTCTAATCTTACTACTCTTACAATATCAAAAGCAAAATATGAGACAAATAAAAAGGCTTCTGAAGATAGAAAAGAGATGATAATAAAAAGCATAGCTATTGTAGAAGAAGAGTTTGCAACATTAAATGATAAGATACAAAAACAAGAAGAAGATTATAAATTATTAGATAAAGAGCTTAAAGACAATATAAATAATTTTAAAGAACTCGAAAAGAAAAAAACAAAAATGGAGAGTGAAGCAAGATTAAAGGCTAGTGAAATCAAAAAGGCTGAATCTGCTTTATCTAACTTTGATGTTAACCATTCTAAACATATAAAAAAGTTAAACGAAACAAATGAGAATATTACAAGAATAAGCGAGAGAATTAATCAAACAAAAGATAAGATTAATGATATATATAATAATTTCTATGAAACTAATGCTATTAACTTGAAAGAGTATGAGGCTGTTACTGAAGGCTTAATTGACGAAGAAGTTTTTAGAAATAAACTTAACACTATTAATGACAAGATTAAGAATTTAGGTCATATTAATGAGATGGCACTCGATGAATATCAAGAAGCAAAAAATAGATTTGAGTTTTTAAGTAAACAAAAAGAAGATTTGGAAAAATCAAAAGAAGAGATATTAAAAATAATAGCAGATGCCAACAAAAAGGCAGGAGAAGATTTTCTTAAAACATTTAACGAAATAAACAAAAAATTCTCTGAGACATTTAAGATATTATTTGGCGGCGGTAATGCTGGTTTAAAAATACAGAACGAAGAAGATTTATTAAACAGTCCTATTGATATATTCGCACAGCCGCCGGGCAAGAAAATGGAAAACATAGTGTCATACTCTGGTGGTGAGCTTACCATGACAGGGCTTGCTTTGGTATTTGCTATATTTTTGTATAGACCTAGTCCATTTTGTATACTCGATGAGGTGGACGCTGCTTTAGACGGAGCAAACATTATAAGATACAAGAATATGGTTAAGGGCTTGTCAGATAAAACTCAATTCTTAATTATCACGCACGATGAGGTATCTGCCACTATAGCCGATGCTTATTATGGAATTACAGCGGAAGAGAAGGGCGTATCTAAGATATTTACAGTTAAGGTTGATAAAGACGGCGCTGTAAACGGCAGCGAAGAGAAGCTAGTTACAAACGAATAAATATAGTAAAATTGTAAGTTTATAATTTTTTATTGTATTTTTATGTTAATATGCTTACTATATTTTTCTATAAACATATAATCTATAACTATATATAAAATATAATATTATTATTTGGTATTGTTTTTTTATTTGCACTTTTTGGTTCTTTTGACGAAGTCCGCACCGCGAGCGGCGGGAAAAAGTTGAATAAAATAAAAACCTATATGACAAAATATAGTTGTTTAGATATATACTAAAATTCTTAAGTTTGTTAAAAGTTATATTTTGTAATTTAAAATATTTGTGTGGGCTAGTCCTAGCAAGTATTCAAAATTATAAAAATAATTTTTGACAAAATGCAATCACTTTAGTATAATTTATTATTATTTTTTAGAGAGTATTTATGAAAACCATAGAAGAGCTTATAGCAAAATTGTCTAAAAATCAAATGGACTATAATGTATTTATAAAGTTTAATGCCAAAACACCGTTAGAAAAAACTTCTCTTACTAATTTAATAAGAAAAGCAATCAGCGACGGATATATACAAAAAACTGACAGCAATTTACTTAAGGTAACTAAAGCTGGACATTTATTTATAAACCCCAATAGTGCCAACAAGGAAGCTGTAAAAACTCCTGTTCATGCTAAAAAAATAAATATTAATATAGATAATGCGAAATTAGATTCAGAGATAATAGCAGATGCTTATAATATTAAATTAAACTTTTCTGATGATTTATTGAAGTTAGCAGAAAATATTAATAACAATGCTAATTTTAATGATACTACTGACAGGGTTGATTTGAGGAGTTTAAAAACTGTTACAATAGACTCAGAGCATTCAAAAGACTTAGATGATGCATTCAGTATAGAAAGGGTAGATGATAATTATAAAGTGTATGTGCATATTTCTGATGTCAGCCACTTTATAGAACCTAACTCTCCTCTTGACATAGAAGCAAAAAAAAGAGGAAACTCAACCTATTTAATAGATAAAGTATATAACATGTTTCCAGAGATTCTTTCAAATGGAATAATTTCACTCAATGAAAAAGTTGATAGATTTACTTTGACTTTAATTTGTGTTATAGATAAAGATGGAAATATTTTAGAGAGTGATGTTGTTAAAAGCATTATAAACTCAGACAAAAAATTATCCTACAATTACGTAGAAGATATTATAAACAAAAAGGCTAATGATGAAGATTGGCTTATGGAACTAATAAATAATGCTTTGGAAGTAAAAAACATATTGCATAAAAAAAGAAGCAAGGGTGTAGACTTTGAGAATGATGATATTAATATAGTATTAGATGATAATGGGGTACCTATAGAGTTTTATGCTGAAGAGAAAAAGGAGTCTATGCTTATAATAGAATCTTTAATGCTTTTGGCTAATAGTGAAATAGCAAAAAAGTTAAAAGATTATGAGGGTGTAATATACCGTTATCATGGTGCACCTGATAATTATAGATTTAATAATTTTAAGATATTAGCACATAATAAAGGCTATGAATTAAAAAAGTTAGATGAAGATAATTATGATTTAATTGATTTTTTAGAAAAGATAAAAGGAAAGTCAGAAGAGAAACTTCTTACTGGTGTTTTAATGCGTTCTATGACACCATCATCATATAGTGTAATTAATAAAAGTCATTTCGGTTTGGGTTTTGATTATTATACTTATTTTACTTCGCCTATAAGAAGGTATGTTGATTTAACAATACATAGAATAGTAAAAGATTATATTATAGACAAAAAAACATATACTAATGATGATAACAAATATAAGAGTGTAGCAGATGAATGTACTTTGCTTGACAGAACATCAAAAAAAGCAGAGAGAAATTTAAGACAAATAAAAGCGGCAAGGTATATGAAAGATAGGCTTGGAGATGAATATTACGGCTTTATTAGTTTGCTTTCAAGAAACGGTATTACAGTTGAGATAGAGGGGCTTGATATAGAAGGTTTTATTGAGGCAACTTATGTTGGTGCGAATTATAGATTTTATGAGGATATGCAAAGTATTTATATTGATAAAGTTAAGATGTATGAACTTGGGGACAGGGTTAAGATTTTTGTTGTAAAAGCGAATATAGAAACAGGAAAGATATATTTTTCTCTTTAAATAATTATAAAAAATTAATAATGAAAAAAGAATATAATTTCTTTCTTCATTATTAAATATTTATTAATTCTAATATTCTATTATTTTAGCAGCGCCTGGTATACCATTACCTTTTAATTGTTCGTATAATGTTTTACTTCCTTTTGGCACATTAATAGTTTTTAAGTTACTACAATAATTAAAAGCATTTCTAGCAATGATAGGAGGAGTAGGTGATAAAAATGTAACAGTTGTTAAAGATTGAGCCATATGGAAAGCATACTTTTTTATTTCTTTAACAGAAGCAGGTATAGTTATATTTTCTAATAAAGGGCAATTTTCAAATACAGTGTCATTTAAAATCTCTAAATTGTTTGGAATATGTATTTTCTTTACCTTTATACAAGAACCAAATGCACTTACTCCCATATAAGTTACTGAATCTGGTATATATATTTCTTCAAGTTGTTGAGATGCATAAAAACCTCTGTCATCTATATATGTTAATGTTTCAGGTAATTCTAATTTTTTCATTTGTATTCCATAAACAGCATTACTTCTAACTGTAACTAAGTTTTTAGGTATATTTAGATTTGTTAATATATGGCAATCAAATGCATCTTTTCCTATTTCAGTTATAGTATTTGGTATAATTATTTTTGCTATACTTGTATTATAATTTTGTTCTCCTCCAAATAAACAATCTGGAATTTTATTATTTATAAACTTTACATTTTCTGAAGATACTATTACATTTTTAATTTTAGTATTTTCTACCATTCCAGCAATGGTATCTCCATTTTTTCTGCCATTGTAAGTTTTTGTAGAAGTTCCTTTAAGAATTAATTTGTATTCTCCTTTATCTTGATAGTACATATTTAAAGCTTCTTTTACTTTTTCTGTTGTTGCAGAGTCTATATCTATGCCGTATTTATCAAGTTCTTCTTGTGTTACAGTAGAGATATTATCATTATTTTCACCATTGTTATTATCACCTGTGTTGCTTGAGTTATTATTATCTGGTGAAGTGTTTACATCTGTTGGCACTTCTTTACATGATAATATCATTAAAGCTGTAATTAAAATAAATATTATAATTTTTTTCATTTTATATAAACCTCTTAATTTTATTGTTATTATATTTTTACTATATTATTGTCCTATTATATTAATATTGTCTGGTATACCATATTTACCTTTTAATGCTTCATATAGTGTTTCGCTTCCTTTTGGCACATAAATAGTTTTTAAAGCTGTACCATAAAAAACATAATCTCCTATAATTGGAGGATTTACTGATAGAAATGTAATATTATCTAAAGAATCGCAAGAATAAAATGCAGATTCTTTTATTTCTTCAACAGAAGCCGGTATTGTTATACTTTTTAATTTGTTGCAGTTTGCAAAAACGTCTGGCTCTAAAGTTGTTAAATTATTAGGCAGCTTTACTTCTATTAAATTTGTACAACTCTCAAATGCTTGCTCTCCAATTGATGTTACAGAATCAGGTATTATTAAAGTTTTTATATTACATACACTAAAAGCAAAACCTTCTATAGTTTCTAATCCATCAGGAAATATAAGTTTTTCCATTTTCAATTTATCAAAAGCTGCACTTTCTATTGTTTTTAAATTCTTAGGCATATTAACATTTGTAAGATTAACACAAGAAAATGCATATCTTCCTATAGTTGTTATATTATCTGGAAGAATTACTTTAACTATGTTTGAATTGTCTTGATTTCCTTGTAATATACGTTCATTTAGTTTGTTATTTTGAAAATTAACATGTTCAAAACTTACTATTACATTTATATTTTTTAATGTTATGTCATTAAGTAATGAAGCTATTGATGTAAGCCTAATATATTGAATAGTTGAATTTCCTTTGAAAATTACTTTGTATTCTCCTTTATCTTGGTAATATTGATTTAAAGCTTTTTCTATGTTTTCTGTTGTTGCAGAGTCTATCTCTATACCGTATTTTTCAAGTTCTTCTGGGGTTACAGTAGAGCCTCCATTGTTTCCACTATTATTGTTTTCGCCTGTGTTGCTTCCATTATTATTATCAGTATCTATATTTGTTGAATTATTTTTGCATGATAATAGCATTAAAACTGTAATTAAAATAAATATTATAATTTTTTTCATTTTTCTATAAACCTCTAATTGCATAATATCTTATATTGTTGTATTTTTTATACTTCTATTTTGTTGTATATGGGCTATTATATTTATAAGCTCTTTTTTTAAAGATATCATTTATATATAAAAGGTCAAATTTATTATATAATAAATAACAATATTTTTTAAAAATGTTACATAAAATTACATAAAAAAATCTTTTATGTATGTAAATATGATATATTATTACATGTAGTAACAATATTTTTTTAATATGCAAAAAAAAATGAGAGGCTAGAACAGCCTCCCATATACAACAATATAAGAAGTTATGCAAAATATTTAGTTAGTATCGGTTTTCTATTATAGAATTTATCATTGTAATATTCATACTGTGATAAACCTATGAATCCACCTGAAACATTAACAACATTGGTGAATCCTAAATTAATTAATATTCTACAAGCTGTATAACTAGTTAATCCAGTTTTACATGTAATATAAACAGGTCTGTCTTTAGGTACTTCATCGAATCTGCTTCTTAAAGCACCAAGAGGTATATTAACAGCTTTTTCTAAATGACCAGCTTCGAAATCTTCTTTAAGTCTTACATCTAAGAAATAAGCTTCAGGGTCTTTTTCTAAAATATTTCTTACATCACTATAATGTATTTGTTTGAAATCGCCATTCATAAGGTTAGAAGCAACATAACCAGCGAAGTTTACAACATCTTTAGCAGTACCGAAAGAAGGAGCATAACATAATTCTAAATCTTTCAAATCATAAATAGTACCGCCGAATTTTATTAATGTAGCAATAACATCTATTCTCTTATCAACATTTCCTCTTCCAATAGCCTGAGCACCTAATACTTTACCAGTAGGTACTTCATATATTAATTTGAAATGTAAAAGCTTAGCACTAGGCATAATAGAAACACTATCAAAAGGTATAATATCTACAGTATCATAATTGATATTTAGATTCATTGCTTTAATATAGCCTTCAGAAAGACCAGTAGAAGCACCATTATATCTAAATACTTTAATTACAGAAGAGCCAATATATCCTCTGTTGTCAACAGTTCTTCCATTAATATGGTCAGCTACAGCACGAGCTTGTTTTTGAGCAGGACCAGCTAAAGCAAGTCTGTAATAATCCTGACATAAAGCTCCGTAAATTTCTATAACGTCTCCTATAGCATAAATATCTTTATCATTAGTTCTGTAATTAGCATCAACTTTAATAGATTTAGTTTTACCAAGTTCAATACCAGCCTTAACAGCAATATCAGTTTCAGGAGCAACACCTATAGCAAGTATAACAGCATCAGCCTCTATCTTTTTACCAGAAGCAAGTACAACAGTATTCTCTTCAAAGCTCTCAACTTTATCTTCTACTATTAAATTAACGCCATTATCTATAAGTTCTCTATGAAGAATTTGAACCATATCATAATCGAAAGGCTTCATAATTTGAGGCAAAGCTTCTATAATAGTTACATCATGACCAGCTTCTTTAATATTTTCAGCCATTTCTATACCAATGAAACCGCCTCCAATAACAGCAACTTTAGCATTTTTTTTGCCGCCTAAGAAAGAATGTATTTTAGCTATATCAACAACATTTCTAACAGTGAAAATGTTAACTTTTTCAATTCCTTTGATCGGAGGAACTATAGGTTTAGCACCCATAGATAATATCAGTTTGTCGTAGCTCTCTTTATATTCCTTACCCTCGCTTATCACCGTAACTTCTTTTTTCGCTCTGTCTATTGATACAACCTCACTATTAGTTCTTGCATCTACATTAAACTGTTTCAAAAACTTTTCGGGAGACATTAAAAGCAAAGTTTCCTCATTTGGTATGAGGCCTCCGACATAATAAGGAAGAGAACAGTTGGAAAAAGAAACATGCGGGCCTTTTTCAAATAATATAATTTTATCTTCTTCGTTTAATCTTCTAAGTCTTGCAGCTGCAGAAGCTCCGCCAGCTACTCCGCCAACTATTAGTATTTTTTTCATTAAATAATCTCCCATTTTTATTTTTTCTATGTACATAGTATAGGTATATTAAAAATAAAGTCAAATTTATTTTGTATTTTTTTTTAATTTTTTAAGAAAAAATATTTTATTAAAAGTCTTTATATGTATTTTAATATTTATTAAAAAAGTTTTATTGTACTAACATTATGTTTTAATGTGTAAATTATTGTGTTGTAAAAATATATAAAAATATTTTATTATTGTAAGTAGTAATATTGACTTTTTACCAATAAATTATATTATAATCAAGTAACTTATGTTAAGGGGAATTGTTATGAAAAAAATTATTATTATGTTCAGTTTATTATTATTATTTAGCTGCAGTAAAAGTAATAATAAAAATTACATTTTTGCTACAGGCGGTACTAGCGGTACTTATTATTCATTTGGAGGAGCTATCGCTAATATATGGAATAGTAATATAGAAGCTATGAATGTTACTGCTCAATCTACTGGTGCTTCTGCTGAAAACTTAAGATTATTAAATATGCATGAAGCAGATTTAGCATTAGTTCAAAATGATGTTATGTATTATGCTTATAATGGAACTGATATTTTTGACGGAGAGGTTTTAACTAATTTTTCTGCAATGCTCACATTATACCCTGAGATTGTTCAAATAGCTGCTACAAAAGCAAGCGGTATTACTAATATAGCAAGCATGAAAGGAAAGAGAGTATCTGTTGGAGATGCTGGAAGCGGAACAGAGTTTAATGCTAAACAAATATTAGAAGCTTATGGTTTAACTTTTAATGATATACAAAAATCAAGTCTTTCTTTCAAAGAATCTAGCGATGGTTTACAAAATGGCACATTAGATGCTTGTTTTATAGTTGCAGGAATTCCTAATGCTGCTTTACAGGAATTATCATTATCTACTGATATAGTAATGGTTGGTTTGGACGATGTTGAGATTGCTGATATAATGAAAAAATATAATTATTATACAGAAGTAGTAATACCTGCTAATACTTATAAGGGTGTTGTTGCTGATACTAAAGCTGTTGCTGTAAAAGCTACAATAGCTGTTAATAACAATATACCTGAAGAAGATGTTTATAATATGCTAAAAACTTTATTTGATAAAAAAGCTGATTTAATTACAGCACATGCTAAAGGTGAGGAATTAGATATTAATCAATCTTATGAAGGAATATCTATACCTTTCCACCCTGGTGCTTTAAAATATTATCAAGAATTAGGATATCAGGTAAAATAATATAATTAATATTATTTTATATGAAAAAAATTATTGTAGTATTATTATCTTTACTGCTTTTTATTACTATTCCTATATTTCCAAGATTAGTACTAAAAAGCGTAAAAGATAATAATAAATATATATATCATTTAGAAAAAAAAGAATTTATAATTTCATACACGCATTCAGTTAATAAGGGAAGGGTGAGAGATTATTATATTATAGATGAAAATGGTAATATAATATTAGATAAAACAACTTTCGTTTCTTATGGTGCTGGTATAGCTGAACCTGAAAATAATGAAAATATTATTATTAAAGATGATAATATTGAAATTAATAATATAAATAGAATCATTAAAGATTTTTATTTATTTGTAGGCATTATTGCTGAGCATAGCATAACGATAGATGATAATGAAATAATGCTTAAAAGTTTGTTTAAACCTCAGACTAATATAAATATAAAATATAGAAATGTATCGTTAATAGAATTAATAAAAAATATGATAAGGGGGCGTAAATGAAGCATAATAATCATGATATTATACATGTAACTGCAGAAGAGTTAGATGATTACATGAGTAAATATGACAGTGAATCGAGATATAGAAGATTTAAAGATTGGAAGAAATATTTAATTATAGTTATATCTGTGGCTTTTTGTTTGTTTCAGCTTTATTCTATTTTGTCTGGTAAGATAACTGCTCAGGTGGTGAGGGCTACGCATTTAGCTTTTGTTATGGCACTTGCATATTTACTATTTCCTATGAAGAAGGATATGCCTAAAGATAAACTTCCTTGGTATGACGTGATAATTGCGATAGTTGGTGCTTGTTCTTGGCTTTATATTAGTATTAATTTTGACAGTTTAGTAAGAAGGGCAGGTATATACAATACTACTGATATTATTATAGGTATTGTAGGTATATTAATTTTGTTTGAGGCTTGCAGAAGAATAGTGGGTACACCTATACTTATAATATCATTAGTTTTTATAGTTTATGCTTTATTTGGGGCATATGCACCTGGATTTTTAAATCACAGAGGATATTCTATACAGAGACTTGTTTCACATTTATATTATAACACTGAAGGTATAATGGGTACTCCTATTGGGGCATCTGCTACATTTATATTTTTGTTTATATTTTTTGGTGCTTTGCTTGATAAGACAGGAATAGGTCAATTTTTTATAGATATATGTAATGCTATAGCTGGAAGTTATGACGGAGGTCCTGCAAAGGTTGCTGTACTTACTAGTGCTATGTTTGGTACTGTTTCTGGAAGTTCTGTTTCTAATACTGTTGGTACAGGAAGTTTTACTATACCTATGATGAAGTCTTTAGGATATAGACCAGAGTTTGCGGGTGCTGTTGAGGCTTCTGCTTCTACTGGAGGACAATTAATGCCTCCTATAATGGGTGCTGCTTCTTTTTTGATGGCTGAAAGTTTAGGGATTCCTTATAAAGAAGTTGCTAAGGCTGCTATTATACCTGCTATACTTTATTTTACTGGTATATTTATAATGGTGCATTTGGAAGCTAAAAAGACTGGGCTTAAAGGTTTATCAAGAGATTCACTTCCGAAGATTGGCGAGCTTTTAATGAAGAAGGGTTATTTGGTTATTCCTCTTGCCACTATAATATATTTCTTTGTACTTGGTAAAACAGCTATATATGCTGGACTTATGGGAATAATTGCTGCTGGGTTGGTTGCTATTATTAACTCTATAGTTGATATAATTCTTAAGAGAGAGAGAAGCTTTACTTTTAATGACTTAATAGATGTATTTGTTAATGGGGCAAGAAACATTATAAGTGTTGCTGTTGCTTGTGCTATGGCTGGAATTATAATAGGAGTTATTACATTAACAGGTTTAGGTTTAAAAATTGGTGCAGGGCTTATATCTATATCAGGCGGAATATCTATACTTCTCCTTATGCTTACTATGATTAGTTCTATTATACTTGGTATGGGAGTTCCTACTACTGCGAATTATTTAATTACTTCTACTATTGCGGCTGGTGCTATAATAGGGCTTGGATTTGAACCTTTAGCGGCTCACATGTTTGTATTTTATTTTGGTATAATAGCAGACGTTACTCCTCCTGTTGCTTTGGCTGCTATGGCTGGTGCTGCTATTGCTAAGTCTGACCCGCTTAAGACTGGTTTTGAGGCTACGAAGCTTTCTATAGGTGCTTTTATTATACCTTATATGTTTATATTTAATCCGCAAATACTTATGATTAATACTACTTTTGTTGAGGTGATACCTATACTTATTACTTCGCTTATTGGTATGTTTGGAGTATCTGCTGGTCTTGAGGGATATGTATTTAGAAAATGTAACTTTATTGAGAGGATTTTATTTATAGTGGCTGGTCTTTTATCTATATATCCAGAATTCTACACTGATATAATAGGAATAGGTTTAATAGCTGCTCTTATAATATTACAGATAATAACAAGAAAGAAAAAGGCTATTGCTTAAAGAAATAATTATTTTAAGTATTAAATAAAATGAGGGGGTTTCGCGTCTGCGTACGTTTGGGAAAGCCCCTTTATTTTTTTTACAATTTCGTATTTTTTAACTAGTTTGTATTATGTTAATTTATGATTTTTTAAAAAAATATTTTACAAAAATGTGTTTTTTGTTGTTATTTTATAGACAAATTAAAAGTTTTGTCCTAAATTTATCAAAAATCATATTGACATTTTTCTAAAATTCCATATATTTAAAACTATGAGTAATTAGTTCTCTTAAGTGGGAACATTTTCATTTATTTTTTATTTTAGGAGTTAATGCCCTAAAGGGTATAACTATAAAAAAATTTAGGAGAAAAAAAATAGAAAAAGGTTTTATTAACCGCTATAGCTTTATTAACTATAGCAAGTACATCAGTGTTTGGTTATTATGGCGCTAACTCTGACTGGATTGATTTCCTTGTAGATGCAAATCAATTAAGATTTAGAGTTCGTCAAATGGGATTCGTTTTAGGTAACGATATGATTAGAGGTGTTGTTGGTGTTAGAGATGAGAGTGAAACTCAGTTTGGTGCTATATTTAATCCTGATACATATACTCCAAATGGTAGTGCTACTAAACAATTCTTAAACTTTATACCTACAGTTTCTGCTGGTATAGGTTATACTTCTGATATATTCAGCATTGGTGTTGGTTATAACTATAGATATCATCACTCTACACTTAGAGGAGTTACTAAAAATGGTTATGGTTTAAGTGAACATACTCCTGTATTAACTATGACAGCTATGAATGATAGCTTAAGAATAGCTATACCTATACAAGTAGCTGTTAAAAATGGTGATATTGCTAATTATTCAGATGGATATAAATATTTAGGTGTAAGTATGGATCCACAAATCAGATACTACACTGGTATTGAAGCTTTCAATGAAATAAGACTTTATGTTAAATATGGTATAAATCAAACAGAAACAACAGAAGTAGCTAATAGTAAACAAAAAGCAGAATCTTTTGGTTTTGACTTCAGAGCATATTTTGGTGCTACAGTAGGCGATGTTGCTCTTAAGCCTTTCTTAAAAGTTACTTATGATACAGCTTTAGGTGCTAAAGGAAAAGTAGCATATAAAGTTGCTGATATAAATGGTGCGGTTGATGGAAGTTATAGTGATACTTATGGTGTTAAATCTTCTTCAGGTGTTATTTTTGTTGATGCTGTTACAGGTGGTTATGAGCATAACCCTTGGGCATTGAATATACTCCCTACTTTAGGTATGTCTGCTAACAGCGATATAGTTTCTATATATGTTGGAGCTGGTTTAGGTTATGGTGCTGTAGATACAGGTTATAAATTTAATTCTGCTAATGCTGCTAATACTGGTATTCTTCATTCTATGAGATGGAATGCTTATGGTGAGATTTATATCAACCCTGTTAAAGACTTACAATGGTATTTCGAAGCTGAAATTGGTAACGGTGGCGATGCATTCGCTAAAAATACTCTTCAGTTTAACGGTGCTACTGGTATTACTTGGTATTTACCTACTCTATAATAGAGTGTTAAAAGCTTAAAAAATAAGGGGGGCTTAACTGCCTCCCTTTTTTATATTTCAAATTTAGTTTTCTTGTATGGGTATTTATTAAATATTATATAAAAGTTTTGCTAAGAATAAGATAATTGATGTATTTTAATTGTAAAGATTAAAATAAATATACATTACAAAATAATTATTATTTCAAATTAATACAACTATATTAAACTCATTATAGCAAATAGAAACTAAAAGTCAGAATACTATAAAATAACTTTAATGTTCAATTAAAAAATATCTTTTATGATGATAGTTTCATCTCTTCCAGCTCCAACAGACACTATTGATATTTCTGTGTCTATTACTTCGCTTAATCTTTTTAAGTATTTTTTAGCATTTTCTGGAAGCTTATCATATTCTCTAATGTTTGTAGTGCTTGTTTTCCAACCGTCAAACTCTTCATATACAGGTTCAACTTTTGAAAGTATATCCAAATCAGCTGGATAGTCTTCTAATATTTCGCCGTTATATTTGTATGCAACGCATATTTTTAGCTTTTCTAATTCATCTAATATATCGAGTCTAGTAATTGCTACAGAATCAAGCCCATTTATGTATGAAGCATATTTTATAACGCAAGCATCAAGCCAACCGCATCTTCTTGCTCTTCCTGTAACAGTACCGTATTCCCCGCCTTTGTCTCTTATAAACTGCCCTACATCATCGAAAAGCTCTGAAGGGAAAGGTCCTTCTCCAACTCTTGTAGAATAAGCCTTAACAACTCCTATAACATTATCTATCTTTCTAGGTCCAACTCCAGAACCAGTACAAGCACCGCCCGCAGCAGGGTATGATGATGTTACAAAAGGATATGTACCATGGTCTAAGTCAAGCATAGTAGCCTGAGCACCTTCAAATAATATGTTTTTCTTTTCTTTTATTGCTTTATTTAATATTGTAGTAGTGTCAGCAACATAAGGTCTTAATCTCTCAGCATATTCCAAATACTCTTTTAATAACTCTTCGTAATTAATTCCTTCATGATTATAAAGCTTTTTAAGAAGTTTGTTTTTAAGTTCAACATTAAACTTTAATTTTTTAGCAAACACTTCTTTATTCATTAAATCAACTATTCTTATACCCAAACGGCTTGCTTTATCCATATAACAAGGACCTATTCCGTTTTTAGTAGTGCCGAGTTTATTTTCACCCAAATCCTCTTCTTGAAGTTCATCTAATATTTTATGATAAGGCATAAGAACATGAGCTCTGTTAGATATTTTTAAATTAGACATATTAACTTTTTTTTCTATAAGACCGTCAATTTCACTTAAAAACACCTTAGGCTCTATTACAACACCATTACCTATAATGCATACTTTATCTTTATGAAGTATACCAGAAGGAAGAAGCCTTAATTTATATTTTACATTATCAACAACAACGGTGTGTCCTGCATTACTTCCGCCCTGAGAACGAACTACATATTGAGCCTTATTAGCAAGATAATCAACAATTTTTCCTTTGCCTTCATCACCCCACTGTGTACCTACAATAATAACTGAAGCCATAATATTTCCTCCTAGTAAAATGTGTGTGTAAAAACTTTTTAGAAAAAACACACGAAAGATATTATATAAAGAAATTATCACAATTTCAAGCTTTAAAAACCAATAAAGTTTTTATTTATTTTTTGTTTTAATTGAAATCTTATATATTATTATTTTCTAAGAATTACAATATGTTCATTACACATAGTTTCTGATTTTTTGCCTGCTATATTCGTTGGTGAGTTTAATGATGGCATTACTTTGTTAATTATGTTTCTGTCAATTGTATAAACATAATCCATATTATATTTACTTGCAATTTCTGTTATTATCTTATCTGTTTTTAAAAGTTCTCCTTTAACAGTTCTATTAGCAACTACCCAAAATTGATATCCTCCTTTTTTAGTTTTCTTGGAAATTGAAGATATTGCTTTTTCTAAATCTAAATAAAAACTATATACATCGCCTGCACGCTCTAAATCAATATTTTTTATAGTGTTAAGAGATTTATTTAAAGTTTTACTTGGAATTGAAAATTCAAATCCATTTTTAAACTTAACTCCTCCCATCAATCTTTTATCAAGCATCATTATTTCTTTTTGAGAAAGTTCAAATAAATCTAACCATTGAAGAGATAATCTGCTATATTCTCCATAAGCAACAGTTGTTCTGCTGTCGCCATAAGGAGGAGATGTAATTACTAAATCAATAGATGAATCAGGAATACAAAATAAGTCTATAACATTATTATTAAATATTTTAACTTTTGAATTACTGTTATTGTTTTTGCAAGCTTCAACAAAACTATGCATTTTTTTAATATTATTTTCTAAAATATAAGTGAATTCTTTTAATACATCTGGATTAAAACTTTCAACTTTTGCAGGAAGCATTCTAAACATTTTGAACTCTCCATTTCTTCTATTAGATACAATCCTAACTAATTCACTAAATGCCACAAAGATAAAATTTCTTATATTTTCTTTTTTGATTGTTAGAATATGGTTTTTAATCATTTGAAGCTTTAATATCACTCTAGGCTTAAACCAATAGCCAATATTTTTAAAATCAGGTACTTCAAAATTAATTTTATTTAATTTTATATATTCTCTAAGATATTTTGGAGCATTATCTCCCCAACCATTTTTTGATGTAATATCAAGACTTTTTTTACAATACTCGTCTGCCCCTTCATAAAAATCTATATTTTTTTTATAATCATTATTAATATTTTCTAATAAAACTGAAACTTCTTTTTTAAGCTCATGTATATCAAGTTTATTAGTTTTTACCTTTGAAATAAATATAGCAAGAGGATTAATATCGTTTCCATACACTGTTTTAATATTAGCAAGCATACCTTCAACAAGAACTGTACCTGAGCCAGAAAATGGGTCAAACAAAGAATCAACCTCCATAATTTGCTTAACTATATTAATAATATTTCTGCTTATATGAGGCACCATTACAGCTGGATAGCTATGTATAGTATATTCTTTTGTGTTTTCATTTTTGAAATCCCAATAATTGTTAGGAAGCTTTTTAAGTATAGATATTAATTTTTTATCTGTTTCTAACTGATTAATAATTGTTTTTTGTTTCATAATTAATAGATCTTTTATATAGGTTTTATTTATTCTAAATTAATAATAAATAAAATCAACAATAATAAAAAAGACTCAAACTTTTAAGTTTAAGCCTTTTATATTATAAATATTTTAATAATTATTTTTTTGTTTTTTTAGATTTAGTTGATGCTTTATCAGTTTTTTTGTTTTGCTTATTTAATTTAAACATAAAGTCAAATACCTCTTCTACCTGCTTTACAGGGTGGAAAATAAGAGAACTTTTAACTTTATCAGGTATTTCATCTAAATCTCTTTTATTTTCAAAAGGTATTATAATATGTTTAATAAAACCTAATCTCTTAGCAGCTATAGTTTTTTCTTTAAGCCCTCCAATAGGAAGCACTTTTCCATTGAGAGAAAGCTCACCTGTCATAGCAGTATCATTTCTAATAACTTTATTCATAGCAAGCGATAATAAAGCAGTAGCTAAAGTAATACCGGCAGAAGGGCCGTCTTTTGGAGTAGCACCTTCTGGTATGTGTAAGTGTATTATAGCGTCATTAAAATAATTTTCATCAACGCCGTAATTTTTAGCAACACTTTTTACATAGCTATAGGCAATCTGCACGCTCTCTGTCATCACCTCTCCAAGCTGTCCTGTTATGTTTATAGTGCCTGCATCTTTTTTCTCTTGTACTTTAATAGATTCTATAGTTAATGTAGCCCCGCCCATAGAAGTCCAAGCTAAACCTATTGCATTTCCTGGCTTTAAGTCTTTTTCTGTGAAGTCTTCTGTAAAAATTGGCTTTTTTAAGTACTTTTCTAAATCTTTAGAATCTATAGTTATGTTATAATTTTCCTTGTTGTTTGAAACTACATCGGCTGCAATTTTTCTGCATATTTTCTCTATCATTCTCTCGAAGTTACGCACCCCAGCCTCTCTTGCATAACCATTAACTATATCTGCTATAGCCTTGTTTGTAAACTTAACATTTTTAGCAATCAAACCATGTGCTTTTAATTGTCTTGGTATTATATATTTTGTAGCAATTTTTATTTTCTCTTCCATGATGTAGCCAGATAGTCTAATTACTTCCATTCTGTCAAGCAATGGTCTTGGAATAGTGTCTAATGTGTTTGCTGTTGTAATAAACAAAATATTAGATAAATCAAAAGGCAAATCAAGATAATGGTCTCTAAAAGAAGAGTTTTGCTCTGGGTCTAATACTTCAAGCAATGCACTAGAAGGGTCTCCCTGAAAGCTTGCTCCTAATTTATCTATTTCATCAAGCATTAAAACTGGATTTTTAGATTTAACAATTTTTAGAGCCTCAATTATTTTACCAGGCATAGCACCAATATATGTTCTTCTGTGTCCTTTAATTTCTGCCTCATCTCTCATACCGCCTAATGAGAATCTAAAGAATGGTCTGTCTAATGCTTCTGCAATGCTTTTTCCTATAGATGTTTTACCAACACCAGGAGGGCCTACAAAACATAGTATTGAAGATTTTTTATCTGGGTTTAGTTTTCTAACTGCCAAAAACTCATATATTCTCTCTTTTACATCTTCAAGTCCATAATGGTCTCTGTCTAATATTTTTTTGCTTTTTGTTATGTCTTCTCTCTCTTTGTTTTCTTTGTTCCAAGGGAGTGCAAACAATGTATCAAGATAATTTTTTGACACTGTGTACTCTGGAGAATGCGTATCTATTGTAGAAATTTTTTCTATTTCCTGCTCCATTCTCTCTCTTACTTCATCTACTATTTTTAATTCTTTTAACTCTTTTTTATATTTATCTATATCTTTTTGTTTAGGGTCTGTGTCGTAGCCTAATTCTTTTTTTATCTCTTTTAGTTGTTCTTTTAGAAAATAATCTCTTTGCTGTTTTTGTATTTTAGAGTTAATGCTTCCTTGAATTTTTTGCTGAAGTTTTGTTATTTCTCTCTCTTTTTGAAGAAGAAGTAAAACTTTTTCTAATCTTTCCTGTACATCAAAAGTTTCTAATATTTCCTGCTGACTAGCTCTTTCAACATTTATCATAGAAGTAACAAAATCTGCTAATTTACCAGGGTCATCTACATTTACCATTGTAAGACGCATCTCTTCTGTAAAAAGAGGGTTGTTTTCGCTTAATGATTTTACCTCAGAAAGTAAAGCTCTTGTATATGCTTTTATTTCTTTTGCCTCTTTATCATTATTTGTTGTTACTATGTCTGGTATATATAAAGGCTCTGCTCTAATTACAGGGTCAGTTGAAATGTATCTAATTATTTTATATCTTTTAATTGAATTAATAAGGAGATTAAGTCCTCCATCTGGAAGATTAAGTTTTTTAAATACTTTTACAACAACGCCCACTTTATATATTTCATCGATAGTTGTTTTTTTTATGTCTTTAGGCTCATCTTGTATATACAAATTAAGACCTAAAAAACCATCATTTTCAGCAATGGCTTTGTTTACAGCATTAGCTTGAGAAGCTGGTATTGGAAATGGTGCATAAAGACCTGGAAATAATGGCTTTCCCATTACAGGTATTATTATTAGTCTTGAGGGAAGTTTATCTTCAACTATTGATACAGCATTATCAGAATCGTTTTCTTGATTTGTTTCAATAGTTTTATCTTCAGTTTTATTTTCTATATTTTCATTTTTTTCTATATCGTTATTTTTGTTTTCTTTATTTTCATTATTTTCACTCATTGTGTTTTCTCCAAAATATGTTTTTACATTATAAACAAACTAATTATTTTGTCAAAATTTAATATTAAATAAAAAATAATAAATAATTATTTTTATATATAACCATATTTACTAATAAAAAATTAAAACTATCTCAAAAAACAAGGGGCTTTTAAAGCCCCATTATATTATTATTTTTTTAATTATTTTATTTATTGTTTTTATTTATTTAAAAAATCTTTAATTCTCTTAACAGCCTCTTTTAATATAGGTATCTCTTGAGTTAAAGCTATTCTAAAATAATTTTCACTTCCAAAAGCAATACCCGGTACAACAGCAACACCAGTTTCATCTAATAATCTCATAGAAAAATCAAGTGAAGGCTCTTTAGAAAACTTACTGTATCCTACAAACAAATAAAAAGCTCCCCTAGGCTCTATTACATCAAAACCTAAATCAGTTAATTCTTTAGACATAGTAAAAGCCCTCTCTTTATAAATATCTCTATAACTTTCTATGATAGGATATTTTTCTAAAGCATATTCAGCAATAGCACAAGACAAACTAACCATACTTCCCACATTATTAAAACTAGCATTAACTAAATATTTTCTCACATCTTCAGGAGTTATACTGTATCCTATTCTCCAGCCAGTCATAGAATGCGACTTTGAAAAACCATTTAATATTATCACTTTATCTTTTATAGAAGGGTATGAAGCAAAAGATGTAAATGGATAAAATGATATAGCAGAATATATTTCATCGGCTATAACAAATATATCTTTTTTTTCAAAATATTTTACAAGCTCATCAACCTCTTCTTTTTTTAGCATATATCCAGATGGGTTTCCAGGATTACTAAAAAGAATTGCTTTTGTTTTATTAGTTATAACTTTTTCTATCTTTTCAGGCTTTAATACAAGATTATCTTCTCTTGTGTCTAGAAATACAACTTTACCATAAGACAATTTAACTGCTTGTTCATATGGTGAAAAAAATGGAGTAGGTATTATAACTTCATCATCAATGTTTAATATAGTTCTAAATACAGATGATATACCTTCCATAGAACCAATATGCATAGTGATATTATTAGCATTAACATTTGAACCATAATATTTATTATAATGCTTAGCAACCAAATCTCTTAAATGTTCGCTTCCGCCGGATTGAGTGTATGGCAGAGCATGTGTTTTAGCATATTCACAGCCATAATCAATTAATTCTTTCGGAGGCTGTAAATCTGGTTCTCCTATTGTGAGCATTATGCTGTCTTGTTTTTTTTGTGCTTTTTCTGTAAGTTCTCTTATTAACGAATATGGTACTTCTAATATATTTTTATTAAGCTGCATTTTTGTTGTCTCCATAAAAAATAGAAATTGAGTTTAAAATATTATTATATAGAGTAATATTATATATAAAAACTATTTTTTTGTCAATTTTATTATGGTTACATTTTCTTATAAAAATCTATATGATTTTGCAACTCTTCAGGCAAAGGATTACCTGTTTTAGTGAATTTGAAATATCTATTTTCTAATTCAGTGGCTTTTTTATTTCTTATGTTTTTAAATCTATTAGCCATATCAGCAAACATAGGCTGTTTTTCAAGTTCATCTCTTATGTTTTTAGCAAAAGGAACTTGTCTGTATAGTATGCCTCTTGCTACTCTGTTTAGACGCATAATACCTTTACTTTCGTATTTAAGCCCATATAACATAATCTGATACAAATACTTCTCTTAAATTGTTTCTGCATTTTTTAATTTGTACTTTTAATTTTTCTTTTAGCATCATCAGAGAGATTTCTATTTTTCTTGTAGAACTGAATATAATCGCTGTATTCTGAAGTGATAGACATTTGAGTAATATCATTCCAAGCAGGACCAAGCATAGTTTTACAAAGCTCCCATCTGAAAGCACCCATCATAGGAAGAGTTAAACCTTCCAAATCTTCTGATGTAAATATAGGAAGTAGGAATCTAGCTGTACTATTTTTTTGTCTGCTTGAAAGCTCTTCCCACATTATAGCACGAGAACCGTATGTAGGCATTAATATAATGTTTGGAAGTACTTCCTGCATAACTAATTCTTTTTCTATGTTTAGCTCTTTATTTTTATATAAAACTTCTCTGTAGAAAGCAGAAAAATCTATTTCTAATATAGAGTTTAAAGTGTTTTCCATTGCTTCTCTTTTAATTAAAGAATCTTTGAAATCTTTAATTATCATGTCCTTGTGAAGAATAGGGAAATAAACACTTATTTGACCATAACATAATCTATGAGTAGTTTCAATCATATTATCTATTTCATATTCAAGTCTTTTAAGAGGGCTTTCCCAATGTTCTTCTAATTCATGGTCGCTAATAATACCTCTTTTTTTCATCTCTCTTAAAGCTTCTCTATAGTCTTGTCCGAAACCATTAACTGAAGGAGGCTCTTCTTTATCATAAATTTTTTGAAGCCATTCATCTATATAAAATACATTAATTTTTTTAGTAGATGTTTTATCTTTTACTTCGTATAAATCAACAATTTGATTTGGAGTAAGTAATTGGTCGTCCATGTATCCGAAGTTTAAGAACATAGAAAATAATTTATTTTTTTCACTGTTTATAATATATTTTTTAGCTATTTCTTTATAAACTTCAAAGAATACATTTGTAACACTTCTTCTGATTTTTCTAGCATCATCTTCAGTGCTAAATTTATCTTTTAATTTTTTGAATGCATTTAAAGATTTAAAGAATGTTGAAGCTCTATCTTCAGGTATTCCAGCCATTTCTATTATTTTTTGCTAGGGTTTCTAATCTCTTCAGGAATAGCTTCTACACCCATAATTACTTGAACATTATTTTCTTCGCTATTCGATTCATCATTATTATGTGAGTTTATATTTTCTGTAAGTTTTTTTATAGTGCTTTCTAATTCATCTATATCTATATTTAAATCATAGTCATATTTATTTTTAATTTTTTCGCATACATCTTTTGTAGTATTTGCTATATATCTAGAATATCTAGCCCATACTTCATAATTTTTTCCTTGTTTTTCTAATTCAAAAGCCATTTTAGAATATTCTGTAAATAGAGATTCTTGATTGTTTGAATATAGAAAAGATATATTTTCCATAGTGCTTATAAATTCGAATTTCAACATATCAGCTATATCTTTTAAAGTTTGATATAATATAGCAGTAGCAGATAGAGTCATATTAACATCATAGCTAAAGAAAGGAGCTTTAATTTCTTTAGGCATAGTTAAAAATCTTTTTATATATTCAATTTCAAATTCTAATTTTTCATTTTCTTCTACGATTTTATTTTTATTATTATTATATATCTCTTCATGGTCTTCTTTTATAAAATCAGTATTGAAATCTGTAGGGAAATTAAAACCATCATTTGTAGCATATTCAAAAACTTCTTTTGTTTTTAGAAATAATTCAGATTTAATATTTTTATTTTTAGCATTTAAATTAAAATACATAACCCCAAGATTTGTAGTTACTATTTTAAGTTCATCATTAATTTTTTTAATTTTAATATATTCGTCATAAGTTTTCATTATCATATAAGCAAGAGAATGATACATATTAGTTAGATATGTTCTATTGCTATTAAAGAATGTTTTTATATATTCTATATCAGGAATATTTATTGTATATATTTCATTATCATTTTTAGACTTAAAAGAAAATATATAATTAGAATCATACATAAAAGCTCCGATTCCAATCATAATATTTCTAGGTATAGAAAAAAGTTTACAACTATATTTCATAATTTCTTCTTCATCTTCTATCCCTATTAATTCTCTAGAAGATATATAAACATCAATTTCACCTTTAGTGATAATAGAAATGTTTTTAATTTTTTCGCCTTCATGATATATAGTAGTATTTGGTGTAAGATTTTTTATTCCATTTTCTTCGGGTATATTCATATCAAACTCTCTAAAATTATTTATGATAAATTATAAAAATAATAATACAATTATAAGTTTTTTTGTAAAAAAAAGCGAATTTTTGGTTAAATATTTTGTTTTAATTTTATTTAGAGAATTTGGCTTTAAAAATATGTATAAAATGTATAATATAAACCTATTTTTAGAAAAAAAATGCAAAAAATTTGTGTTTAACGGCAAAAATAGTATTGCGTTTTTTTGGCTGCATGCTATACTAATAAAACATTGATGATAAATAAAAAACATCAATGAGAAACAAAAGATGATCTTTGACAGATATATAAGAGCGTAGATTTTTATAAAGTATTTCCAATTAAGAAACGGAAAGTCAGCAATTATAAAAATCTTCACTTGATAAGAAAAGAAAACACAATTAGATTGTGTGTCTTAGAGTAGAAACAATTAAGCGGACGTTACTAAAGAATTAGAAGAAACAGCTTTAATTAGCTAATAGTCTCATTCAAGACGTATTAAACTTAGAAACTTAGCAATAAGAAGAAAAGGATAATATGGTCAAGTAAGTAAGGGCTTAAGGTGGATGCCTAGGCACTGGAAGGCGATGAAGGTCGTGACAAGCTGCGATAAGCTACGGGGAGAAGCAAATATTCTATGATCCGTAGATCACCGAATGGGAAAACCTATAGAAGTAAACCTTCTATATTATACACTGAATCCATAGGTGTATAAGGCAACACCCAGGGAACTGAAACATCTAAGTACCTGGAGGAAGAGTAATCAAAATTGAGATTCCCTCAGTAGTGGCGAGCGAAAGGGGAAGAGCCTAAACCGTAATAATGTCAAGTTGTAAGGCGTTGTTATTGCGGTGTTGTAGGGCGGCGAGTGGTATACTTACATACATCGACTTTGCTATATATGATAGTGGAACTGTTTTGGAAAAGCAGGCCATAGTGGGTGATAGCCCTGTACACGAAATCATATATACAAGGTTTTGTCGTTCCTGAGTAGGGCGGGGCACGTGAAACCCTGTTTGAATCTGGGTAGACCACTATCCAAGGCAAAATACTAACCAGTGACCAATAGTGTAGAGTACCGTGAGGGAAAGGTGAAAAGTCTCCCGTTGAGGGTTATTAAATAGAACCTGAAACCTTAAGCTTACAAGTAGTCAGAGGGAACCCTGCTAGCAATAGTAGAAGGCCTGATGGCGTGCCTTTTGTAGAATGAGCCTGCGACTTATAGTATGTAGCAAGATTAAGAGGTAATAGCCTTGTAGTCGTAGTGAAAGCGAGCCTTAATAGGGCGAAATTAGTTGCATGCTATACGACCCGAAGCCAAGTGATCTACCTATGAGCAGCGCGAAACTCGAGTAACATTGAGTGGAGGTGCGAACCAGTGGCCGTGAAAAGGCTTTGGATGACTTGTGGGTAGGAGTGAAAGGCTAATCAAACTTGGAGATAGCTGGTTCTCTCCGAAATGTCTTTAGGGGCAGCGTTATGTGTTTACTTGCGGGGGTAGAGCACTAAATGGACTAGGGCTCCTAACCGAGTACCAAACCCAACTAAACTCCGAATACCGTAAGTTAAGAGCATGGCAGTTAGACAGCGGCGGATAAGCGTCATTGTCAAAAGGGAAACAGCCCAGATCCTCAGCTAAGGTCCCAAAATCTATGTTAAGTGGGAAAGGATGTGAGAATACTTAAACAGCCAGGAGGTTGGCTTAGAAGCAGCCATTCCTTTAAAGAGTGCGTAACAGCTCACTGGTCGAGTGTTTTTGCGCCGAAAATGTAACGGGGCTCAAACATAGTACCGAAGCTAGGGAATTATAGAGTTAATCTATGATTGGTAGGAGAGCGTTCTTTAAGCCGTTGAAGGTGTATCGTAAGGTATGCTGGAGGTATAAGAAGTGAGGATGCAGGCATGAGTAACGAGAAAACGGGTGCGAAACCCGTTCGCCGCAAACCCAAGGTTTCCTAGGTAAAGCTAATCTGCCTAGGGTTAGTCGACCCCTAAGATGAGGCTGAAAAGCGTAGTCGATGGGAAACAGGTAAATATTCCTGTACTATAGTATGTTTCGATGGAATGACACAGATTGTTTGCGTACGCGAGGTGATGGTTATCCTCGTCGAATAGCCGAGACTTGTGGTGAGTAAAATGCTTGCTGCTTTAAGGTTGAGGTGGATAGTGACTGGGCTTTCGGGTTCAGGAAGTTGCGTGAATTAGGCTGTCTAGAAATAATTCCTAAGGTTAGGCATATTATAATCGTACCGCAAACCGACACAGGTGGGTGAGATGAGTATTCTAAGGCGCTCGAGATAATCTTCCCTAAGGAACTCTGCAAATTAGTCTTGTAACTTCGGAAAAAGAGACGCTTGAATCTCGGTAGCAATATCGGGAGGAGAGTCGCAGTGAAAAGGCCTGGCCGACTGTTTAACAAAAACACAGATCTCTGCAAACATGTAAATGGATGTATAGGGATTGACACCTGCCCAGTGCTGGAAGGTTAAAAGGAGAGGTTAGCGTAAGCGAAGCTTCGAATTGAAGCCCCAGTAAACGGCGGCCGTAACTATGACGGTCCTAAGGTAGCGAAATTCCTTGTCGGGTAAGTTCCGACCTGCACGAATGGTGTAACGATCCGGGCACTGTCTCGGGGAAGAACTCGGTGAAATTGAATTATCAGTGAAGATGCTGATTACCCGCAACAGGACGGAAAGACCCCGTGAACCTTTACTATAACTTGACATTGAGTTTTGTTTTGTGATGTGTAGAATAGATGGGAGGCTTTGAAGTGGGAGCGCCAGCTTTCATGGAGCCATCGTTGAAATACCATCCTTCGCAAAATGGGATTCTAACGATTAGCCGTTATCCGGCAGTCGGACATTGTCAGGCGGGTAGTTTGACTGGGGCGGTCGCCTCCTAAAGAGTAACGGAGGCGTGCAAAGGTCACCTCAAACCGAATAGAAATCGGTAGTAGAGTATAAAGGCATAAGGTGGCTTAACTGCGAGAGAGACATCTCGAGCAGGTGCGAAAGCAGGTCTTAGTGATCCGGTGGTCCCGAGTGGAAGGGCCATCGCTAAACGGACAAAAGGTACTCCGGGGATAACAGGCTTATCTCCCCCAAGAGTTCATATCGACGGGGAGGTTTGGCACCTCGATGTCGGCTCATCGCATCCTGGGGCTGGAGCAGGTCCCAAGGGTTTGGCTGTTCGCCAATTAAAGCGGTACGCGAGCTGGGTTCAGAACGTCGTGAGACAGTTTGGTCCCTATCCGTTGCGGGCGTTGGAAAATTGAGAAGAGTCATTTTTAGTACGAGAGGACCGAAATGAACGCACCTCTGGTGTATCTGTTGTTCTGCCAAGGGCATCGCAGAGTAGCTATGTGCGGACGGGATAACCGCTGAAAGCATCTAAGTGGGAAGCCTCCTTCAAGATTAATTTTCCCTATGAGTTTCGTTGGAGACTACGACGTTGATAGACTGCAAGTGTAAGCAGGGAAGAAATACCTGTTCAGCTGAGCAGCACTAATCAGACCAATGGCTTGACCATATTATCGTTTTCTTCTTACAAACAACAGAAAACATAATCAATCAGAATGAGACAATCTACGCTCCTATATATCTGGCAATATCATCAATAATTTGTTCTTTAATTTGCTAATATTATTTCGGTGACCATAGAGAAAGTGATACACCCGTTCCCATTCCGAACACGGCAGTTAAGCCTTTCATCGTCGATGGTACTGTAAGGGTAGCTTTACGGGAGAGTAGAACGTTGCCGGGTATATATTATATATTTTTATCCCAATAGATTATTTCTGTTGGGATTTTTTATATTTAAATTTTTTATAAAAAACTACTTAGATTAATAAAATGAATAATAAACAAAGAATTATAAAAACTATTAGAATTATAGCATATTTATTTTCTTATATGATGGTTACAGTTGTATCTTTTAATTATGGTTATATGTTTTATGCTATTAAATTTGATGGTGCTTCTGCTTCAGCAAATATTTCTTTTATTTTTGCTTTGCCATTTATAATTGCTATATTATTATGTGTTATTTTAATAAAAATTATAAATAAAAAAATGAAAGATTAATAATAGATAGATATTTTTTAATTCTCATAATTAATAGGGATATTACTAAAAATGAATAGAAAAAATAAAAAAGTAAATAAAAAAATAATGGGTATATCTATATTATCAGTTACTATATTAACTATTATAATTACTCTGCCTCTCACTTTTCTTATTTATAATCTTAAATTGGAAAATGTTTCTTTTCTTCCAAATACTTTTTTAAAATATCTTTTATCTTTTTTAATAGCTTTTACAATAATTCAATTATTGATGCTAATTTTTTATAAGATTGTATTACTTATTTTTACTATGATTTTTTCAGTTATTATAAAGAAAATAGCTAAAGAAGATAGTAAATATAATTAATCTGTATTTATTTTACGCTTTTACCTTCTATGAATGTATAATCAATATAAAATACTTTTTCTACTTTTACATTATTAATTAAATTTATCAAAGTATTAGCAGCGGATACTCCAGCATTAAATGAATCAAATTTTATAGTTGAAAGTTCAGGCTCTATTATTTTATCAATCTCATATCCTCCAAACGATATTACAGATATATCATCTGGAATTTTAAGCCCCATTTCCTTTGCAACCATATAAACACTATGAGCTTGCCTATCTGTAGAACATATTATTGTATCTAATTTTTTATTTTTTAATAATTTTTTGGCTGCAATTTTTGAACTATCATAAGAAAAATCTGCTATTTCAATATTTATTTGTTGTATCTTATATTTTTTTAAGCCGTCTATTATACCATTTCTTCTATTAACACCAATAGCAACATCTTTTTCATCAACGCTAATAAAGCCTATATTTTTATGATTTCTCTTAGCAATATATTCTCCTATCTCTACTCCAGCATTATAATCATCATTAATTATACTTATACCATCACTATATTCTTGCCCATAAATTACAAAAGGTATATCTAATTTTTTTAATATTTTTTTATGTTCAGCTGTAATATATGTTGCACTTAATACTATTCCATCAACATTTAATCTCTTTAGTTTTTCTATATATTTAATTTCTAACTCATTTTCATGATTAGTATTCATTATTATTGGCATATAATTTTTTTCTCTAAAAGTCCTCTCTAAACCAGTAAGCACTCTTGATGTTATTATTGAGTCTAAAGCAGGTACTATAATTCCTATCATATAGCTTCTTCTTGCTTTTAATCTAGCAAAAGTATTAGGCTCATAATTATATTTTTTTATTATTTTGGCAATTTTTTCTTTAGTTTCTTTTTTTATATATCCGCCGTTAAAGTATCTTGATATTGTAGTTTTTGTAACACCAGCAAGTTCTGCTATTTCTTTCATTGTTATTTTTTTGTTTTCAGTTTTCATCATTAGAACTCTTATTCTGTATTTTTAGAGAGTATATATCTTTTATATTAAAAATCAAATATGCAACTTTATTTTTTGTAAATTTTTTTTAATTATAGTTGACAGTATATAAAAATATGATAAAATAATATGTAACCGATTACATATATATTAGGATTTTTATTATGGCTATAAATTATAAAAAAACCGCTGAAGAAATTATTAGAGTAGTAAATAAAGAAAATATCATATCTGCTGCTTTCTGTGCTACTAGATTAAGATTAATAGTAAAAGACAGAGAGAGCATAAAAGATTCTGATGTTCAAAAGATAGATGGTGTTAAGGGAGTATTTTTTAATTCTGGACAGTATCAGATAATATTAGGAACTGGTGTTGTAAATAAAGTTTATGCCGAGGTTATTAATTTAGGAATTGAAGGTTCATCAAATCAGAGTGCAGAAGAGTCAAATAAATCTACAGAAAAAAACAGTTTTAGAAAGTTTATTCGTATATTTGCTGATGTATTTGTACCTATAATGCCTGCTATGATTGCAACAGGTTTATTTTTAGGGCTTAAGGGTGCTTTAATTAATGATAGTTTTTTAAGCATGTTTAATTTACAAGTATCAGACATACCAGTTTCTGTTATGACATTTATGAGCGTACTTACAGAGACAACATTTGCATTTTTGCCTGCTTTGGTATGTTGGTCTACTTTTAGGGTATTTGGAGGCTCTCCTATATTGGGTATATTGTTAGGTTTAATGTTAGTTTCTCCTGCTTTGCCTAATGCGTATTTGGTTGCCAATCCTGACAGCGGTGTGAAACCTATAATGCTTTTTAATTTTATACCTATAGTGGGCTATCAAGGAAGCATACTTCCAGCACTTATCGCTGGTATTATAGGCTCTAAAGTGGAATTAAATTTAAGAAAAGTAATACCTAATATAATAGATATACTTGCTACTCCTTTTTTAACTTTACTTATAATGCTTATATTATCTTTAGCTGTAATTGGACCAATTTTCCATATAGTTGAACAGTGGATATTGGTAGCTATTAATTTCTCTTTATCATTACCTTTTGGAATTGGAGGATTTATAATAGGTTTTGGAATAATATTTATAGTTGTTACTGGCGTTCACCATATAATGAATTTAATAGAAATATCTTTTCTTGCTGCAACTACATTAAATCCAATCAATCCTCTTTTATCTGTTGCAAATTTAGCTGCTGGTGCTGCTTGTTTGGCTGTTACATTAAAGACTAGAAGAAAGAGTGTAAAAGCTATGGGTTATGGTGCTACATTATCAGCTTGGCTTGGAATAACAGAGCCTGCTATATTTGGTATTAATATAAGATATGGAATAAAGCCTATGGTTTGCGGTGCTATTGCTGCTGGTATAACAGGGTTGATTGCAAGATTATTAAACTTACAGGCTACTGCTAATGGTGTTACTGGTATACCTGGTGTATTGCTTTATATTTATGACAGCAAACAATTAATAGGTTATATTGCCGTTGCTTTAATTACTGTTGTTCTATCTTTTACTATTACTTGGTTTTTTGGTGTGCCTGATGAATATATGCAAGAAGATGAAGAGTAAAAAATAGTTATATTAAGGATAATCAAATGAATTTGGTTGCTAAAGTATTTGAAGAGGCAATAAAACAAAAAGAGATTGAATATATTAAGAATAATAGGGAAAATAAAAAATGGAGATTAAATTTTCATTTAATGCCTCCTGTAGGTTGGCTTAATGACCCTAATGCTTTATCTTATTTTAAAGGTGAGTATCATATATTTTTTCAATATTCCCCTTTTGATGTTGATGGAGGATTAAAGTTTTGGGGTCATTACACAACTAAAGACTTAATCAATTATAAATATATAGGAGTTTCATTATATCCAGACCAAAAGTATGATTGTCATGGGGTATATTCTGGTTCTGCTTTTATAGAAGATAATAAGATGTATGTATATTATACAGGCAATGTAAAGCTTTTAGGCAAGCATGATTATATTGAAAGCGGAAGAGAGGCTAATACTATGCTTATTGTTTCTGATGACGGTATTAATTTCTCTGAAAAAGAATGTTTAATGGAGATGAAAGATTATCCTAATGGCATAACAAATCATATAAGAGACCCTAAAGTGTGGAAAGAAAAAGATTGTTATTATATGGTTCAAGGTGCAAGGAAATATGGAACTGATAGAGATAATGATATTGGTGAGGTATTAGTATTTTCTTCAAAAGACAAAAGAAATTGGAAACATATAAGCACTATAAACACTAAAGAGAGATTTGGTTATATGTGGGAATGCCCCGACTTGTTTAATTTAGATGGTCAGAATATTTTAATTACTTGTCCGCAGGGTGTGAAGCAAATTGAGAGTGTATACGAAAATATTTATCTCTCTGGATATTTTTTAATTAATGATGATTACAGGCATAAAGATTCTCTTGAGGCAGCTAATTTTACTGTATTAGATAGAGGTTTTGATTTTTATGCTCCGCAGACATTTTTAGATGAAAATGGAAATAGAGTTCTTATAGGTTGGATGGGTGTTCCTGATACTGAAGAGACTCATAAAAACTTAAGCATTCAATATGGCTGGCAGCATTGTTTAACTGTGGCAAGAGAATTAAGTTTCAAAAATGGCAAACTATATCAAAAGCCTCATAGAAGTTTAGAAAAATTAAGAGAGAAAAAAATATTTGAAAATAAATGTTCTTATTCTTCATTATCTGATAATTTAATTTCTGATATTAACTCTTACGAAGTCTTAATTGACAATATAAAAAGTTCTAATGATTTTGAGTTATTAATTTCTGAAGGTTGTTCTATTAAATATAAAGAGAATAAATTTATATTAGAGTTTCTAAATGATAGAGGAAAACAAATAGGCGGCGGCAGAATAAAAAGAAGTGCATATTTAGAAAAGTTAGAAAACATAAGAATATTAATAGATACTTCATCTATAGAGATATTTATAAATGAAGGCGAGATGGTATTTACTACTAGGTATTATCCAGATGAATATTCTTTTAGAGTTTCAGGGGATATGAGTTTAACAATATATAAATTAAAATCATTTAACTATTAAATTTGTTTTTAATGGTTTTATTATAATAGTTAAAACACTATATAGTAAAATCTCAAAAAAATTAAAACACATTTTTGACAAATTATGCTTGTTTCGGTATAATATAGTATATGTATGCATCTTTTATTAGAAATAGTAAAAAATATTTTATGCTTTTTTCTATTTTCCGATAATAATTTTATAATAAATATTAATTTATGGGGGGATTTAATTGTCTACTAATAACGGTTATCAAAAATATAAAAAAATTGATGTTAGTACAGCATCTCAAAATAGACTAGTTATTATGCTTTATGACGGTGCTATCAAGTTTCTTGAGAATGCTTGTAATGCTATTGACAAAAAACATGGTACAGAAGAAGCTCATAATAATATAATGAAGGCTCAAGAGATTATATATGAACTTCTCTCTTCTCTAAACTATGATGCTAAAGAAATAGCTGAAAGATTAGCTTCTATTTATACTTATATGAATCAGAGATTAACAGAAGCAAATATATCTAAAACTAAACCGCCTATATTAGAGGTTATAAAATATCTTAAAGAATTAAAAGGTGCTTGGGAGGGTGTTGAGCAAAAATTATCTTCTAATAATGCTGATAATAATAATACTACAAAAGAAGATAGTAATCCTGCTCCTCAAACTAATTCTACTCCTGCTGATAATAAAAGTTATGATAAAAAATTTATGAAAAAAGATGATAAAGCTGTTACATCAAAATTAAATATTACGGGTTGATGATGAAAAAGATTTGTTTTTATATTTTTATATTTATAGTTTTTATAATTGCTGTATCTTGCGGTGATAGAACTAAAGAGACTCTTGAACAGTATCAAGCTAGAATGCAAAATGCTCAGATACTAAAATATTACAATATACAAGAAGTAACTCCGCCAAGAGTTGTAGATGACGGTATATTATTTACTTTTGCAGAAAATTATGATTCTGTGGAAGTGTCTGGAGATTTTAATAATTGGGAAGATAGCATACCTCTTATAAAAAACTCTTACGGTATATTTTATTATTTATGGCAAACTCCTTTAAAGGCTGGTAAATATTTATACAGATACAGAGTTAATGGTGTTTGGATTAATGACCCTATAAACCAAAATGTAGAATATGACAATAATAATCAAGAAGTTAGTTATTTTGTATTAGGAAATGATATTGGTTTTTATGAACAAAATCCTATATATAATGCAGACGGCACAGTAACATTCTTCTACAGCAATGATACTGCATCAGAAGTTATGTTTACATCAGATAAATTAGGTTTTGACAGCTTAAGATATCCTATGACTTATTCTAATAATTTATGGACAATTACTTTAAGAGCAGAGCAAGGTCCTTATTACTATAACTTTGTAGTTGATAGAGTATGGGAAATAGACCCTCTTAATTTGAATGTTTATAAAGGTAATGATGGAAGACTTCACTCATTTACTACTATAAATTATAATAATACAAATCTAATAAAATAAGATATTAAAGGCTCATATTATATATAATAATACGAGCCTTTTTATTATTTTTTATTATTATTGATAATATTCTATCGCTTCTATATATTGATTTCTTAATTCATCATTTGTTATGCTGTTAGTAAAGCTTTTTAGATAGTTTATTCCTTCTTCTTTGTTTCCCATAATTATTTTATAAATGCCGTTAAAATATATAGCCTCATATAGCTTTTGAGAATTACTATAATTGTTTAATACTTCATTAAAATATTTAATACCTTCATCAAACTGTTCATTGTAAAACAAAAGTGTTCCTATATCTATTAAATATGTTGGTATGTCTTCTTTTTCTATTTTGTTTTCTTTTATTAAAATATCATACATTTCCATTGCTTCTTTATAATACTCAGAGTCTATATATATTTTTAATTTTTCTATAGTAGGATTATTATTAGAAAACTCTCTGTTAATATTTGCTGATTTTTCTTCTATTTTTTTTATCTCTTCAAGTAAATCATTTGTATCAATATAGCCTAATATCTTTTTTATAATAAAGCCATTTGTATTTATAAAAACTGTAGTAGGGAAGGCACTAATATTATATTGGTTTGTAAGAAGTTTTTTATCATTATCTTCAGCATTAATTTTTAAAGGCACAAAGTTGTAATTAATATTAGAAGCAATTTCTCTATCTAAATAAACATTAGTCTCCATTATCTTACAAATTGTACACCAATCCGTATAAAAATCTATCATTATACTTTTATTTTCTTTTATAGCTTTTTCTAATGCTGTATTATAATTAGTTTCCCAGTTTATTAATTGTGTATTTTGATTATTATTACAAGACAATAATAATAATATACTAAATGCTATAATAAAAATATTTTTCATTTTATATATCCTAATTTATTTTTTATTCAGTATAAAAAAACAGCCATCATATATAAAATATAATGACTGTTATTTTATTATCAAGTGTTTATATAAAACTAATTATTAATATTTAGTTTCATAAGGAAGAAGAGCAATATTTCTAGCTCTTTTTATAGCTTTAGTAACTAATCTTTGATGTTTAGAGCAAGTACCATTTAAGCGTTTAGGTATAATTTTTCCGCTTTCTTTAACATATTTTTTTAATAATTTTATGTCTTTATAATCTAATACATCAATATTGTTTTTGCAGAAATAGCATATTTTTTTCTTAAAGAATTTTTTTCTGCTAGCTGCATCTTTTTCATTTACTTCTTTGTTAAAATGCTGTTTTTTATCAGCTTTAACTTTATTTTCTTCTTCATTATTAGAAGTATTTTCTATATTTTCTGTGTTTTCTAATTCCATTGTTTTATCTCCTCAAATATTTAATTAAAATGGCACTTCATCATCGTCAGAAAAATTACCTATATCAATACCATCAGACATTCCTCCGCCAACAGAAGCAGAAGGAGTATATGTTGTATCCATTGAGCCAGATTGACCATTAGCACCTAGCATTTGCATACTATTAACTATGATTCTAATTCTTGATTTTGTGGTATTTGTATCTTTATCTTGCCATCTATCCTGTCTTAAAGATCCATTAATAGCTATTTGTTTGCCTTTAGTTAAATATTTGCTTATAGTTTCTGCAGTTTTACCAAAAGCAACTACATCAAAATAGTTAACCTCATTAGCATTTTTAGTGCTTACATAATAGTTATTTGCTATAGAAAATTCTACAACAGCACTTCCGCTTGGCAAATATTTTAGCATTGGGTCAGCAGTAAGTCTGCCTATTAAAGTTACATTATTTACATCTGACATAATAATTTAAGCCTCTTAGATTAATGAATAATTATGCTTCTTGACTATTAGATTCTTCTTTTTTAACTTCTTTTTTTTGCATAATTTCATCTAAACGAACTATTATAAATCTTAATATACTAAGCTCATATCTCAATTCTTTTTCAATTGTTTGTAAGCTTTTACCATCACATTTGAAATGATAGAAATAGAATTTACCCTCATTTACTTTACGAATAGGGTAGCTTAGTTTGTGAATGCCATAATCTGATTCATTGAAGATTTCACAATGATAGTTTTGTAGGATTGATTTGACATGTTCTTTTGCTTTTTGATGTACAGAGTCATTTATCTCTGTAACGAAAAGAATTTCATATTCTCTCATTTTTGTAAACTCCTTGGACAAGGCTTCATATTTATAGAAGCGAAGTATTTAATATTATTTTTATTCTAGCGATTATATATTTTTTTGCTAAAAAGTCAATGAATTTTATTATATAAATTTGGGTATAGAATTTTATGATGAAATAATATATATTAATATAAAATGGTTGTTATATGAAAGACTATAATAAAGAGATTTTTACAACAGATATAAAATATTTAAAAGGCGTAGGACCAAAATACGCAGAAACACTCGCTAAAAAAAATATATTTACACTTTATGATTTAATAACATTTTTCCCAAGAACATATGATGACAGAAGAAATACATTAAAGATAAATGAAGCATTAAAAAATCCGGATAAAAACTCTGTGGTGTATGTTGAAGTTATAGATGTGGGTAGTTTTACCTTTCAGTTTAGAAAGAAGCCATTAATAATAGTTACAGACGGCATCACATTATGCGAAGTTCCTATATACGGCGGACGTGTTCCTGCTGGAGCAACTAAAGGAGCAAAATTGTACCTCACAGGGAAGTTTGTACGCAATATGAGGGGTAAGGTGCAATGTAGGTTTGTGGAGTTTGAAAAGCCTTCTTCAAATTCTTTATCCTATGGAAAAATAGTGCCTATATATCCTCTTACAGAAGGACTTTCACAAAAAAAATTAAGAACTTTAATTGTAAGTGAATTAGAAAGATTTGAAAAGAACATGCAATATGATATACCTAAAGTAATTAAAAAAAAGTATAGATTAAAAAGTTTTGTAAGCTCTATAATGGAGATGCATTTTCCTACATCTTTTGAGGCATTGGAAGAGGCAAGAGAGAGTTTAGTTTTTGAAGAGTTTTTAACTTTTCAGTATATACATTTAAGTGAGAGAAGACCAAATATACTTATAAAAGAAGAAAGGTATAATAGCAGTAATTTATTAGAGAGGGTAAAATTAAGTTTAGGTTTTAGCCTCACAGATGACCAGAATAACGCCATAGAAGAGATAAAAAAAGATATGTTTTCTAATAGGCAATTATTTAGGCTTCTTCAGGGAGATGTTGGGGCTGGAAAAACAATTGTTGCATTTCTAACGGCATTAATACCAACAGAATCTAATTTTCAAACAGCTTTTTTAGCTCCCACAGAAATATTAGCACTTCAGCATTATTATACTTTTAAAAAAATAATAAAAAATGCCAACTTAGAAGATGTTATAAAAATAGATATACTTACTTCATCTGTGAGTCAAAATGAAAGAGCATATACATTAAAAAGACTTAGAGAAGGTAAAACGCATATATTAGTAGGAACGCATTCTATATTATATGACGAAGTTGTATTTAAAAATCTTGCTTATGCTATAGTAGATGAACAGCAGAGATTTGGAGTTAATCAAAGAAATAAATTATTGTCAAAAGGAAATAATGTTGATTATCTATTAATGACAGCAACACCAATACCTCAGTCTTTAGCTTTAACTTTGTTTGGAGAGTTGGATTTATCTATTATTAAGAGCATGCCAAAAGGAAGAAAGGGAGTGCTTACCAAATATAAAGAGTTATACGAAAGAGACCATTGTTATAAGTTTTTAAAAAGCAGAATAGCAAAAGGCGAGCAGGGTTATGTGGTTTTTCCTTTTATAGAGAATGATGACAGCAGTATAATAACTTTATCAAGCGAGTTTGAGAGGGCTAAGCAAACCTATTTTGAAAATATAAACATAGAAATAATACATGGCAAGATGAAAGATGAAGAGAAAGAGTATATTATGAATAGGTTTTCAAACGGTGAGATAAAGGTGCTTTTTTCAACAACTGTAATTGAGGTAGGTATAGACAACCCCAACGCCACGACAATATTAATAGAAGGAGCAGAGCGTTTTGGATTATCGCAGCTTCATCAGCTTAGAGGAAGAGTTGGCCGTGGCGATAAGCTTGGCTATTGTTACTTAATACTTCATAGTGAGCTTAATGATATAATAAAAGAGAGAATTAATGTAATATGCGAAACTACTGATGGTTTTAAGATAGCTGAAAAAGATTTAGAGCTTAGGGGTGCTGGAGAGTTTTTGGGAGATAAGCAAAGCGGCATAGCAGATTTTAAGCTTGGCAATATTGTAAAAGATGCTGAGATTATGCGTAAGGCAAAAGATGAGATGCGAGAATTATTGAAGCTTGATAGAGAAGAGTTTTTTAGAGAGAATGAGGATTTTGTTATTAAAGCGAATTATTTAAAGAAAGAAATGAATATTTAGTTTTTTATTACAACTGTTTCAAAACTATTGATATAGAATATTAATTATAATTTTTTTATGAAATAAAATGTTGTTGTATATTAATAAAAAATATTTTAGTTTTAAGATAAACTATTGTTTTGACTTAAAAATGCAGCCTTTTTGGTTCTTTGCGGCAGCAAAAGAAGTTGGGTGCTACCCTATGGGCACGCTTCGCAGGGGGCAAAGCCCTGCAAATATTAAAAAATAAAAAAATTCATTATATACTTTAGCAAATATATATTGCTATCCTTTGTAAATTATAGGAATGTTATCAACTTTTTCCCGCAGCAAAAAGTTTTTGCCCTTCGGGCACGCTTCGCGAAAGTGCAAGTGCTTTAGCTTTGTATGTTTGGAGTATGTATAAACTATATTGTAATACCAATATTTTAAGCTAAAAAATTGCAGTCCTTTTGCTTCTTTGGGCCACCAAAAGAAGTGGGGTGCGGGGCAAAGCCCTGCAAATAATAAAAATAAAAAAGTTAAAAATTTTTAGTATATATTAAAACAATAATTTTTTATCTAGCTGACGCTACCGTAAGTACGCCTATCCTTTCTATAAAATCCAATTTTCTTAATTCTAATGACATCTCATTTAAAGTTGAACCTGTTGTAAATACATCATCTATTATTAAAATATTTATTTTTTTATTGTCATTAAACTTATACTTTTGGTTTATTTTAAAAGCGTTTTTTATTGCTTTCTCTCTAAGCTCTTTTCCTTTTATCATGCTAAGAGGTTTACTTTCTTTTTTTCTAATTATTATATTTTCTATTAATGGTATATTTACTATTTTTGTATATGTGTCTTGCTATAAGTTCGCTTTGATTATAGCCTCTTTCAAGCAGTCTGTTTTTTCCAAGAGGCACAAACGAAACAGCATCGAATTTATTAATATAGTCTTTATAATAAAAAGAAAGCATAACAGCAAAATCTTTACAAATTAAATATCTATGGCTAAACTTCATCTTATGAATTAAATTACTTGTTTTATCATCATAATAAAGCATTGATTTACATTCATCAAAATAAATGTTTTCGTATGAGCATATGCAAGTTGAATCTTTTGTGTCTATTATTCTTCCGCAGCGATTGCATCTTATATAATCATCTCTATGAATATAGCTTAATTTATTAATACAATCTAAGCATATATAATTTATTTTATCGCTTTGAATAATATTTTTGCATATGATGCAATGATTTGGAAACAGTATATTAAAAACAACAGCAAAAAATTTTTTAAGCATTATTTCCTAATTTTATTAATGCTTCTTTTTTTAAATACTCTTGAACAATCTCTAAATCTTCTTTTGTATCAATTCCATGTATAAAATGATTAGTTTCTAATACTTTTATTTTCATTCCATGATAAAGCCATCTCAACTGCTCAAGCTTTTCTATTTTTTCGTATTCACATTCTTGTAAGTTTTCTATTTTTAAAAGAGCCTCTCTTCTAAAAGCATAAACTCCAATATGTTTATAATATTTAACTAATATATCTTGGTCAAATCTTTTATATGGTATAGTAGCCCTTGAAAAATACATTGCATAATCTTTATAATCGCATACAACTTTAACAGCATTTTCATCTTTAATCAAAGGGCTGTAATCATCAATTTTTGTTTTTAAAGTAGCTATATCAACATTCTCATCATCAAAAGCATCTATAACAGGTTTAAGTATATCTTCATTAATTAATGGCTCATCACCCTGAACATTAATAATAATGTCAGAGTCTATATTTTTAGCAACTTCTGTTATTCTTGAAGTGCCGGAAGTATGATGCTTTGAAGTCATAACTGCTTTAGCATTGTTTTTTTCGCATATGTCCATTATCTCTTTAGAATCTGTTGCCACTATAACATCATTTATATTTCTAGTAGCTTTAACATTGTCATATACAGCAATGATTATAGGCTTGCCTAATAATTCATAAGTGAGCTTTTTTGGAAATCTTGTGGAATCATATCTTGCAGGTATTATAGCTGTTACTTTTCTCATTTTATTTACCACCTATAATGTCTTTTACCATATCTGATAATTTATTTTTAAACTCTTCTTGAGTTTTTGATTCTAATAATAATACAGTATACATGCTTAATTTTGATATCTTTGTCATAAGTGATAATAATTGCAAATACTTATCGCTTTTATCTATAGGAGTTAAAAACATAGTAAGCAGATGAACAGGTTTTTGATCTAGAGCATAATAGTTAATACCTGGCTTTGATATTGCAAATATTAATTCATTTTCCTGAACTTCTTTAGTTCTTAAATGCGGAAAAGCTACGCCATAACCTAAACCGCTTGATATAATATTTTCTTTTTTAAACATACACTCTATAGTTTTAGAAATATTTATTCTAAGTCCATTAGATTCTGCATATATCAGCATTTCACTTATAGCTTCTTGTTTATTATTTGCTTTTAAGTCGAGTATGATATACGATTTTTTAATATCATCTAATATTTCATTCAAACTCATCATAAGAGTAAGTCCTTTTTTAAATATCTGTATTAAAATTTTCTTTTATATATTGCTCTAATGTATATTGTTTTTGAATAAGCTCTAATGTTATATTAAGCGGATATATAGTGCTATGATTTTTAAAATCTATTCCTATAGCTTCATCGTCTAAATCAACTTCTCTAGAAATTACCCATTTGCCGTCAAAATGCATTTTAATAATTTCTCCAATATATGTAGCTATAGCAAATATAAAGTTTCTGCTATTATCATCATTTTCTAATATTTTGTTTATTTTTTCTTTGAAGAACTTATCAATTTCTTTTAGGCTTTGAAGAGTATAATCAATATGATATCCTTCTCTTATTAAGAAATTACTTATCCAATTTGCCGTTCTTATGATATCGTTTTCTGGAAGTATATATTTAGACATAATCATTATAACCTTATAAAGACTTATGATATATTTTTTTTTTAATAAGTCAAGTTTTTGATAATTTATCAAATAAAAATAATACAATAAATTAGTTGACAAAAAAAGAAATTAATATATAATTGAGGAACATATTTAACGGGATGTAGCGCAATTGGTTAGCGTACCTGCTTTGGGAGCAGGGGGTTGTGAGTTCGAGTCTCACCATCCCGAATGCGCTAGTAGCTCAATTGGATAGAGCAACTGCCTTCTAAGCAGTAGGTTACAGGTTCGATTCCTGTCTGGCGCGCATAGGGTCTTAAATAAAAAGACTCTTTTTTTTCTTTATTATGGCGAATGTAGCTCAGTTGGTTAGAGCGCCAGATTGTGGATCTGGATGTCGCGGGTTCAAGTCCCGTCTTTCGCCCTTCCTAAATAAAAAAGCAATAATAAATAAAAAACAATCATACTTGATATTTTTCCTCTTTAATATAACATTTCTATTATGGAGGCTACAAAATGGAAAAAATTAAAAAATTACTATTAATATTTACTCTTTTGGCTATAAGCAATATATCAGTATTTGCTGCTAGCGGTTTTGAAGCTATAATTAATGTGCCTTTAGGTTTATCTATTGGTGTTCCTACTGGTACTTATGAGGCTTTATCTGATAAAGGTAAAGTTGGCTTTGATTCTGGAGTTACTGCTCAAATTGGATATATGATAGGTATTGGTAAATTGGGGATTAGCATATTGGGTGAGTTTGGTTATAGTTATGACAGCTATAAAATGTATTTGCTTCAGTCTGAAATTTTAGGTCAAAAAACTGAAATGAATTTAAACATGTATACTCATAGCTTTCAAGTTGGCTTGCTTCCAAAAATCAATATAGGTCAATTTGCTATAGGTGTTGGTGCTGGTGTTAAGATACCTATTGCTGCTACTTATGAGACAGATGCTACTGTTTTTGGAGTGAATGAAAAATTTAAATATGATTTGAAAAGAAAAGATATAGAACAGTTTAGCAGAAATGTTATTCCGTATATTAAACTTACTTTTGATTATTCTATATATTTTGGCTCTAAAATGGCTTTGAATGTTGGGGCTTATTTAGGTTATGATTTTGGTCTTGCTGAAAAAAATACTATAGACAATGAATATACAAGTGTTGATAGTTTTGATTTGGGTTTGCAATTGGGTTTAAGATTTGCTCCTAAACTATAATATTGTATAATAATAAAAATATTTACCGATAATTAATTACTATTAATTAATATAAAGATTAAAAAAGCGTCTGTGGCTCAATTGGATAGAGCAGCGGATTTCGGTTCCGTCGGTTGGGGGTTCGAATCCTCTCAGACGCGTAATTTTTTATTCTTCGTTTTCTTTAGATGTTTATTCTTCTTTATATGTTTCATCATCATCTGTGTAATCATAAATGCCATATTTCCACTCTCTATACTTCTCTATTTCATCATTAAAAGATTTTATACATAAACCTATAATAAAAGCATCGTCTAATAATCCTATTAATGGAAAAAAATCTGCTATAGCATCAAATGGAAGAAGCAAATAAAGTAATGATGCCGCTATTGCAGATATTACTTTCCAAGGAACATTTTTATAATTGCCAGATATATAGTCTTTTATCATACTAATAAATATTTCTATTTTGTCTTTAAATAAATAAAGTCTATCTGATGATTGCATTGTATTAAATATTTCTTTAGTTTTTAAAAGTAAAGATTCTAATTTATCATGATTGATATTAGATGTTATAGATAACCATATTTTTTTTGCTTTGTTTTTTAAATACATTTTTATATATCCTATAAACAAAATAATATTATTAATTATAATTTATAATTTTAAATAGTGCTATTGATTATTTTTTAATTTTCTGAAATTTGCATCAAAGCTTATATTTATATGCGTATAATTTGAGTTTACACTGCTTCCTATTACTAAATTATTAGGATAGCTCCAGTTTCTAAGAGGCACATTAAAATATTTTAATATTCTATTTGCTTTTTCTAATTGTATTGTAAATATATAATTTGGATTATAGTCATCTATTTTCTTTGTCATTTCATTTAAGGTGTTTTTAGTATTTATGTTATTTATTGCTGTTTCTATTGCTTTTACGTTTTCACTAAAAAAGTATATTTTATCTACAAATGTGTAATATAATGATGAACCATTAGGAAAAGTATAAGAATATATATAACCATTATTATATTTTTTTTCTAACTTTGTGATGTTAATATATTTTTTTAATAACTCATTTTCTAATTTCGGTAAAATATTATCATAGTTTTCTATATTAAATATCATAATAGGATAAATTATCTTACTTGATTCTATATAAGCTAATGCCATCTCTCCGTATAAATCACTAATAATACTTAAAAAAGAATATTTGTTATTCATCTTATTAAATAAGTTTAACAATTCTCTTTTTATTTTTGTATTATTATCATTTTTTAAATCATTATATATAATAGGGTATAGCCCAGAAATATAAGATTTTAATGATAAATAAACAACAGTATTTTGATAAGGCAAATAATTTTGTATATTATTTTGTTTATTTAAATTATAAAGCTCAAACTTATCAGAGCCTCCATATTTATAATCAACAAAAATATCCATTTTGCCATTATCATCATATAGTTTTATATTTCCATATATATTATAAACATCTCTAAAATATTTTATTGGATTAAACAGCATAGAGCCTTCGCATTTATTATCATCAAACAACTTTTTATTTATATAAAAAGAAATATCAGGATTATAATTTAATGATGAGTTTTGTAATATGCTTATATTTTCAAAACTTCCAGCTCTAGCATCAAAGAAGTCTATAATTTTTTTTATGCTTGAATAATTTTTGCTTATTATAACAATACCATTATAAAAAGAAAAATAAATTAAAGGCTTATCATTTATTAGTCCAAATACTTTATAATTGTTATATACTTCTTTTTTTATTTCATATTTTACAGTTCCTATATTTACTGTTTTCAAATTAAAAAAAACATTTGCTAAAAAAGTATTAATTTTACCCACATCAAAAAAATACAATAATTCTGAATTTGAAAGACTATTATTATATTTCCATAGGAGTATGGAGGCATTTCTGGAGGTTAAAATTTTAGAAAACTGTTTTATAAAGAAATTTGAATTATTTTTTAAATTATAAAAGAAAGCATCAATAGTTTTTATCATTATAGAAAAATCATACATCGATTCATCATGAGAAATTCTATAAGCATATACAGAGCTAGTAAATTTTGATATACTTTCATTTATACTTTTAGCACTTATATATATAATACTATCTTTTGGCATATTAATATTTTTCATATTCTTTTGATGCAGTCCAAAAGGATAGTATCCTATTACCAACCCTACAGCTAAAATTATTATTAATATAGATGATATTATAATAGTTGCTTTTATTTGACGTCTTCTTTTAATGCTTATCATATTTTATATACCCTATACACAATTAATTATTTTCGTCATTTTAGTTATATAATTAAATTATGAAAATATATTGTTTACTTTAATATAATTTATTAATTATTAAATACAAAATTCCGTATTATTATTTTAATTAATTTTATAATTGATAATTGAATAAAAGTATTATTTATGTTATTATAAATAGTAATATATTTGCGTTTTTTCGGAGGATATAAATTATGAAAGTGGCAAAATTTGGAGGTTCTTCACTTGCTAATGCTTCACAGATAAAAAAAGTTGTAGATATAGTTTTATCTGATAAAGATAGAAGAATAGTTGTGGTTTCTGCACCTGGTAAGAGAGTAAAAGAAGATACTAAAGTTACCGATTTGCTCATAGCACTTGCTGATGCAATACTTGCTGGAAAAGACGGCAATCATGAATTAAAGATAATATTAGAAAGATTTAAAAGTATAATAGATGATTTAGGATTATCTAATTCGCTTTTAGAAGAGATTGACAGAGACATAAAAAAGAGGATATCAGAAGATAAAAGTATTGCTACAAAGTTTACAGATGGAGTTAAGGCATTAGGAGAGGATATTAATGCTAAGGTAGTAGCTTCATATATTAACAGTTTAGGAGTAGAGGCAAAATATGTTAATCCTAAAGATGCTGGGCTATTATTGTCAGAAGAGTTTGGAAATGCTGCTGTACTTGATGTTTCTTATAAGAATTTAGCTAAATTAAAAGATGAAAGTGCTATAGTAGTTTTCCCTGGATTTTTTGGATATACACAGAAGGGAGATGTTGTAACTTTCCCAAGGGGCGGAAGCGATATTACTGGTTCTATACTTGCTAAGGCAGTGAATGCTGAAGTATACGAAAACTTTACTGATGTAGATGGAGTTTTGGCTGCTTCTCCTAGTATAGTAGATAATCCTAAACTTATAGATGAGTTTACATATAGAGAGATGAGAGAGCTTAGTTATGGCGGTTTTAATGTACTTCATGCAGAGGCACTTCAGCCTGTTTATGAAGCTAATATACCTGTTCATATACTTAATACTAATAACACTGCTTCAAAAGGTACTAAAATAGTTGCAAAGAGAGATAAATTAAAAAATCCGGTTGTTGGTGTTTCTGGAGAATCTGACTTTTCTTGTCTTTATGTTAGTAAATATCTTATGAATAGGGAAGTTGGTTTTGGAAGAAAATTGTTGGCTATAATAGAAGATGAAGGAATACCATATCAGCACGCTCCTTCTGGTATAGATAATATATCTGTAATAGTTAGAGGTTCTACTTTAACAAAAGAGAAAGAGAAACGCATTTATGAGAGGGTACGTGATGAACTTAATGTTGATAATGTTTTCTTTGATAATGAATTGGCTTTAGTAATGCTTGTGGGAGAAGGTATGCAGGAGGTTGTTGGAATTTCTGCTAGGGCTATGAATGCTATTGAGAAGGCTAATGTTAATATTGAAATGCTTAACCAGAGTATCAGTGAAGCTAGTATTATGATAGGGGTTAAGGAAAAAGATTTAAACAAGGCTATTAATGCTGTTTATAAGGCTTTTTTTACTGAACAATAATTAGTAATAAGTTGGAGAAAATTTGTTTATAAAAAAGGAGTAATACTTCCAATTCATTTACTTCTTTTGCTTAATATACTTACCTGTGGATTATTTTTTTGTATATATAAAACTATAATATAAATAAAATATTTCACAGGTAAAAATATATTAATATGTTGATTGAAGTATTATTAAGTTTCTTTACTTGCGGGCTTTCTTTTAAGTATTTTTATTATAAATATGGTAGTATATAGTAAATGCATCTTATTTTGCAATATAAACTTAATAATATTTGTAAAAAAGCAGATACAATATAATAAATATTTTATTATATTATAATTAGTTGTACATAATTAATTATATTATATAGAGAAAATAATAATGAAAAAGCTTTATTTATTTTTATTGTTTTTAAGTTTTTTTAGCTCTGGTTATTTATATTTTTATGATGATAGTAATTTTACTATGATACCTTATGAAAGGCTTCCTGATATTTCAAAAGAATTTATAGAAAATAATTTTAATGATTATACAATACATAATACTATGATGAGCCATCATTATATAGTAGTATTTAAAGGCGGAAGTTCTATTCAATTTAATTTTAAAGGAGAATGGATTAATATTATAGGCAATAGAAATATTATACCATTTGAAAAAGCAGGCAGATTTATACCTTCAAATATTATAAATACTCTAAAATCAAAATATACTAAAATAAACTCAATATATAAAAAATCTAAAGGCTATCAATTTAAAGTTGATGATGGCAAAATAGTTTCTTTTGATAAAGAAGGAAATATTATTTAAAACAATTAATGATTAGATTGACAAAAGATATCAATTTATTATAATATTATTAATGATATCTTAATAGTTATAGTAAAAAGGTAAAAAAATGAAAAAAATACTTATAATATCTTCAGAATATACAGGTCATGGGCATAAAAGTGTACATACTGCTCTTATTCAAGGTTTTGAAAAATTATATAAAGATAGTGTTGAGATAAAAGTAGTAAATGGCTTTACTTTGGGAGGTCCTGATTTATTAGCAGCTGAGAGACTTTATAATCAATGTGTAAAATATTTTCCTAAACTTTGGGAGAAGATTTTTAAGTTTTCATTTAAAAACAAAGACTTTATTAATAAAAATAATTCTATAACAATTAAGAGAAGTTTTTTAAAGATTTATAAACAGTATAAGCCAGATTTAATTTTGAATGTGCATCCTCTATTTAGCGGAAGTTTATTAAATATAATAGAGAAGAAGAAATTAGATGTGAAGTTTTTTATACTTATTACAGATTTAATTACAATAACAAAGATTTGGTTTGATAATAGAGCAGATAAAATAATAAGCCCTTCAAAAGAAGCTACAGAGTATATGATAAAAAATGGAATAGACAGAGAAAAGCTTATAACATTCGGTCTTCCTGTAAGAAATGGTTTTGATGCTCCTTTTGCAAGCAAAGAAGATATTATTAAAAATACAAATATAAATGGAAAGTTAAAAATATTAATACTCAATAATTCTGAAAAGACAAAAAGACTTTTATATATAATAAAAAATCTTTATAGCAGATATAATTGCGAAGTTACAATAATATGCGGAAGAAATAAGCATACATATAATAAGCTAAATAAATTTTATGCTTCAAGAAGTTATAGTCCTCAGATAATAGGCTACACTCAAAATATAGCAAAACTTTTTCATGATAATGATATATTAATAACAAGGTCAGGTCCTACAGCCATAATAGAGGCAGTTAATTGCATTATTCCAATAGTATCTATGGGGGCTTTACCAGGTCAGGAAGAGGAGAATCCTATTTATATACAGCAAAATGGTTTAGGTTTAGATTCAAAATCTACAGATGATATATTTAATAAAATAGACTTACTCATTGCTAATAATAGAGAAAACCTTGTAAAAATGCGAGAGGCACAATTTGATTATTATGGCAGAAATGTTAGAGATGATATTGTTAAATATTTAGCAGATAATATTTAATCTCTTTTGCCTTTTGTAATATTACCGTCAAAGTCTACCGTGATTTTTCTTCTGCTTTTGAATTGTATTTTGTATTCTTTGCTTTTTTTCTGTATATATATTACTTTTTCATCTGGGAATTCTTTTTTTACGATATTTTGTATTTTTTCTTCTATATAATCTATAGATATTTCATCGCCGCCGCCGCTTATAGTATGCCAATCTCCATTAAAGTTTACATATATTTTTAATCCGCCTTTAAATATTAAAACATATCCTCCAGATGATTTAGCAGCTCTATATAGATAATAATCTGAGAAATATTTATCAGCAAACATTATAGAGCTTTTAGGTACTTCACTTAATCCAATAGACTGTGAGTATAAATAGATATTCATTATTGATAATATAAAAATGATATACAATGTTTTTTTCATTATTTTCTCCAGAATTATTATTTATATACAAAGGATTATATATATAATATTTTTTAATGTCAATTTTTTAGTAAATTAATTCATTTTAAAGAATTTCATTAATTCTTGTAAATTTTGTGCTTGTTCTAAAATTTCTTTTGATGATAATGCTGTCTCATCTACTAAAGAAACATTTTTATTAGTAATGGCATCTATTTTTGATATAGATATATTTACATGTTCTATAGATGTTTCTTGTTCTAATGCAGTTGTGCTTATCTCATTCATTATTTTAGCAGTGTTTTCCACTTTTGATTGTATATCATCAAATATTAATTTAGATTCTCTGGCAGTTTCTGCAGATTTATTAATTTTTTCATATATGTTATCTATTAATAATGTTATGTCTTTAGCTGAAGTTTGTGAGTTTTGAGCCAAGTTTCTAACTTCTGATGCCACAACAGCAAAACCCTTTCCATGTTCTCCTGCACGTGCAGCTTCCACAGAGGCATTGAGAGCAAGTATATTAGTTTGAAAAGCAATATCTTCTATTGTTTTTGTGATAGTTTTAATTTTTTCGCTATCCTCATAAACTTCTTCTATATTTCTTGTAGTTTCTGATATACTCTTAGCACCATTTTCTACGGCTTCTTTAGATGATGCCATCATATTATTTCCATCTACAGAGTTTGCAGTTGAACTTTTTATTGTAGAAGCCATTTGCTGTATTGCAGATGATGTTTCTTCTAGGCTGCTTGCCTGTTCTTCAGTTCTTTGCTCTAAATCATTGCTTCCTCTAGATAATATTAAGGCAGACTCATTAATTTTTTCTGAAGTATTATTAACCTCATTGATTATGTTAGATAATGCATCTCTCATCTCTCTAAAAGAATCTGCTATTTCTCCTATTTCATTATTTTGAAACTTATGCTCTTCTAATACAAAATTTCCTTTTGACATATCTTTTGCTTCTTTTGCTACAACTTTTAAAGGAGAGATTTTTATTTTTGTGTAAAAATATCCTATTATATATCCAAGAATAATTCCTATTATTCCTATAATAATTCCTGTAGTTATTAATTTATTTTTATTTTGATTTAATAGTTTATTTGGTATAGCAATAGCCAATTTCCAAGGAAGATTATTAGCAGAATAGAAGAAGCATGATTTTTCAACAGATGATTCTGTAAATGATAAATAACCTTCTTTTTCATTAATTATATTATTGAACTCTTTTGGAAACTCTTTACCAATATTCTCTAATAAATTATGCATTATAATATTTTTTTGATTTATAATAAAAATTCTTCTATCATTATCAAAATTATCTCCTATATTAATTAGCATCTCATCAACAACTTTAGACCAATCTAATATTACAAGCATAGCTCCCAAATAGCTTTTATCAGTCCTTGAAAGCACAGGAGATATACAGCCTATAATCCATCTTCCGTCATTATTTTTATATATATAGTCTGATAATGTAGGTTTTTTTACATTGTTAAATTTTTGCCACAGTTCTGGAAATAATTCAGATATTTTTTTACCAGTGATATTATCTCCTTTTGAAGAGCTGTTTATAATAGTGCTGTCTTTTTCTACTAATGATAAGCTAATTACATATTGGTTTTTTGCTCCCATTAACCCTAGTACAGTAAGCATATTAGCTTCTGCTTCAACATTTCTTTGTATCATATAATTAATAACAAATGATAATGAAGAGTAAGTATCCGCTAATACAAGCTGATTTTCAGACCATGAGTTTATAAAAGTAGTATATCCTTTTACAGTAGTTTGAAAACCGTCATATGTAGCTTTATCTATAGCTTTTGAAGACATACTTACTAATGTAAAAATCGATATAAACATCAATGAAGTAATAAATATATTAATTGCCATAGGTATTTGTATTGTTAGACTATTAAATTTATTTTTCATTTTATTAAACTCTCTATATATATATTTCTATTATTTTTACCTGTATAGGGTATATAGTATTATAGTTTTTTAGGTATGTCAAACATATTTTTATGTTTTTTGTTTTAAAAGTTTTTAAAATTCATTAAAATATTTATATGTATAATAATAATATTTAATTTGACTTTTATGTATTTTGTAGTAGAATATATAGGTTGATATATAAGAGTATTAACCCAAAAATCACATATTTTAATAATAAAAGGAGAATAAAACTGTGAAACTCCCAAAAGTCAATGATTTAGGATTTTTCGAGATCCGTCTCGAAAGTATCGGTGGAATGGGTGCTAATAGTGCTGGTAAAATGCTTGCAGAAGTAGGCGTTTTAACACAAGGTTTCTATGGTGCTGCATTCTCAAGTTATGGTTCAGAAAAGAAAGGTTCTCCAGTAAAATCTTTTGTAAGGTTTTCAGAAACTGAAGTTAGAGTAAACTCTACTGTAGAAGAACCACATGTAGTGGCAGTGTTCCACATGAATCTTCTAAAAAACCCTCTTACATTAGCTGGTGTTAAAGAAGATGCTATTGTTATTTTTAACACTAATAAAACACCTGATGAGGCAAGAGATTTTGCTAAATTACATGGCGGTAAAGTAGTTTGTATTGATGCAATAAAAATCGCTAATGATTTAAAACTTCCTTCACAAGCTGCTAATACTATCATAATGGGTGCTATGGTTAATCAGCTTGATTTCATAGATTCTGCTAAGTTTGAAGAGCAAATCAGAAAACAATTCGGCGGAAGAAAAGCTGAATTAGTTGAGCCAAATATTGAAGCTTTCAGAAAAGGCGGAAGTGAATCTGTTGTTAAAGAATTCAAAGCTGACGGAAAATATCCTTATATTCCTTATAAAAAACCAGAACCTGTATATGGTAAAAATAACCAATTAACAGGCGGTTATATCAATGCTGCTGGTAACTCTACTTTAAAAGATTTACAAGTTACTCGTACTGGTAATATACCTGTATTCAATCCTGCTAACTGTATTGATTGTGCTAACTGTGAAGTTGTTTGTCCTGACCTTTGTATCGTTTGGGAAAAAGGACCAGACAGGAAAGACCCTAATAAAACTGCTATGAATATGATGGGTATAGATTATCAATACTGTAAAGGTTGTTTAAAATGTGTTAGAGCTTGCCCTAAAGGACCTTATTCTGGTAAATTTGAAAAAGATCAGCAGGCTTTAAGAATAGAAGTAGAAGCTAATTGTGATGTTGATAAACTTACATACAGACGTTATAAAAAATAATAAGGAGCGTATAAATGGCACAAAAATATAATCTTGCTGAGCAAGAAAACATACTTGAAAGTGGTAATGAATTAGCAGCCATTGCAGCCGCTCAAATCAATTATCACGTTATGGGTTACTACCCAATCACTCCATCTACTCAAATTGCTGAGTACTTAGATGAAATGAAAGCTAATGGCAGACATACTGTTTGCATGATTCCTGGTGACGGTGAACATGGTGCAGCTGGTATCTGTTATGGTGCTACTACTGCAGGAGGAAGAGTATTCAATGCTACTTCTGCTAACGGTTTACTTTTTGCTATGGAACAATTACCTGTTCAAGCTGGTACTAGATTCCCTATGGTATTAAACGTTGTAAACAGAACTGTTTCTGGTCCATTAGATATTAAATGTGACCAATCTGACATAATGATGGCTCTTAACACTGGTTGGATTATCATTATGGCTCATACTACTCAGATGGTTTATGACTTCAATATATTTGCATTAAAAATTGCTGAGAAAGCTAAACTTCCTATCATTGTTTCTTCTGACGGATTCTTTACTTCTCACCAAAAGAAAAAAATCCACCTTTTCAAAAATGATAAAGATGTTCAAGATTTCTTAGGTAAATATACTCCTGAAGTTACTTCTGTTGAGCCTACTAAGAACCCTGTTACTATTGGGCCTTACATGAATGAAGACGAATTAACAGGTAGTAAATTACAACTTTCTCAAGCTTTAGAAGATTCTAGAGCTATTATTGCTGAAGTATTTGAAGAGTTTGCTTCTCTTTCTGGAAGAAAATACTCTCCTATAGAAACTCATAACATGGAAGGAGCTGAAGTTGCTTTAATGCTTTGCGGTTCTGCTTATGAAACTGGTACTTTGGCTGTTGATGAAATGAGAAAAGCTAATCCTAATCTTAAAATTGGTGCTTTCGCTATTACTCAGATTCGTCCTTTCCCTGAAAAAGAATTACAAAAATTACTTGCTAATGTTAAAGTAGTTGTTGTAGGTGATAGACAAGATACTTATTCTGGTATGGGCGGTAATATGTCTACTGAGATTAGAGCTGCTCTTAAAAATGACCCTAACAACAAATCTTCTATTGTTAGCAGAGTTTATGGTCTTGGCGGTACTGAGTTTACTCTTGACAAAGCTAAAGAATTATTTGAATTAGGTTTAAAAGAATTAGCTAAAGCTGGTTCTGTTGAAAAACACTCTTATTTAGAACAATATATGGGTGACCCTAATGTTAAAATGAAACCTATACATGAACCTTTAACTTTAGAGAGCCAAAAATCAGGCATTACTGTTACTATGAACGAACAAACTCATAAACTTGATGTTAAAGTTCCACCTCTTAGAGAATTAACTGGTAAAGCTTATCGTTATGCTCAAGGTCATGGTGCTTGTAACGGTTGTGGTATATTCTCTGGTATCAATACTTTCATGAAAGGTATAGAAGGTTCTGTTGTACTTTTGGTACATACTGGTTGTTCTATGGTTGTTACTACTGGTTATCCTTACAGCTCTTATAGAACTACTTATGTTCACAACTTGTTCCAAAACGGTGCTGCTACTCTTTCTGGTATTGTAGAAATGTATCATGAGAGAAAAAGAAGAGGAGAAATTGACGGACCAGAAGATCCTACATTCATAATGGTTACTGGTGACGGTGGTCATGATATAGGTATGGGACCTTCTATTGGTGCTGCTATTAGAAATCACAAAATGATTATCTTAGAATATGATAATGAAGGATACATGAACACTGGTAACCAATTATCATTCTCTACTCCATTAGGACATAGAACTTCTACTTCTAACGTTGGTAAAGCTGAAGTTGGTAAACAATTCGGTCACAAAGACGTAGCTCAAATATTTAATGGTTGTCATATACCTTATATTGCTACTGGCTGTGAAGCTTATCCTTTAGATTTAGTTAAAAAAGCTGCTAAAGCTCAATGGTATGCTAATAACGTTGGTACTGCTTTCGTTAAACTTCTTATCACTTGTCCATTAAACTGGAAAACTCCAGATGATATGGGTAAAGATATTATTAAAGCTGCTGTTGATTGTTGTTTCTTCCCATTATATGAGGTTGAACAAGGTATCACTACTATCACTAATATGGTAGCTGATGACAAAAAACAACCTGTTACTGAATGGTTAAAATTAATGGGTAAAACTAAGCACCTTCTTAAACATCAAGACATACTTGATAAATTCCAAGCAGATGTTGATAACAGATGGGCTCGCTTAAAAGCTATGCATGAAAGTCCTGTTCTATAATAAATTATTAGAACATAAATAAATATAACGGTTGTTAATGAAATATTAGCAGCCGTTATTTTTTGCTTTTTTCTAAATCCCGCCCATTATTCTTTTTTATTTAAAATGAAAAATGAAAACTTATTTTTTTAATTGCTTTCACGGAAAATATAGTTCCCGCCCTAAATTTTTTTAAAATTATTGAATTATTCACCGCACGCAGAGTAAAGCTTTAAATATAAACTAATTAAGAATATAATTTAAACTATAAAAAACAATCAACTAAACGTGCGTTAAATAGGTTTTTAATTTAAATAAAACTTGGGTGGGTGTTAACATTTCTTATAAAGCAATAAACATAATTAATATTAACAATTATAAAGTTAAGCAACAAATATAAAAGGGTGGGGTTTAGAAAAGATTATTTAAATATATATAAAAATTTTATCTTTACAAAAAGCATTTATTTTAGTATAATTGTCTAAACATAGTTTTAGGGAGAAATAATAAATGACAGACAAAAAATTTTATATCACAACTCCAATATATTACCCTTCAGATTATTTACACATAGGACATTGTTACTGTACTATAGCAACAGACACCATGGCTAGATATAAAAAAATAATGGGTTATGATGTTTATTTTTTAACAGGTACTGATGAACATGGAGAGAAGATTCAAAGAAAAGCAGAAGAAGCTAAAACTACTCCCAAAGAATATGTTGATAATATAGTAGATGCTACAAAAAAATTGTGGAAAAGACTTCATATAGATTATAGTCATTATATAAGAACAACTGATGATTATCATGAAAGAAGAGTACAAAATATATTTAAACAGCTTTATGATAAAGGTTATATTTACAAAGGTTCATATAAAGGTCTTTACTGTGTAAGCGATGAAGCATTTTTTACAGAGAGTCAGGTTGTAAAAAAAGATGATGGAAAATGTTACTGCCCTGATTGTGAGAAAGAATTGGAATATAAAGAAGAGGAATGTTATTATCTTAAACTTTCTGAGTTTGGAGATTGGCTTATCAATTATTATAAAGAGCACCCTGAATTTTTAGAGCCAAAAGAGAGACAAAATGAGATGCTTAAGAATTTCTTGCTTCCTGGTCTTGAAGATTTAGCTGTTACTCGTAAGGGCTTAAAATGGGGTATACCTTGCCCTATAGATAATGAGCATAGTATATATGTATGGATTGATGCTTTATCAAATTATATTACAGCTTTAGGCTATAGTGAAGAAGATGAGCTATATAAAAAATATTGGCCTTGTGATGTTCATTTTGTTGGTAAGGAGATTGTTCGTTTCCATGCTATTATATGGCCTATAATGCTTAAAATGCTTGATATACCGCTTCCTAAAAAAGTATTTGGTCATGGCTGGGTACTTTTTGATGATGGTAAGAAGATGAGTAAGAGTAGGGGAAATGTTGTTGATCCTAATGCTTTAATAGATAAATACGGTGTTGATGCTTTAAGATATTTTCTTATGAGAGAGATTAATTTTGGTGTTGATGGATTTTATTCACAAGAGATTTTCTTAAAGAGAATTAACAGCGATTTGGCTAATGATTATGGTAATTTGTGGCATAGAATTACTACAATGCTTGGCAAATATTTTGACGGTATTCTTCCAGAAGAGGTTGAGAGTGTTTATTCTGATAGAGAGAGAGAATTAAAAAAGGCAGTGCTTACTTTAGATGCTAATGTAGAATCTGCACTAGACAGTTTTAAGTTTCAAGAGGCTTTATTTAATATTTGGGAAGTGATAAGAATGGTGAACAAATATGTTGAAGAGAGTGCTCCTTGGAATCTTGCTAAAGATGAAAGTAAAAGAGACCATTTAGCTAATGTAATGTATATATCTTTTCAGGCATATTATATAGTAACTGCTTATTTACAGATATTTTTTGTAGAGACTCCTAAAAAGGTATTTAATAGACTTGGACTTGGCGACAGTGTACCTTTGGAAGATGCTAAGAAATGGGGTTCTTTAAAGGCTGGCATAAAGATAGAGAAAGGAGAGCCTTTGTTTAATAGATATGATATAGAAAAAGAGATAGGTGCTTCTTCAGAGGAAAACAAAAAAGAAGTTAATCCTCCTAAAGAAGATAAACATAAACCATACATAGAAAAAGAAGATTTTGAGAAGTTAGAATTATTGACTGCTACAATAGTTGTTGCTGAGAAGGTAGAAAATGCTGATAAGCTTTTAAAGTTTGTAGTTGATATAGGCGGAGGCGAGCAGAGAGTTGTTGTATCATCTATAGCTGAGTATTATAAACCAGAGGATATGGTTGGAAAGACTGTGCTTTATCTTGCTAATTTAAAACCTAAAAAGTTTAGAGGCGTTAATTCACATGGTATGCTTCTTTTGGCAGATAATGGAGAGACTCTTTCTCTTATGGTAACTGAGAAAGGTTTTAAATCTGGATGCGAAGTAAATTAAAAAATAAATATAAAAAATGAAAAATAAAACTTTTAATGAAAGCAAATTAAGAAAAAAGCTTCAAAAAAATAAATTAAATCAAAAACAAAAAAAATTAATAAAGAAAATAGTATTATATTTTTTGTTAATAATATTTATCGTTGGCATTATTTTTGTTTTTAATAAAGCAAAAGTTTTGAGAGTTGAGATAAGAGGGCTTAAATTAATAGCGCCGATTACTATAATAGAAGAAGCTAATTTGAGTGATTATAATAATAAAAGTTTATTTTTGATACCGAAAAAAGAAATAAAACAAAGAATAGAAAAAAATATCAGGCTTCAAGTAGAAAGCATAAAAATATCTTTTCCAGATTTACTTATCGTGAATATAAAAGAGAGAGAGACTTTATTTTTAGCAGAGTCCCAAAATGGTATATATGAAATTACCGATGACGGATATATTATAAGAAATTCATCTATTTATAATTATGATGTACCTTATATTACAGGTTTAACTATCACTTCAACAAATGAAAAAATAGAAAATGATTATACAAAATATTTAAGAAGCGTTTTATATGAATTAAAAACTAACAATTATGATATATATAATCTTATTTCAGAGATAAATGCTTTTGGAAAGGATTTAATACTTTATCCAAGGGGCTATCAGGTTCAGGTGATATTAGACAAGTATGTTACTGCTAATAAATTTGTTGATCTTGCTGCTATATTAAAAACTGTGCATGATCAGGCTACTTTAACTTATAGAATAGATTTTAGATTTAATGAAGCTATAATCAATTAACCAATCACTATTAGGTTTATATTTATGAGAGTATCAGCAAAACATATTGATAAATTAGAAGACGATGAAGTTTTTGTATTTGGAAGCAACACAGAAGGTATGCATGCAGGAGGAGCTGCAAGAATGGCTATGAATTGGGGAGCTGTATATGGCAAGGCTTTTGGTCTTCAGGGTAAAACTTTTGCTATTCCTACTGTTGATTATACGAGAAGTGGGAAGATGAGCATTGATGAAATAAAAAAATATGTCGATGAGTTTTTAGATTTTACTATAAAAAACAAAGATAAAAAATTTTTTGTTACAGAGATAGGCTGCGGCATAGCGGGATTTAAAGTATCAGAAATAGCTCCTTTATTTAGAAAGGCATTAGAATATAGTAATGTGTATTTACCAGAGAGATTTATTAATTATTTAAAAGATAATTATTGATATACTAAAAATTTTTAAGTTAGTAAAAAATACAAGTATTATTTTATATTTTATTCATATTCAAAATATATAAAGCCAAAATATTTGCACTTTTTGGTTCTTTGAAGAAGTCCGCACCGCGTAAGTCGGGAAAAAGAACAACAAAAAATTATAAAAAATAATAGTTTAATATATAGTAAAAATTTTTGACTATTTTATTTTAATTATTTGCAGGGCTTTGCCCCCTGCGAAGCGTGCCCGTAGGGTAGCACCCCAGTTCTTTTACCGACGCTCTGCGTGCCTGCGGCAAGGTACCTTTCGGTATTGGTATAAAAGAACCTTATATCCTTCGGATACGCTTCGCGAAGAACTGCATTTTTATTATAAATTTTATAATTTAATTGTGCATTAAAATGCACTCCTCCGCACGACTAAGAAATTATAATTAAAAGCATAGCATTACCGTGCGGCAAGGTGGTACAGCTCGTACGCGGGAAAAAGAACAACAAAAAATTATAAAAAATAATAGTTTAATATAATAGTAAAAATTTTTGACTCTTTTATTTTAATTATTTGCAGGGCTTTGCCCTCTGCGAAGCGTGCCCGTAGGGTAGCACCCCAGTTCTTTTACCGACGCTCTGCGTGCCTGCGGCAAGGTACCTTTCGGTATTGGTATAAAAGAACCTTATATCCTTCGGATACGCTTCGCGAAGAACTGCATTTTTATTATAAATTTTATAATTTAATTGTGCATTAAAATGCACTCCTCCGCACGACTAAGAAATTATAATTAAAAGCATAGCATTACCGTGCGGCAAGGTGGTACAGCTCGTACGCGGGAAAAAGAACAATAAAAAATTGAATAAAATAAAAAATTATAAAAACTAAATATTATAACAAAACACAATCAATTATATTTTATTCCTTATCTTTTATAACATTGAAATGTATGAAAGACATCATATTTAAAAATACATATAATATCATCAAACTAGCAATTATAAGCTCTATTATAGCAACATATCTCCATATATAATAATATTCTCCGCCCATAGATTTTGAATAGTTAGCAAATTTCAAAAGAGCCTGTGCACCTATTGCAAGAGGGAAAGTGTATGCTGCAAATAATGGTATAAACTTTATTCTAAAAGCTTTTATTAAAGATAAATAAACTTTAAATGTTGTGATTAATCCTAATGCTAAAAATAAATTAAGTATAGCAGTGTTGTATGTTTGAAATGCAGTTAAATATCCGCATAAACATAAATTAGCAGGTGCTCCCATTACAGCGAAAGCAGGAAACTTATCTTCAGCTAAAGGTTCATGGAAAATGATTCTATAGAAAATAAAAGGAAACATTATTATATATATAACCATTCCTATATAAACTATATACTGTGATAAAGTAGGAAAACCCATAGCACTTCCGCTAACAGAAGCTACAACTATACCAATAGGCGGAACAAACCAGCTAGGCACCATATTATGTCTGTCTTTTAAGTTTATTCTATGAGCTATAAAAGTGATTGCAAATATTGTATGTATTACTATAGCTGTAAGCCACATAGCAATACCAAGCGGCCTTATAAATTGTACTACAGAGCTTGATATTACCATAATAGCCATATCTAAAGTAGGTATTGTACTTCCTGCTACTGGGTGCTCTAAATCTTTAATAAATGCTTTGAATGATGAAAATATTTTTGTTATTATTGTAAGTATTAATACAGATGATATTAAAGCTCCAATGTATGCAAAATATTTTTTTCCTGTAAATATAGTCCAAGCGTTGAATATACCGCCTACGCCAAGTGCTAAACCTGTAAGTGCTGTAGGCATTTTGTTTATTTTGTTTATCATAATAAAATTAAAAAAGAATTTATAATAATTCTTAACTCCTTATATTGTGTGAAAATATTATATATTAAAAAATAAAAAAAATCTATTTAAATAATTGCTATAAATATATTATTGTATTAGTATATAACAATTAAGGAGAGTTTGTAAAAAATGAAAAAATTAGTTTTATTATATTTAAGTATTTTAAGTATTGTTATAATAGGTTGTAAAACTGATAATATATTAGGTTTAAGTAAAAATTATGAAGGCACTTGGGTTTGTACCGAAGGCGATATTCTAGGGAAAACTGTTACAATTAATTCTGATGGTTCATTAAAATATGATAATATTACTATTCCAGCAGCTTTAATAACAAAACATAGCGATAGTCATTATTCAGCAAGTACAACAGTTGCTGGTAAAACTTTTACAGTTGATCTTGTATTTACAAGTGATACTACAGCAAATGTTCAAGCAGACGGAAAAAGCGGAGTTTTCACAAAGCAATAAATTTTATAATATAGTAATAATCTAATAATAAGGTCTTATATGGATTATACAAAAATTAATTCTTTAACTATAGATAAATGGGTTGAAGATGGTTGGGTATGGGGTGTGCCTATTACCCATAAGAAGTTTCTAGAAGCTAAAACTGGAAAGTGGGATATGCTTTTAACACCAACTAAAAATGTTCCTAAAGAATGGTTTGGAAATTTGGAAACTAAAAATGTATTGGGGCTTGCTTCTGGAGGCGGTCAGCAGATGCCAATATTTGCAGCTTTGGGAGCTAAATGCACATTAATAGATTATTCTCAAAAACAGATAGATAATGATATATTTGTGTCAAAAAGAGAAAATTATAATATAAACGCCATAAAATATGATATGACAAAAAAGTTTCCTTTTGAAGATGAAAGCTTTGATTTGATTTTTCATCCTGTTTCTAATTGTTATGTAGAGAATGTTTCTCATATATGGAGTGAATGCTATAGAGTATTAAAAAAAGGTGGCAGGCTTATGTCTGGGCTTGATAATGGAATTAACTTTTTTATTTGATGAAAATAGTAAAGAGATTAAATACAAACTTCCATTTAATCCATTAAAAGATAAAAAATTATTAGATGAATTATTAAATAAAAATGACGGCATTCAATTTTCTCACACTATTGAGGAGCAGATAAGAGGCCAATTAAAATGTGGTTTTAAGCTAATTGATATTTATGAAGACACTAACGGAGAGGGAGTGCTTCATGAATATAATGTACCTACCTTCTGGGCTACATTGTGTTTTAAATAAGTTTTTAATGCAATAAAAAAGGGCTCTATCTTTTTATAGATAAAACCCTTTTCTTTTTCTTAAACTAATAATTTTTATTTAGCCATTATAGTGCCAACATACATTTTGTCAGTTCTAACACCAGGCTTAATTTCACCATTAATAGAATATATTTTGTTTCCTATTAATATTAAACCCTCTCCGCAAGGAGCATCAAAAGGAACATCTCCTATTGTTTTCCAAGTATTAGATTCACAGTTATAAATTAATATTTTGCTGTTCCAATCAAACTCATAAGGGTCAGCACCAAAATAACCAGCTCTAAAATCAGCTAATGCTTCTTCTTGAAGATTGCCCAAGTTATAAACAGCATCATCATAAACAGCTTTATTAAAACCGCCTATAACAAGCATTTCTTGTTCATTAAGCTTAACTGATACAGCACCAAGTAAAGATATTCCTTCATTGTTAAGAGCAACATCAGAAACTTGATCCCAAGTGTTGTTGGCAAAATCATATTTATAACCATCAGTATAAGCAGTAGCATCTCCTCCGCTAAATACATATATATTGCCGTTTAGTAATTGTGCAACAGCTTGAGTTCTGCTAGCTTGATTAGGTACAGGAGCTAATTCTTTAGTCTCTTTTGTAGCTAAATCATATTCATAAACTTTGTCGCTTCCTTTGCCTGATTGTTTACCAGTGATAATATATAATTTATTGTCTTTATAAACAGCAACACCATTTTGTAATGTAAAAGGTAAATCGCCTATTTTTTCAACATTTAATTTATTATTTTTTAATGTGATAAATAATATATCATCATCAGCCTCAGGATTTGAAGAGCCGCCTATATAATATATACCGTTTGTAGTAGTAATAGAAGCACCATATCCTAATTCGTTTTCCCAGTTAATATGCTCAACAACTTCTAATACGCCGTTATTATCTTCAAGCATATAAATGTCAGAATAAGTTTTTTTAGCTCCGCCGTTAAGTACAGATTCTTCAGGGAAGTTAGCTCCTCCTCCAACAACAATATATTTGTTTTCTAAAGAACCATACAATAAACCAGCAGTACCAATATTTTTATCCATTCCAGTTTGAGCAGGTAAACGTCCTCCCATCTCCCAAACTATTTTTTTGTCAGTTTTAGAATCTAATACGTTTACATTGCTGCTAGAAGAAGTAGTATTGCTTGAACAGCTAACAGCAAATATAATAGATAATATTAAACATAATTTTTTCATTGTTATTTCCTTATAATAAAACCAAAATAATTCCACTATTATTTTTGATTTTTAATAGTAGTAGAATAAGTTAAACCTTTTATTTTTTCTTCGCTTGGTCTTCCAAAGAAGAAAGAAGCTATAAAAGATACTATTACACTAGAGCCTATAATTATAAATGATAACATAAACTCAAATATTTTAGGTTTAACATAACCAGGTATAAACTTAGTAAGCATACCAGCAGGGTCGCTTACATAGAATGCAATTATTACAGAAACTATAAAACCAATCCATACAGCTTTAGATTCTACTTTATCAAAGAATATACCAATTAAGAATACTCCGGCTATAGGACCGCCTAAAAGACCAGTAATAGCTTGGAAGTACAAGAACATATCTCCTTGACCATTATATATAAAGTAAATAGCAAGCAATGTACTAAATATACCAACTATCCAGCTTGAAACTCTTGCAAATTTAAGTTTGCTTTTGTCTTCCATTCCAGATTTGAAATATTCTAAAATATCAGCAGTCATACAAGTAGAAACAGAGTTTAAACTTGAAGATACTGTAGATTGAGCAGCAGCAAATATAGCAGCTATTACAAGACCAGATATACCAACAGGTAAAGCATTTACTATAAAGTATGGAAGTATAGCATTACCATTAATGTTTTCTGGTAAAGTAGCTTTAAAGTGGAAATAAATATATAAAGCAGAACCCATACCTATAAATATTACAATACTAGTACAAAGCAAAGGAACATTCATAAATAAACTTTTTTTAGCTTCATGTTCATCTTTGTTTGTAGCATATCTTTGAACTATGTCTTGGCTACCTACATAAGAATAAATAGAGTTTACAAATCCTCCAACTATCATAACCCAAATACTAGATTTAGCTAAATCTAAAGAGAAGAAATCAGGGCTTATAATTTTACCATCATCAGCTAAAAGCTTGAAACCTTGTCCTACACCTTCAGGAGCAGAAGAGAAACCTACTATAATTACTAAGAAAGCACCCAAAAGAAGTACAACAGTTTGTATAGCATCAGACCATAATACAGCCTCAATACCTCCCATAGATGTATAAGCAACACAGAATATTGACACTACAATAGTGATTAGTACTGGGTTTAATGTTGGCACAACTTGTTGTATAGCTAAAGTAGGAAGGTAAATTACTATTGCCATTCTTACAACGTGGAAAAGTATAAATGTTAAACTACCAACAAGTCTGAAAGAATTATCAAATCTTCTTCCTAAATATTCATAAGCAGTAGTAACATTAACTCTTCTAAAGAAAGGTACAAAAGTGTATGCTGCCCATAATACCATTAAGATAATTCCCAATGGTGCCATACCAAGCAACCAGCTATTGTTATAAACAGAAGCAGGTATAGCAATAAACGAAATAGATGATAAAGCAGTAGCATAAATACTCATTGCAGTTACTAAAGCAGGAACCCTTCCTCCAGCTTTAAAATAATCATCTGTAGATTTTGTTCTTTTAGCAAAGAACATACCAATAAAAAACATTACGACAAAGTATAGTCCTATGACTATCCAGTCAAACCAATGCCAAGCCATATAATTTTCTCCTATTATTAAAATATTATTTATAAAAAATGTTATTTGTTTTTAAGAAAGTATAGTTTGTTAATCTTTGTATGGAACTTTTACTATAGCTTTTTTAACGTGATTTTTACCGCTTTTTGGAGGAAGTCCTACTCTATGAGCGTCGTAAGGAAGAAGTATAAGCATTTCTCCTTGAGATAAAGTTAAACGTAGAGTTCCTTCGCCTTCCCAATCATGATAATCTGAAGCTTCATCATAAGTTTTTGGTTTTAATGTTGATGTGTTTGCTATAATAAAATCTTCAGAGCCTTCAAAAATTATTTGAACATCTACATATTTTAAATGTGATTCCCAAGGCGGATTATCTTTATTATCATATTCTGTAACATTTATAAAAGCACCTTCGCATATCTCTTTATCAAGTAAGTGTTTTCCATTAGGTAATTTTTTTAATTCTTCGTAATGCTCTCTAATATAATTTTTAGCTTTCCATATAGTATCGTGAAAATTTTGATTGAACTCACTTTTTATTGGCTTTAATATCATAAAACAACTTCCTTTTATAAAAATTAATTAAAAATAAGAGTGCCGCAATAAAAAGGCAGCACCCTAAAATATATTATAGTTTAGACAAATATTTATCAAACATATCTTTTAATATTTTTTTCTCTGATTTACCAAGAGGTTTTGAACCCATAGGTGCTCTGCAATAAGAAACAGCTGAAGAATCATAGAAAGTAATACATTCTTTAAGTGCTGGATATATTCCTACGCTTAATAAAGTTTTAATTATATCATTCATGTCATGCTGTATTTTCAAAGCTTTAGATAAATCTTTAGCCTCAACAGCATCTATTACTTTTCTTGCTAAAGGAGCTTGTATGTTGTATGTAGAACCAATTCCTGACCTTAAACCATAAGAAGCATATGCTATTAATAATTCATCAAAACCAGCCCACATCATTTTGTCTGGGAATTTTTGTATTAATCTTTCTAATAAGAATAAATCTGATGAAGTGTATTTTATTCCCATCACTCTTTTATCTTCAAAAAGTTTTCCGAAATCATTTAATGATATGCTGTTGTTTGATAAGCTAGGCAAGAAATATATTACCAAAGGAATTTTATTTGTTGCCTTTAAAATAGTATTATAATATTTGCTAATGTCATTAAATGAGAATGGATAATAATATGGAGTAACAGCTGATATTAAATCATATCCTAATTCTTCTGCTTTTTGTGCCATTTCACAAGCTTCATTAAGATTCAATGTACCCACATGTGCTATTAGAGGTATTTTTCCATTAACTTCTTCTTTAGTAATTTCAAATACAGCTATTCTTTCCTCTTTAGACATTAATAGTCCTTCTCCAGTAGAACCGCCAACATATAAACCATTAACTTTCATACGGTCAATATTATGTCTTACATACTTTCTCAATACTTTTTCATCTAATTTTCCACTTTTGTTGAATGGAGTCATTAGAGCTGATAATATACCTTCACATTTATTCATGCTGTTTCTCCTTAAAATTATTTTAATCATTTATGTTATAGCTATATCTATATATTGTATAAATAAGTTTAATTTTATCAATATCTTTTAATATGATTTTTTAAATAAAAATAAAAAAAATGTGATTTTTATACAAATTAATTCTTTTAGTAGTAATTTTTATGTAATGTTTACTAGTATATTTTTTAATAAATGATATTGTATTGATTTTATTAAGTTATTTTTATTGAAATTAATATATAAATAAATATATGTAAAAACACATAATAAGGGTATATTGTATCTATTAATAATCAAAAAAAGATAATAAATATCAAAAAATAATATGAAAATTCTTGCAATATGAAATTATTTTACTATACTTGTAAACTGTATATGAAATATAGAGTACTTTTTCCTACTTTAGTTCGTTTTTTATTATTATAAAGTTATGATTAGTAATTTTTTTTATATACAACAAATATTTATAAGGAGCTTATTATGAGCAAGTTAAAACTATTTTTGATATTAGCATCTTCACTGCTGATATCATGCGCTAATCCAAATGATCCTGGTAATGATACTACAGAAGGTGGTAATGGAGGTGGAGGTACTACCCCTGATGGTAAACCTTCTTGGTATTTATCTGATGCTCAGCAATCATCAGTTTATCAGCCTAATCCTGTAATAGTTTTTGATTCAAAACAAGGCGATATTTATAGAATAGCTGGTATAGTTGAAACAACAAAGGGAACTTTAGTAGCTGTATCAGACAGCAGAAAAACATCTGAATCAGATGTTGGATTTAATGCAGCTGCAAATATTGATGTGGTTGTAAAAAGGAGTACAGATGGAGGTAAAACTTGGGGACAAGCAGTTTCAATACCTCCTTTAGCAACAAAGAAAGAAGACTCACATGGTGATCCACTTATATTTTCTTGTAAAGATGGTACATTAGTTGTTTTATGTGCTGCAGGAAATGCATGGAAGCAAGAATATAATGGTAATTCTTTAATAAAAATGTCAAAAAGTACAGATGATGGTCAAAGCTGGAGTCAGTGGACTGAAATTCAAAAAGTAATATATGATAATACTACAGTTCAAGGAAAAGGTTTCATTAAAGGATTTGCTGCTTCTGGAAGAGGATATACTGACCCAGATACAGGGGCATTATATGCTGCTGTTCTAGTTGGTAATACTGGTCATAGTAAAAAAGGAACAGTTGTAATAAAGTCTACAGATAATGGATCAACTTGGAAAGTAATAGGTGTATTAGAAGATAATGATAATGATGAGCCTAAAGTAGTAACAAGAATAGCAGAAGGTACACATACTGGAAAATTGTTATTATCTGTTAGACCATCAACAGCTAAAAAAAGAAGATTTTTCTTACTTGATGAAAATCAAGGAGAGGCATCATCTATTTCTACATATACCGAAGCTACAGCAGGTGCTTTTGTTGATCCTACTATAGATGCTGAAGGTATGAGATATACTCTTAAAAAAGATGGTCATGCTAAAAATAGAATATTGCATGTATATTTGAATAATAGTAGCACTAGAAAAAATTTATCATTAGTTATGAGTGAGGATGAAGGTGTAACTTGGGCTAATAATAAACAACTTCAAGATTCTTCTACAAAAAATGCTGCTTATTCTTCTATAATGGTTTTAGGTGACGGTACTATAGGTATTTTAGCTGAAGAACAAAATCTAGATACTGCTAGTGGTAGTGGTACTTATGATATAGTATTTAGAAGATTTAATTTAAAAGCATTTAATGGTGAAACTTACACACAAACTTGGTAAAAAATATATGATATATATTAAGTATGATTTTATATTAAAAAATCATACTTAATCATTATTAAAAAATAAACTAAAAGGTAATAATTTTATGAAAAGAATATTAATGTCGATATTGTTAATGATAGTTTTATCTATACAATTATTTGCTTACTATAAATCAGATAATATGATAGATATGTTGGTACATTCTAATCAAATGAGAATTAGAACTGATAGATTAGGTGTTCTTGCTGGTCCTAGAAATTGGAGATTTGTTGCTGGTTTAACAGGAGCTAATATTGCATCTGGTTTAATTCTACATAATACAGGTGCTCCTAATACTCAACAAGAAAATACTGAAAATAATTATAAAAAAGGTGTAGACAAATTTGTACCATCTGCATTGGTTGCTTTTGGGTATGATTCTGATTTATTTGGTATAGCTGCTGGTTATGAGTTCAATTGGAAAAGCCCTACATATATGGTACATACTCCAATACTTCATATGACAGCTTTAAATGACAGTTTTAGAATAAATATTCCTATTTCTATAGGTGTTGGTCAAAAGTCTTATGTCAATGATAAAAGTTTAAAAGGTACTATGGTTATTTCTACAGCAATTGAAGGAAGATATTATTTTGCAGAAGATATACCTGCTTTGAGTCATTTAAGATTCTATTTTAATTATGGTAATTCAACAATAAAGGCATTAGATTTTAAAGATGCATCATTTACTCAACAGTCTGTAGGCGGTGAGTTTAGAATGTATTTCAAAATATTGACAGAAAATATAAAAATTGAACCTATATTTAGAGTAAGATTCGATGCTGCTTTGGCTACTACATACAAAAATATAGATGAAGCTAATAGAGGCAGTATTTTAGATAGTTATGCAGTAAGTGCAAAAGGTTTTATTCCTGATGATCCTGGTGGTACTGGTGCTAATATAGCAGCTGGTGGTGCTAATGCTTCTGGAACATTGCAAGGTGGATATATAGCTTCTATCCCTTCTGGTTATTATGCTAAAGAACCTTATAGACTTGGACTAGCTATACCTGTAGGTTTTACTGCTACTTCTGCTGATGAAAATATATCTTTCTACTTTGAGCCAGCTTTATCTTTAACTATAGTTAATGCTAAAGAAATATATACATTTGGACAACATGCTTGGGAAGATGTAGCTTCTAGGCATAGAAGAACAAATCCTTTCTATGCTTTTGGATATGTTGTTTATGCTGAACTTTATATAAGACCTGTTAAAAATTTAGAATGGTATACTGAACTTCAAACTGGAGGATCAACAGTTGCTGGAGATTTGTCAACTGCAAGCTCTACTACTATAGTATTTAATGCATCTACCGGTATAACTTGGTATTTTTAATTGAAACTAAAAATAATTAAATAATAAAACCTTTTCTACTTCGGGGGAATATTTGTTATTCTCTCGAAGTTTTTTACATTAAAATAGCTACTATATATATAATAATCATTAATACAAATAGTGTGATAGTTGTTGATAATATTATATTCTTAATTATCATATTTAAAAATTGATTTTGTACAAAACTAGACTTTTTTATTCCATAAAAAAACGTAATAGAAAGTAAAAATATATCATCTAATCTGCCTATCGGTATTCTATCTGGTACTATATCAATAGGTGATAATACATATATTAAAGCTAAAATAAATGGAATCCAATATACTATTTTTTTCTTTTCAGTTTTTTCTTTATATTCTGAATATTTTCTGTATATTCCATCTTTGCCTAATATTTCTATATCTTCATCTGGTATTTCTTTATAATCATTTTCATTCATAAATAAAATTACCTTAATAATATAATTACTTTTTATAATAAATATATAATACTATTTTTAAAATAAAAAGAAAAATTTTTTATTGATTTAAAAAAATTGATAGGTTAATATTAATATATCAATTTATTAAAAAATAGATATAAGGATTTTTTATGAGTAATTTAAATGAAGTAAAGAATGAATATCTTCATATGCTAAAAGATAATATTATACCATTTTGGCTTAAAAACGGACTTGATAAAAAACATGGTGGATACTACACTGCATTAGACAGAAAAGGAAGCCTTATAGAAACTGATAAATCTGTATGGTTTCAAGGAAGATTTGCTTGGGTATTATCAACTCTTTATGCTGACTTTGAAAAAAAACAAGAATACCTTGATGCTGCAAAATCTGGAATAGACTTCTTAGAAAAATATTGTTTTGACAAATCAGGTGACGGAAGAATGTATTTTAGAGTTACAGAAGATGGTAAACCTATTATAAAGAGATTAAGATATTACTATTCTGAAACATTCTGCTTAGTTGCTATGGCGGCATATTCAAGAGCTAGCGGAGATAAAAGTTATGCTAAAAAGGCAAGAGAGATACTTGATAATATAGACCGCTATCAAAAAGAAGGTCTTTTAATTCCAAAATTTGATGCAGGCAACAGACCTACTATAGCTTTCGGACCTCCTATGATAATGCTTGCCACTGTTCAGGAATTAAGAAAAGCAGACCCAGAAAATAAAGATTATTATAATAAATATATTGATAATCTTTTATCTAATATTCAGTTATTCTTATATGAAGATAAAAAAGCAGTACTTGAACAATGTAACCCTGACGGCACTTTGCAAGACCATTTTGAAGGTAGATTATTAAACCCAGGACATGCTATAGAATCATCTTGGTTTATATTAAGAGAGTCTATTGAGAGAGGACATGATGAAAAATTAAAAGCCCTAGGACTTAAAATATTTGACTGGATGTGGGAATGGGGCTGGGACAAAGAGTACGGCGGAATTATTCAATATATGGACGTACTTGGAAAGCCAAAAAGTGAATATCATCATGATATGAAATTCTGGTGGCCTCAGACTGAAGCTGCTATTGCTGCTTTATATTGTTATTACTTTACTAAAGATGATAAATATTTAGAAAAGCATGATATGGTTAAAGAATACACTAAAAAATTCATTGACACAGAATACGGTGAATGGTATGGTTATCTTCACAGAGACGGAAGAATATCTACAGACTTAAAAGGTAACATGTATAAAGGACCTTTCCATATTCCTAGAATGTATATGAAATGCGTAGAGATAATAGATGCTATTAATGCAAAATAATAATTAAATATATGATTATCAAGGCTAGGCTTTTTAATTAAAGTCTAGTCTTTTTATTTGCAATAAGTACAAATATAAGCAAATACTAAAAAAATTAAAAAGTAATATTTATATTGTTTTATAAAATAAGTTTGCAGTTTATAATATATAAAAAATATTTGGATTATTTCATGACAGAAGAATTAAAAGATAAAATAAAAGAATTAGTATCCTCAAAAAAAGTAGAAGAAGCAATAAAACTGATTGATGAAGCTATAGAAAAAGATAATAATGATTCAGATTTATATTTGAATAGAGGAGTACTTTATTCAATGAATAATAAAACTAATGAAGGCATAGAAGATTTTAATAAATCTATAGAATTAAAAGCTAAAAATAAAGAAGTATATTTTTTTAGAGGACTTGCCAAAGCAGATTTAGGACAATATAAAGAAGCTATTGAAGATTTTAATAAAGCTATAGAATTAAATCCAAATAATGAAAGAGCATATTTTAGTAGAGGGTTCTCAAAAGCACAATTAGAAAAATATAAAGAAGCTATAGAAGATTTTAATAAAGCTATAGAATTAAATCCAAATAATGAAAGAACATATTTTAGTATAGGACTTTCAAAAGTAGAATTAGAAAAACATGAAGAAGCTATAGAAGATTTTAATAAGGTTATAGAATTAAATCCAAATAATAAAAGAGCATATTTTAATAGAGGGCTTTCAAAACTAAAATTAAAAAAGTATAAAGAATCTATAGCGGATTTTAATAAGTCTATAGCATTAAATCCAGATAATAATGAAGAAGTATATTTTTATAGAGGGCTTTCAAAAGCGAAATTAGAAAAGTATGAAGAATCTATAGTGGATTTTAATAAGTCTATAGCATTAAATCCAGATAATAATGAAGAAGCATATTTTAATAGAGGAGTTTCAAAAGCGAAATTAGAAAAGTATGAGGAATCTATAGCGGATTTTAATAAAGTTATAGAATTAAATCCAAAGAATGAAATATCATATTTTGCAAGAGGTGTTTCTAATTATGAATTAAAAAAATATGAAGAATCTATAGCAGATTTTAATAAAGTTATAGAATTAAATCCAAATAATAAAGAAGCATATTTTTTTAGAGGACTTGCCAAAGCAGATTTAGGACAGTATAAAGAATCTATAGCAGATTTTAATAAAGCTATAGAATTAAATCCAAATAATGAAAGAGCATATTTAAATAGAGGAGTTTCAAAAGTAAAATTGGAAAGATATGAAGAAGCTATAGAAGATTTTAATAAAGCCATAGAATTAAATCCAGATAATAATGAAGAAGCATATTTTAATAGAGGAGTTTCAAAAGCGAAATTAGAAAGATACGAAGAAGCTATAGCAGATTTTAATAAAGCTATAGAATTAAATCCAAATAATGAATATGCATACTTTAATAAAGGTTTTTTAAAATTAATATTAGGACTATATAAAAAATCTATAAAAGATTTTAATAAAGCCATAAAATTAAATCCAAATGATGAAAAGTTATATTTCAATAGAGGAATTTCTAATTATGAATTAAAAAAATATGAAGAAGCTATAGAAGATTTTAATAAAGCCATAAAATTAAATCCAAATGATGAAGATGCATATTTTAATAGAGCCATATTAAAAATAAATTTAAAAAAATATAAGCAAGCTGTTAATGATTTTAAAATATTTGCTAAAAATAATAATGATGCCTTTGATATAACTATTATAAAAATTCTTCAAGAATTTAATAAATATAATGATATTAATAAATTTTTTAAACTATTAGTGATAGATGAAAATAAAGAATTATGGAAGAATGAGCCCATTACTAATTTAATTTTTCATTTTGAAGAGACTGAAAAATTAGACAATAAACTTATTGAAAATATTAAATATTTAATTTTATATGAATATTTTTTACTTAAAATATTAACTTTCGATACTAATGATAAAAATATAGAAATATCTCATTATACATCATTGAATATTTTATTAATATTATTAGGGAATGAAAAATCAGAAGAAGCAGGAAACATAAGAATAAATAATATAACAACTGCTAATGACCCTAAAGAAGGAGATATTTTAGAAAGTATTTTCAATAGAAATGATATAGATATAAAAATAGGAAGTGATGAAAAAGCTGTGACATTGCAAACATCATATTCGAGAAACAGAGATTCTCTTACTATGTTTAGATTATATGGTAAAAAAGAAAATAAAGAAGCTACTGGTATATGTTTGGTTTTAGATAGTGAATATTTTACCAATTCATATACTTCACCTTTTTCTTATTATGATGTTAATGTAGATAATCTATATAATAGTGAAGATAAAAATAATAAAAACAGTGTAAAAAATAATGAAGATAATGAAAAAATAAAAAAAGAAGAAAATAAAAGAAATTTATATTGGGTACTTTATTATGATGAAAAATCAAATAAACTTGTTTTCAATAAAGAAGACTTAAAATATTCAAGCAATGTTATTGATTTGAACGGTATAAATAATTATAAAGAAAAATTAAAAGAAGATGACACGATTGAAAATAAGATTAAATATGCATTTTCAAAGATATTTGAATATACTAGAAAAATTAAAGAAAAAAATATTAACCCTAAACTATATAATTATTTATTTGAAAATATAAAATACATAATAAAACATGAAGCATTTTTTGAAGAACAAGAATTAAGAATGCTTGTAACTTCTGATTATAAATCTAAAGAGATACAAGCAGATAGAATTAATAATAAACTTTATATAGATTATTTAAAACTTTTTAATAAAAACACAAATTATATAAAAGAAATTATAATAGGTTCTAAAGTTGAAAATAATGAATCGCTTGCTGAATATATAAGAAAAATTTTACATGAAAAAAATACTGATAAAAATAAATTAGATAATATAAAAGTTCTTATATCAGAAGCTCCTTTAAGATGATAAATTACTATATATCATTAATTAAAGTTGAGAATATTATTTATTAAAAAATAATATGTTTTTTATGGTCTTTTTTATTTATATTTTAATTTTACAAAATAAATTTTTTAGTATTATATATGAGATGTAATTTATAAAAATAGGAATATTATGTGTCTATTATAAAAAAGAAGAAAAAAGATATAAAAAAAATAGAGATAAGTAAAGAAGAGTTAGACGCTAGAGAGATACCATTACTTTTTAGCGTTGTAAATTTTTCTTCAAATATACCTGTTTCTATGTATGCTGACACTATAGGAATAAAAACTTCAGAATCTTCTTATAGAGGAGCAATGCACTCTGAAGTAAATAGAAATATAAGCGAAGAGTATTTATTAAACTCAAAAAAATCATCAATAGATTTATCTTCTATGTTTAATGTAACAAGCTATTCATCATTTCCAATAGATGCTGCTTTAAGTAATAGAGTGTTACTTGAGGAAGAGGTGCATAAAAAAGGAAATGCTATAAAACTTCCACCATATAAAAATATTAATGCTCCTATAGGTTCGGTTATAAGGTCTAGAAGAAGCAGGAGAGATTTTAAAGGTAAACCATTAACATTAAGTGATTTGTCCACCTTGCTTTATTATGGAGATGGAATTTCTGGGGATTTTGATTTTAATTTAAACAAAGAAGAATACGGCACTATAACTTTTGGCGATAAATACATGTCTAAGCTTCGTACTGCTCCTTCAGGCGGAGGGCTTTATCCTATTTATTTGTATGTTGCGGCACTTAATATAAATAATCTTGAAAAGGGTATATACAAATATATGCCTTTTACTCATTCTCTTGAAAAAATAAAATTATTTAATAATGATGATTTAGAAAATTATTATAATAATAATGTTTTTGGCGGGGGAATAGATTTAAGAAAAACTGCTTTATCTGTTTATTATGTGTATAGTATATATGAAAACACTAGAAAATATGGAGATATGGCTTTGCAGTTTGCTTTGATAGAGACTGGAGAGATTGCACAAAATATACAGCTTACTGCTGCTGCAAGCGGTATTTTAGCATGCGACATTGGAGGATTTAATAAAACTTTATCTGAAGAGTTATTAAATCTAGATGGACAGACTAATCATGTTGTGCATTTAACTTTGCTTTCAAAATAATTTTTATAAAAAATAAATAGTAGGTTTGTTAAAATGGCTAAGAAAAATATTAAACTTTATGATAATGCGAGTGTGTTTTTTAATTCTGATGATGAGATTAGATTTAGAAAAGGGATATGGAACTTTGAAGAGGCTTCTTTAGAGCTTAATGATTTGAGTGATGGTGTAAGGGAAGCTTTAATATTTATTGCTAAAGAACTTTTTGATGATAAATTAATTTCTTTTGATAATGTGGTTAAGAAATTTTCTCTTGATGAAAAAGACAGTAATTTTTTGAATGAAATTATATCTTCTCTTATAGGCAACAGATTTTTAGAGTATGATGAGAACAATATGCTTAATAGTGTTTATGAGCTTATAGGGGAATATTTTTATGATATACCAGATGAAAGCAAGGTTCAAAAAAACAAAGTAATGTTTATAACAGATAGTGAAAGGCTAAAAGAATATGCTAAATTAATGTCAGAAGATTTGTATATGAATGTTGTTATGATGAATGTTGATGACATAAAAAAACTAGAAAAAGCAAATCTCACAGATACAACTGATGCTATTGAAAATATTGAAAAGCAAAAAGAATTATTAAAGTTGTTTGATGATATATCTTGTGTGGTTGTAAGTATAGAGAAGCCTAGATTAAATTTACTTAGAAATATTAACAGGCTTTTACTTGAAAAATCAATTCCTATGATTATATCAATATTAGACGGACCGTTTTTAAATATAACTACTATAAAAGCAAAAGAAACAGCTTGTTATGAATGTTTTGAAAATAGAGTGATAGCAAGAAATGAAAGTTTATCAGTTTATAATAAATTCGTTAAACAAACTATTAATTTAAAATCAAATAATAAAAAAACTTATATAACTCCTATTTTGCAAACATTTACTTCTATTGCATTATATGAAGCTTTTTTATTTGCCACTATAGGAAAATGCAAACTTTCAGGACGCGTAATTAATGTTTATATACCTTCTATAGAAATTCAAATTCAGGATTTACTCAGAGTACCTTTCTGTGCGGCATGCGGACATATAAGCAAGGCTAAATATAATGAAATGTATACTTCTTCAAAGGAGATAATAGAGAAGTTTTCAAGCAAAGTAATAATAAAATAATTAAATAATTGAAAATATTTTATTTTTTTATAAATTATATAAAAATGGAAAACATATGATTAAATATTACCCAAGCCATAAAAATGTTTTAAATAAATACAATTCTCTTTGCGGACATCAGACTGGTATTATGGATTCTATTATTGTAATGCAGGCTAATTCTGTTATTGCTCAAAATATTAATACTTGTACTTCTATGCTTCCAGATTATCATAAAATATTATTAGGCGATAATGCTGAAGTTAATTATCATCTTTCTGGTTATGGCATTTATAGAGATGAAGCTATTATAAGATTATTAGGCGAAGGTGTTGAGAGATATGCATTATTTACAGCAAATTTGTATTTTGAAGAAAAATTAAAATATGCTTCCTATAATCAATTAAAAGAAAAGTATCCTAATAATGTAATACCTTTTGAATATGTTAAAATATACAGCGATGAAGATTGCAATAAATTAAACAGCATAGGAATTTTAGAAAATATTACAGAAGATGATATATTATCTTGGGTGCTTCTTCCTTCTTTGTTTGATAAAGAAAAAGAGTATTATATTCCAGCACAGAATTTCTTTTTATCTCATATAATAAGAAAAGATAAAAATGAAAAAGTGTTTATAGGCGGATTTTCTAAAGGAAGTGCTAGCCATAAAAATATTAAATTAGCTTTAAAATCTGCTATAACTGAAATTATAGAATGCGACGCTTGTATGATAAAATGGTATACAGACAGCAAAGTTAAAGAAGTTGTTATTGATGATGATGTTCTTAATGAAACTATTAATACAATTTTAAAAGATATTGATTATAAAATAAGAGTGTTTGATTATACTGTTGATAAAAAGTTAGGCTATGTTTTTACTGTGATGCTTATAAACAAAAGCGAAAAAAGTCCATATATTGTGGTAGGTGCTTCTTCTGGTCTTAATCCTAAAAAAGTGATATACAGGGCTTTTATGGAGGCTTTGGCTATACTTACATTAAATATTAACGGACCATTATCAATGCCGGCTGATTATTTGGAAACTAAATATCAAAAAACTTATCTTAACCTTGACAGCAATGTTAATTATTGGGCTTCTTTAGATGATAAAGATAAAAAACTTAAATTTATTAACAGCAAAGTTACAGAAAAAATTGAATTAAAAAAATATAAAAACCTTGAAGAAAATACTGATTTGGAGTATTTATTTAATGGGCTTTATAATATTTCAAAATATGCAGTTTATTTGGATATTACGCCTACAGAAATAGTGGATAAAGATTTGCATGTAATGCGTGTATATGTTCCAGAGCTTGTGCAAATGTCTATGCCTGCTTTCCCATATAGTAAGCACCCTAGAATAATTAAAAATGGAGGAATTTCAAATAATGAATTTCCACACCCATTACCTTAGTGCTATTGTTGTACTAATTGCTGTTTCTTTTCCTACTTCTTTGATTGGTATATTTTTAAAATTAAATCTTGGAAGAATAAGCACTATTTTGCCTAATGCTTTAAGTTATTTTTTATTTGTAATAATGGCATTTTTTACAGGGTATGTTGGAAGTATTAATTATAATGTTAATATTTATTTTGTTGTGTTAGCTTTTATTATGTCTTTTGTATGCATTGCTGTAGAGATAATTGAAGCTTATGCTGTTCATTTTATTAAATATAAGTTCTGGATTAAAAAAATATCAGTTCATGAAATTATAAATAAAAATAATGTTTTTTTGATATTATAATTATATTGATAGGTGCTCTTTGCGAGGAGATTATTTTTAGGCAGGTATTTTTTAATATTTTATATAACATATTAGAATTAAATATTTTTATTGTTATTATAATATCAGCTTTTATATATTCTATTAATCATATATATTTTGGTGCTAATGCCGTATTTCAAAAGTTTATAGTGGGTATAATATATTCTTTGTTGTTTGTATATTCTTCTTTTAGCGTGATAATACCAGCTATTACTCATTTTTGTCAAAATATGATTTTATATATATTAAGCAAAAAAAGAGAGGATATAAATTGATATTTTTAAAACTTATACCTTATATTATAATATGCTTTATATTAGGAAGTATAATAAAATTCTTAAATTATAAAAATATCATAAATAATCTATGTTTTAATATTATGAATTATTCTAAAAAGGATTATGATGATATTTATATTTATATAAGCACCTATATATATTGGTTTTTTATAATTATATTTGCAATTATTATTAGTTTTTTGCAAAAACAAAATATTTTGTTATATTTATTTGTAGAAAGAAAATATATTATTTATATTTTTATTAATATTTTTGCTCTTATTTCTGCTTTTGAAATAATATTAGCAATTATAAGTTTATTTAATAAAAATATAAAAACAAATGTTATATTTAATAATATATTATCGTCTGCTCCTATTAGTTTATTGTATTCTTCAAGAAATAATAAGAAGTGGACTTTAATATTATTAGCAAGTGTAATTAAATGTTTATTTTTTAATGGAATAATATATTTATCTATTAAAAATCAATTTCAGGAGTTTAATTTATTTTTTATAATTCTTGTAGTTGCTTTATTATTTTCTTTTGAAGAGATGCTTAGGCTTAATAATTTCAAAGAGGCTTTAATTTTTATAGTTTCTTGTTTTATTATTACAGCTATTAATGCTATTTCTTTTGAATATACTAATAGTTTAATTGCACCAATATTTGCTAGTGTTTTTTTTACAATATACTATTTTGGTCAGTTTGAAAATATGGGAATATATTCATAAAAATTGGTATTACTCTCTTTGATATTAAAACTATTAAAGAGTTTAATATAATACATCTAAAGGAGTTATTTATATGATTAAATATTCTTCAAAAGTACGCACAACATGTTCTTTAAAGAGCCAATCTGCGGTATTGACTCCTGGAGGATGTTGCTGTTCTTGTTGTTGTTCTTGTTGTGTTAATGTAACAACTACAACTAACAATTAATTTATTATAATTTTTTATAATAAATTTGTATGTCTGCTGCATTGTTATGATGCAGCGGGCTTATATGTATTGACATTTTTAATATATGTTGTTTTAATAATTATAGTTTTTATCAAATAGAGTTGGTCTTAATGCAAGAAGTATTAATAAGTGCTAAAAATATAGAAAAAAAGTTTAATAAAAATATTATTCTAAAAGATGTAAGTTTAGATATAAATAAAGGCGAAGTAATAGCACTTGTTGGTCCAAACGGTTCCGGCAAAACTACATTAATTAATATATTATTAGGAATATTAAAAGCTGATAAGGGTGAATTAAAAATTAATATAGAAAATTATAAAAAACATATAGGTCTTCAATTGCAATCTACTCCTTTTTTTGAAGGCTACAATGTAAAAGATAATATATTAATGTTTTCCGCTCTTTATGACATTAAGATGAGCGATGAAAAAATAGAAAGTATTCTTAATAAATATAATCTTAATCCCAAAACACCTGCTATAAAGCTTTCAGGTGGAGAGCAGAAAAAACTTGCTATAATGATAGCTACTATGCAAAACCCTGATTTACTTATATTTGATGAGCCTACAGCAAGTTTAGACCCTAGGGAAAGATATAATATAAAAAACATGATATTAGAGCTTGCTAAAAATAATAAGACTATACTTTTTACTTCTCATGATTTGGAGGAGGTAGAAGATATAGCTAGTAAAATAGTATTTTTATATAAAGGAGAGATATTAGAAAAGGGCAGTAAAGAAGAACTTTTAAAGAAGTATAATTTTGACAGTTTGGAGAAAGTTTATTTGCATATTACTAATTATTAATTTTAGTATTAATTATATATTTGCACTTTTGCCGTAGGCGTACTTCGTATGCTTCTTTGATGAAGTACGCACCGCGACTGAAAGAAGTCCTTCAGGGCGACCGAAGGGAGTACCTTTAGGTGTGTAAGGCGAGAAAAAGAATAACAAAAAATTATAAATATATATTAAAAAATTATTATGAAAACGATATTTAAACTCACTATAAAAAAAGCTATAAGAGACCCTTTCCTTATATTTTGGTCTATATTCTTCCCAATAGTTACAATAATAGCATTGGGTATATTATTTAATACCGAAAGCTATACTATTCATATACTTACTGCTATGACTTGTGTGAGCGTGCTTGCTTATTCTTTTATGACTACTAGTTTTAATGTATTAAGTCAAAGAAGAAGGGGCGTTTATAATTTGCTTAAAGTAACTCCTCTTCCTTTATACAAATATATTATAAGCTCTTCTTGTGCTTGGGTGATGATATCTATTATAAGCTCTTTGTTTGTATTTATTTCTTGTGCTTTATTTTTTAAATTAGAGTTTTCTTTTGTTTCTATACTTTTATTTTTGCCTATCATTATAGCGGCATCTTTAGTTTATATATTTATAAGCTTCTTTGTTTCTAGTTTGGTAAAAAATAATGAAACTGCTAGCATACTATATAATATTATTTTAATGGGTTCTATGTTTTTGAGTGACGGTTATTATTCTTTGTATAATGCTCCAAGTGTAGTGAAGTTTTTAAGCAAATTAAATATTTTTCAGTATTTTTTGAATGCTGTTAGGGGAGCCTATTATTTTGATTTTCAGTCATATTTTATTGGTTTAGCAGTGCTTTTATCTTGTTTAATAATTGCTTTAATTCTTGCAGTTAATACTTTCAGATATGTTGATAAATAATAATAGGGTTATTTTTATACCTAAATAAATATATTTTGTCAAAAATAAATTTATATTTTTGTTTTGATATTTTGGGCTTCGTGCCTACGGCAAAAGACTGGATTTTTAACCTCAATTTTAGGTGTTATCATATATTTAATACATATTCTAATAATATAAGGTTGTAATATTTGCGTTTTTTGCAACTTTTTTGTGCGGCAAAAAAGTTGATAACATTTATATAAAGTGCATTAGTTGACAAACTTAAAAATTTCAGTATATGCAATATATTATATTTATAATAAAAAAATTATAATAATTTTATATAGAATTTTATCAGCTAATGTTTTGAAACAAGTATAAATTATTTTTTAGTTGTTGACAAAATTCTATATTTATCTTACTTTAAAAAATAAATTATAATTAGTTTAGGAATAAAAATTAATGTATATAGAAAGTGATATCATACGAGGTCATATAGATGCTGTTGTTTTGCATTTTTTGAAAGATAATGATTCATATGGTTATGAGCTTTCTAAATTAATTACTGATAAAACTAATGGAGAATATGAGATTAATGGCCAGACTTTATACAGTGCTATAAGAAGACTTGAAGGCAAAAAGTTAATAGAAAGTTATTGGGGAGATGAAAGTCAGGGAGGAAGAAGAAAATATTATAAAATTACTGAAGAAGGCAGAAAGTTTTTAGATGAAGAGAGAGAAATATGGCTGTTTACTAAAAAGATAATAGATAAACTTCTTGATATTGAATAAATGTTTTTATATAGAGATAAAATATTATGATAGATGATTTTTGTAATGAATTAAAAAATAAATATCCTAATACTCAAAAAATTAGAGACCAAATTGAAGAGCTTAGAAATTATTTATACATGAAAAGTGAAGAATATATAGATGAAAGCGAAGATGAGGCTTTTAAAAAGGCACTTAAATCTTTTGGCGATGTGGACTCACTTCTTGAAGAATTATCAAAGGATGCAAAAATTATTAATAAATCTAAATTATATTTATTTGCTGGAATTATTGATATTTTTATTGTGGCTTTTTTAAGTTTATTATTATGCTTTATATCTTTAAAAAACAATAATATATCATTTTTCTCTTATATAAATAATTCATTAATTCCAAGTATATTTTTTATTGTTTCTGGAATTGTTGTTATTTTTTTAACTACAGTTATACAGTTTATTAATATGCGTAATATATACGAAACTTTTGAATATACTTATAATGATTATAAAATAAATTTAAAATATTCTATAATAGGTTTTTTAATTATATCTATAGCAGTATTTATATTTAATATGTTTTTTACTCCGCATCATATTTGGTTTGTATTTGTTATTATATACTTTTTATCTTGGCCTTTGACTGTATTTTTCTTTTATAGATTTTTTAAAAATTCTGATAAAAATATTAACAGGAAATAATGATGAATATTAATGAGTTTTATAAAAATATTAAAAAGAAATACCCTAATACTAAAGAAGTCCTTGAGCAATTAGATGAAATAAAAGATATGCTTAATTCTAAAGTTCAGCATTATGTAAAAAATGGAATGAAATATGAAGAAGCTTGCAGTAAATCTATAGATGAGCTTGGCAATATTGATGAAGTTTTTGAAGATATAAGCAAAGATGCAAAAATTGTACATAATTTATATATAAAAATATTAACAGTTTTAATATCATCTTTTTCTACAGCTATTTTAGCTTTTACTTTTGGTGTGATTATAGATAGTTTAACTTTTTTTAATGAAACTACTAAAATAGGTTATAAACTTACTATGCCTTATTTTTATTTGGTATTATTTATTTATATAGTTATTTATTCTTTTTGGAATTTCTCTGATAATATAAAACCTAAAATAAGAAAGTATAGTTATGATATATATAAAATTAATTTAAAAAACTCTATTATTGCTGTTGTAATTTATTCTGTGATAATGATTATTGTAAATGTCATCACATATAAATATAATAATTATTTGTGGTTTATGTGGCCTTTTGTTGGTATATTAAATTGGACTATTTCTATAATTGCAGATTATTATTTATTTAGAAGCAGTATATTTGAATATAAGAAATAAAAAATATTGATATTTTATACAAAGTATATTGACAGACATAATACTTTTGTTATAATATTAATATAGTTGAATATATGTGAGTTGCGTTTTATGAAGAAATTACTATTAATATTTTTTATATTGTCAAGTTTCCTTTTTGCTCAGAATGATTTTGTAAACTCAGGTTTTCATTATAGTTATAATTATTTTGGATTTCCATTTTCTGTTGATTTAGGATATGCGTATAAAAAGAATTCACATTTTGTATATGTTCCGCGTGTAGGAATAAGTTTTGACTATGGTGCAGAATCATCATTTGGAATATTTGCCAATCTTGGAATGGAATACAGATACAGAAGATTTTTTATAGATTTAAATTACAAACAAGGAATAACTCCTCCATTTGCTACGTTTAATTATAAAGATTTAGAATATTACGGCCAACTCAAATTAGGCTATTCTTTTGATAATGTAAGTATTTATTATGGAATGAATATAGGCAAAATATTAACTTCTGAAAGAGAGGTTTATAGATTAAGTTCTATATTTAAGATTAATCAAAATATTGGTTTAAGTTCTACATTTGTAGATGACGGAGTTAATAAATTAAAGTTTAATGCTGGAGTGGGTGCGAGCATTATACCTAATGAAAAGCAGTATTCTTATAATGTTTCAGCTAGTATGCCTTATTCGTTTTTTCATTATTGGGGCGAGCTTGGAATTATGCCTTATATAGGATACAGTGCTTATTTTGATAAAAGCGAGAAAAAATATTCTATAGGGTTTAAGTATTTATACTCTCTTATGATGATGCCTTTAAGTAATTTGGAAGCACATCTTAAAAACATGGACTTTCTTACATTTGTACATCTTGAATATAAGTTTTTTATGAGATTTCTTCCTTCTGGTTTTAATGATATATACTTAGTTGCTTTTGGAAATGTAGGGTATGGAAAATATTTTGAAAGTAGTATTGATAAAGGCAATTTATTATATGTTGTAGGAGGCGGAATAGGCTACAATCTCTACGGCTCAACACCTTTACAATTGACTTTCGGTGTTGATAATAATAATAGTTTGGTTATGAATTTGATAATCAGCACTATAGTATTTTAAGGAGGGTTTATAATGAGAAAGATTTTTACAGTTTTATTTTTAACTTTGATTTTTAGTTTTTCGGCTTTTTCGTACAGCAGAGATTTTAATGAACTTTATAATCTTTATTATATGGCTAATACCAATAAAGCTGGTGATTTATATAAGGCTATAGAAAAAATAAAAAACGGAAATTATGGAAAGACAGAAAAGCAAACCTATGAGAATCTTATTTTGCTTATGGATATATATATGAATCCTAGAAGTAAAAGGGAATCTTACAAATTATTGAATGATAATATAAAAAAGAATACTCCATTATTAACAGAAAAAGATGCTGATTATATGGCTTCTGTTGCTGATGTGATGAGCAGTGCTATTAATTATTCTTCATTTAATGAGGTTGTAAAACTTTCTGGAAAGGCTGGGGAGATATATGATAATGCTTTAAAAATTAATGCTAATCATTTTCCTTCTCTATTAGGTAAAGCAATACTCACAGCATACAGCCCAGAGTTTGTAGGGGGAGGAATAGATAAATCGCTTCCAATATTTAAAAAAGCTGAAAGCAATGCTAAAGAGAAATGGGAAAAGCATATAGTTTATTTATGGACTTCTCAGGCTTATTTTAAGAATAATGATAAAGCTAATTATGAGAAATATATGAAGATGGCAAAAGATATATTTCCAGAAGGAGCTTTTATAAAGAATGTTGTTGATATGAACGCTAAAGGAAAAGGAATGTTTAATTAAGATATGATTAAATATACTAAAAATTTTTAAGTTTATCAATTTTTTTGTTGTTCTTTTTCCCGCCGCAAAAAGAACCAAAAAGTGCAAGTTTTTTAGCTTTATATGTTTTGAATATATATAAAATATAAGATAACATATATATTTTAGCTATACCTAAAGTTGAGTTTATAAAATGCAGTTCTTTTGGTTCTTTTATACCAATAAAAGAACTGGGGTGCGGGGCAAAGCCCTGCAAATATTAAAATAAAAAATTGTAATTGCTATAATAAGGATATTAAAATGCTTAGAGTGATTGTTTTGATTTTTATTAACGTTTTCTTTTTATGCGGATTATACGGAGAGATTTCAAGCGAGGCTAATGCTATATTAAAAGAAATAGATAATAAAAATAATGAATACCATTCAGGCTCAAGACTTGTAAGAACGAGCGAAGCTAAGGATATTTTAAATAGAGTTAAAAACAGCAATTTAAGCGAAGAAGAGAAAATGCATTTAAGTATAGAATGCTACAGTCTTTGGGCTAATGTATCTATTGCAAGCGGAACTTTTGAAGAAGATTATAAAGCTTTAGGAGAGATATATAATAACCTTAAAAAAGATAAAGTTTTCAAAAAAGGCTCTTCTGATATTTATGCTTCTTATGCCAACTTTGCAAACTCTTTTACTTCACTTGCTTTTTTTAATAATAAATACCCTTATAGTGTTATAGTTGATATGTATACTTATTCTCGTTTGGCATTATTAAAAGATAAAAATAATATAAGAGCAAAACAAGTATATGGAATGTGGCAAATAGCTACTTTAGGTTTTTATAATAACGCTGCTTTTTATTCTGTAATAAGTTCTTTAAATAATACGAGTAATTTGCCAGATTATATGATTTATAGGGCTTATATTTATAGGTCTATGGCATATATGAAAGTAAATGAAACAGACAAGGCTTTTAAAGAATTAGATGAAGCTTTAAAAATGTATCCTAAAGGTTTTTACGGATATTTATTAAAGAGTTCTTATGATAAAGGTAAGGACGGATTTTTGAGTGCGGAGGGTGCTGATTTTTAATTATGATAAGATGTGAAAACATATCAAAAATATATAAAACTAAAGATTATAATATAGCTGCAAATAAGAACATTAGTTTAGAAATAAAAGATGGTGAAATTGTATGGGTTGCTGGAGTTTCTGGGGCTGGTAAAAGTACACTTCTTCATATATTATCAAGCATAGATATTCCTACAGAAGGTTCCGTTTATTGGAATAATGATGAGGTTTCAAAATTAAGCGATAAAGAAAGAAGCAGTTTCAGGCTTTCAAATATAGGACTTATTTTACAGTCGCTTGAACTTTTAAAAACTCAGAGTGTGTTTGATAATGTAGCACTTCCTCTTAAGTTTTTAAATGAGAGTTCTTCTAATATCAATAAAAAAGTTAATGAAATATTAGAAAACTTAAAAATAGATAATTTAAAAAATAAAAAACCAGAACAGCTTTCAGGAGGTCAGAAACAGAGAGTTGCAATTGCAAGGGCATTGGTAAGCGAAGCTCCTTATATATTCGGCGATGAGATTAGTGCGAATTTGGATACAGAAACGAGCAAATTTATTTATGAATATATAAGAGAGACTATAAAGAAAAGAAACGGCATAGGATTTTTTATTTCGCATGATGAATTGATAGAAGATTATGCGGACAAAAAATATATTATGAGAGAGGGCATATTATTACTAAATTAATGTATATATAAATAATAGTTATTTTCCATATACATTAAATATTATGTTTTAAATTTTTTTCAACTTTTTCCAGCCGCAAAAAGTTGCAAAAAGTGCAAGTATAAAATTAGTAATTAAATCTTGCATATTCTATTTTTACTGTAAGATGAAATTATTAAATTAAAGTTATAATGTAGCCTTTTTGCTTCTTTGTGGCAACAAAAGAAGTAGGGGTTCGGGGACTAGTCCCCGAAATATAATAATTATAATGGATAAATAAATGAATATAATAAAATTAGCATTCGATAATCTTTGGTATAATAAAACCAGAACAATTCTAAATATGATACTTATTATAGTGTCTTTTATTTCACTTATGATGATAAGCGGATATAATAACTTTACAAAAGAAGGTATTATTATAAGCGTTAATACAAGCGGAGGCTCTGTTGTAATAGCTGATAAATCTTATTGGGATACAAAAAGCGAAAAAATTAATATGCTTAGTAATAACGATTTTGACATAATTTATAAAAAACTTGATACTATAGGCGAAGTTAATGATTATCAGAAAAAACTTGATATAAGCGGGCTTGTAGGCAATGAAAGTAAAAGTAAATTCTTTTCAGGTTATGCTTATGAAAAACCTTCAAAAATAATGTCAACAGTTTCTATAAAAGAAGGAACTCCTATATTTGATGATGATATTAATACTTTTGTTTTGGGTAAAGATTTGGGAGAGTTTTTTAATCTTAATTATAATGAAGAGCCTTATTTAAATTTAATGACAGATTTTGGAGAGGGTATAAGTTTAGGTTCTTTAATGGCTGTAGGGGCAATTTCTTTAAATAACAGTGCTTCAGATGCTATTACTATTTACTCACCTCTAAATGCTATTTATGAAATATTTGGTCTTGAGTATGGTAATGCTCATAATTTGCTCGTATATTTAAAAGATTATAAAAAGGCAACTGAAATAAAAAATAATCTTAATCAATATTTTAATGAGAATAATCTCAACTATGAGGCTAAAGATTGGAAGGATTTGAATGCATTTTTACTTTCTGTAATAGAGATGAATACTAATAATTATTTAATAGCCTTATTTATATTAAGCATATTAGTATTTGTTTCGGTTATGCAGATGCTTACAACAAATTTTTTAGAGCGTTTAAATGAGTTTGGTACAATGCGTGCATTAGGAATAAATATAAAAAATGTAACTTTGCTTTTATTTTTGGAAATTATTATAATGGCAGTATTAAGTTCTCTTATTTCAATAATTATTTCTTACGGTGCTGCTAGTATATTAAATGCTTCAAACTTTATAATGAAATTTCCTGGTGCTACTGACGGTTATCCTTTAAGCTTATTACTAACATTTAAAGATACTGTTTTAATATTTGCATGGGTGTTATCTGTATCAATATTAGCAGGTATTTATCCAATAATAAAGGTTATTAAAATGCCTATAATAGAGGTAATAAAATATGTGTAACAAAATAATTAAAATTTTATTTATAATAAGCATTCTATCTTTTAATTTGTATAGTCAGAATATATTTGATGATTTTGTAAAAATTTATAATAGAGATGGAAAAAGTTACAAGATGTCAGGTACTTTCACTGATATAAAAGACGGCAAAAAGAAAGTTAATAATTTTGATATGATAGTTGGAAAAGATTATAAATTGATGTATTTAAAAAATAATAATACTCTTTTTCTTGCTAATAATCAGGGATTTTTTGTGCAGTCAAGAAATCAGACTTCTCCTTTAAAAATTTCAGGAAGCTATGTTGTTACAGGTGCTGCTAATATGAATGATTTGATGTCTATAAACTTTACTGATGATTATAAACTTGACAAAGTTGTGAGTGATGAAGAAATAAATTTAGTAAAGAAAAATAGGAGTGTTCCTTATGCTAAAGCTACACTCAAAAAAATTGCAGGCGGTTATAGTGTAGATTTTTTTGATAATAGCGGAAAAGCATTAAAAAGAGGTATATACAAAATAAAAGATAATTATTTTAATGATATGGAGTTTTATAATTTGATTATTAATACTAATACAAGCACAATATGCAATATATCAAAAATAGAGCCTTCAAGTTCATCAAGTGCATATTTTAGAAGCGAGAACATGAAAATGCTTTTTAGTTTGTTTAAATAATAATAAAAAATATTTGGTAATAAATGCATCGCATAAAAATATATTTAACTTTTTTTATATTTGCTGTATCATCTATGGTATTTGCTGATATCACTCCTAAATTTGGTATAAAAAATAATTTTAGTTATATAGATTTAAAAGAAAATGAATATATACCAAATTCTATATTAAGCAATGATACTTATTTTTATTTAGGTTTTGAATATCTTAATAATAATTTTTATTTTTCATTTAAGCCTGCAATTAGAATATATACCAAAGACAATAGAGAGTTTATTTATGATAATGGAAAGCTTATAAAACAAAATGACAATAACGCTTATATTTCTTTTAATTTTGATGAAATACAGTTTAATTATATAAATGAAATTTTAGGCTTTTATATAGGAAAGAGAAAGTTCCATTTTGGTGAAGGTTTTAATAGGCAATATATGTTTGTGGGTGAGAGCGTGTTGTATAATGATTATGAGGCTTTATATAATACAGAGCTTAATTTTTATCAAGGAAATATTACCCACTCTATAGGATTTATAACAGACACCAAATCAATAGACTTGTTAAAAGAACCGCAGTATTATACTTCTTGGTATTATTTAAAATATTCTTCTTCTCATTTGGGTTTAATGGGGATAACCAAATATACTTATGATTTACAAAAGAAAAATAATTTAATGCTTGGTTTTGAGGCTTCATATATATTTGATATAGGCTTTAAGCTTTATGGAAATGTTACTTACAATATTTTAAGCAGTGATAATATTGGAAAAAGTCTTAATGATATAAAAAGCCTTTTAGGAATAAATTATACTTTTGTTTATAATTATGATTTTATACTTAGTCCATATGTGGAATACTTTTATGAGGATAGTCATTCATTTTATTCTATAGGGCTTTATTTATCTTTTCTTAATAATTTATTTAATATAATAACTTATTTCTCTCATTCACCTAATTATAAAATGGATTTAAATACTAAGCTTCTTATAAACTATAATAATTTTAGTTTTACTTTTAATTATTATACGCCTTTAAAAAATGATGAGATTTTAGAGCATATATTTGAGATTAGTTTAGAATATAATTATTAAAAATATATAAATATTCAAATTATATTTTTAGCTAAAAAAGGCAACCATTATTTTTAATAATTGCCTTTTATTTGCTATTTATAATGCTTTAATTTTTTTGCTTGTGATAGTTATAATATTTTGCTCTTTATACTTTGTAATTAAAGTTCTAATGTCATCTTTAGCTTCAATAGTGATAACATCTTCTCTCTCTTGAACTTGTGCTTCCATGATTTTTATTCCTCCGTGAATATTTTTTATTTATATATTAAAATTTAAAAATCTCCGTCTCTCCATACTTTGAAATCTGGATAATCTAGTTTTTTAGATTTATCTTCATACCACTTACAAACTGCAGCTGACATATTTATTACATAAAAGTTAAAATCTGTTTTCCAGCCGTCATTTTTAAATTGTGCAAATGATGGTATAAATTTATTATTAATTGATTCATAAATACTTTTTTGCATTTCTTCTGTTGGTATATTATTGTCTTTTATTGCTATTCTTAATATTAGAAGTATAGACATAGATGATAGAGTTGATGTTACTGTACTGTATTTAGTAAATATTTCTTCTTTAGAGAAGTTTTGGTTTATAGTATCAGTCCACAATTTAATAATATTTCCTAAAGCTTCTAATTGTTCAGGGGTTGCATTTTTGTCTGTTACTATGCTTGCATAATATTCTGCTAATTGATTGAATGTAATAGTTGAGTTTTCATCTGATATAGATAGTTCTTCTATATTTTCTAATTGCATTGATTTTATCATACTCTCATAATTGTTTGCATATATAGTGCATACAGCAAATATAAATATTAAAACTATATATTTTTTCATAATTAAAATTCCTGAAATAGTTTTAATTATTATCGGAATAGTTTAATATTACATTCGTTTTTTATTTTTTAAATTATTTTGATATAGTATTTATATATTAATTTTTGTGAGTATAATGCTTGCTAATAATAAATATATAGAAGTACCTGTAATATCACAAATAGAAGTTACTAAAGGCACGCTGCTTGTAGTAGGGTCTTTTTTTAATTTAACAAATATAAAAGGCAAACATAACCCTATAAGACTTCCTATCACTACAACACATATCATAGATAATGATACCACCAAAGCTATCATTAATCCTCCTCTAAATATAGCAAGAAGCGAAACAGCTAAACTCATAGTAATACCAAGTATAGAAGATATAGCAATCTCTTTAAAAAACATAAACAGCCAGTCGCTTTTTTTTACATCTCCAAGCGATAAACTTCTTATTATGAGCGTGGAAGATTGAGCTCCGGCATTTCCAGCACTGTCAATTAGAAGCGGTAAAAAGAATATTAAAGAAACATATTTGCTTATAGTCTCTTCAAATATTCCTATAAAATATCCAGAAAATATATTTATAAATACTAATATAAAAAGCCAAGTAATTCTTTTTTTGTATAAAGTTAATATTGGTGCTTGTTTAATATTTCCTGTAAAGTCATCATCTATACTTATAGCACCTAATTTGTGAAAGTCTTCAGTTTCTTCTTCTTCAGCGATGTCAAATATATCATCAATAGTAACAATCCCTATTAAAGCATTTTTGGCATCTACTACAGGTATATATAATAAATCATATTTCCTTCCAACAAGTACAGCCTCTTCTTGGTCTGAATATGCAGAAAGATATATAATGTCTGTATGCATAAGATTTTCTATTATATCAGTTCTATTAGCAAATAATAAATCTTTTAATAAAATATATCCTAATAATGTATTTTTATTATCAACTATATATATAACCTCAAAAGTTTCAGAGTCTTTTCCGTATTTTCTAATATATTCTAAAGTCTGATTTACAGAGAAGTTCGGAGAGATAGATATATATTCCGTAGTCATTATACGGCCGACACTATATTCAGGATATGCTAATAATTTTTTAGTGATATCCAAATCTTCTTTTTCCATTAAAGAAAATATTTTTTTATTTATTTCTTCTGGAAGCTCTTCAAAAAGAGAAGTTCTGTCATCAGGACTCATTTCATGCATTAACTCTTCTATTTCTTTATCGTTCATAGAAGATATTAATTCTTCCTGTTCATTAGCATCTAATTCTGCAAATACTAAAGCTGATTTTTCTGTGGATAATAATCTAAAAAGAATGGTTTTATCTTTACTGCTTTCTAATATACGCATTATGTCCACTATTTCTATAGGGTGCATATCGTTTAAGAGATATTTAAGCTTATCCCATCTTTTATTTTCTATGATGTTAATTATTTCAATGTACTGTGAATTTATCATGTTTATTTTTTTTCTTTTTTTGTATATCAATTCTTTTATTATTAATATATAATATATATAACAAAAAATTAGATAAAATAAATAATAATATAATTAAACATTATATGTTTTATAAGGAGTTATTTCAATATGGCTGATATAAAGAAAATAGGAGTATTAACAAGTGGAGGAGATGCTTCAGGAATGAACCCTACTATAAGAAGCGTTGTTAGAACAGCTATAGCTAATGGTTTAGAGGTAGTTGGAATAAGAGAGGGGTATCAGGGTTTAATGTATAATAATGTTTATAAAATGGATGCTGGTTCTGTTGGCGGCATTATTAATCATGGCGGTACAATTTTGTTTTCTGCAAGGTCTCCAGAGTTTCAAACTGAAGAAGGAATGAAAAAAGCAGCTGATAATATGAAATATAACGGAATAGATGCTTTGGTTGTTATAGGCGGTGATGGTACTTATAAAGGAGCATTAGATTTTGCTAATCATCATGAAGAGTTTCCTGTTATTGGTATACCTGGTACTATAGATAATGATATATTTGGTACTGATTATACTATAGGATATGATACAGCTGTAAACGTTGCAATGGAGGCTATAGACAAATTAAGAGATACTGCTACTAGCCACGGAAGATGTTTTGTAGTTGAGGTTATGGGAAGACATGCTGGTTATATTGCCTTAGAAGTTGGTATAGCTTCTGGTGCTGAAGACATACTTATTCCAGAAACTACTACTGATATTGACAAAATAGTAGAAAACTTACAAATAGCAAAAAAGAGAGGTAAAAAATCTTCTATAATAGTGGTTGCTGAGGGAGATGAGTCTGGCGGAGCTATGGAGGTAGCTAAACAAATAGAAGGTAAAACTGGTTTTGATACTCGTGTTACTATACTTGGACACATGCAAAGAGGCGGTTCTCCTACTTCTCGTGAACGTCTTATGGCTGCAAGATTTGGTTATATTGCAGTTAAGGCATTATTAGAAGGTAAGAGAAATGTTGCTGTTGGTATATGGAAAGGTGAATATACTTACACTCCTTTGGCTGATGCTGTTAAAAAAGTTCCTAAAGTTGATCCTATAGATTTAGAGTTGTGCAGAACTCTTGCTATATAATTATAGGATTTAACATTTTATGATAAATAAAAATTCTTTGTTAGGTATTAGAATAGATACTTTTAACAATGATTTATATGCTGCTTTAGATCAACTAAAAGATGGAAATGATGTTCTGATAGTAACATTGGATGTGCATCAATTATTAAATGTTCGTTTTAATAAAAAATTAAAAAATATTATAGAAAATGCTTCTTTAGTTATTGCTGCCCATCCTTCCATCTCTAAAGCATATAAGTTTATATATAAAGAAGAATTAGAATATATTAAAGACTTTAGTTTATTTTCTGATATATTATCTTATATAGAACAAAGAAAGATGACTATGTTTTTATTTGGTGATGAAGAGAAGTATTTTTTTACAATCACCGAAAAAATGAAAAAAATATATCCTGATATTAGTATACTTGGCACTTATCAAAATACAAAAAATAAATCAGAATTGGATAAGGCTTTTATTGGATTTAAAAAAATGAATCCAGATGTATTTTTTATATATATGCCTTTTAAAAAATCTTTGTATTGGTTCAATGAAAACAATGGTAAATTAGGTATGAAATTATGTGTGCCTATGTCTAGACCTTTGGACTGTTTTTGCGGAAAGAAAAAATCACCGAGTTTGAAAATAATTGAAGCAAATAAAGATGAGTCTTTTTATCTTAAAAGAAATATTTTTAGAATATTTTTATATTGTGATTATATAAAGTTTTGGATATTAGTTTTTTTTGAAAAGATTTCTGTAAATAGAGCTAAAAAGAGAATTATAAAAAATGCTAAAAAAGAGGCTAAGAGGGAAGTTAAGCTAGAAAAAATTAAAGCTAAAGAATTAAAGAAAGAAGAAAAGAAAGCCTTAAAAGAATCTAAAAAAGAAGCTAAGAAGGAAGCTAAGGGAGAAAAAATTAGGGCTAAGGAATTAAAAAAAGAGGAGAAGCAGGCTTTGAAAGAAGCTAAAAAAGCTTTAAAAGAAGAAAAGAAAGCTCTAAAAAAAGAGAAGAAAGCTTTAAAAAAAGATAAAAAAACTTTGCAAGAAGAAGACAAAAAAGAATAATTAATCAATAATATAATTTCAGTATTTTTCTTATTTTAATTAATAATAGTTATATATAAATAATAATGATATAAGAGATAATTGTATGCAAGAGAAAAATGAGAAAGTAAATACAAAAGAAAGTATAGTAAAATCAAGTTTGAAGATGTCTGTTGTAACTACCATAAGCAGGATTTTTGGACTTGTACGCGACCAGATACAGGCTATTTTACTTGGAACTAGTTTTATAGCAGATGCCTTTGCAATAGGCTTTATACTTCCAAACCTTTTGAGGAGATTATTTGCTGAGGGCAATATGGTTGCTAGTTTTATACCTGTTTTTACTGACCTTGAAAAAAATAAAGGTATTGAAGCTTCCAAAGTTTTTTTAGGGCTGTTTTTACATTATTGTCATTAATACTAATATTTATAGTTTTTATCGGTATAATAATTTCACCTTTATTAGTAAAGCTGCTTTATAAATCGGCAAGCTATGAGGCTTATAGTTTGGCTGTTGATTTATCAAGGATAATGTTTCCTTATCTTTTGTTTATTTCACTTGCCGCTTTGATGCAAGGTGTTTTGAATGTGAGGGGATATTATTCTATATCTGCAGCAAGTCCAATACTTCTTAATATTGTTATTATATCTTTAGCATTAATATTTTATTTTTTGCTTCCTAATGTTTTTAATAATATGTCTTATGTTTTTGCTATAGCGGTACTTATTGGAGGAATGGTGCAGTTTGCTTATCAGATTCCTTTTGTTAATAGGCTTGGTTTTAATTTTTTGCCTAATTTTAATTTTAGAGATAGTTATGTTATAAAGATGATTAAACTATTTGCTCCTGGTATATTTGGTGCTAGTATTTATCAGATTAATTTGCTTGTATCTACTGCTTTTGCTGGTGCTATTGGAGAGGGCAGGGTATCGGCTGTTACTTTTGCTAATAGAATACATGAGTTTGTTTTGGGAGTTTTTGCTGTTAGTATAGCTACTGTTATGCTTCCTACTTTAAGCAAATTAATAGCTAATGAGAAGTATGATGAGGCAAAAGATACATTATCTTATTCTTTGAGGTTGGTGGCATTAATAACTATACCTGCTACTTTTGGATTTATGATACTTGGAAGAGAAATTGTTGCTATGATTTTTCAATATGGTGCTTTTTCAGAAAAATCTACTTTGCTTGTGTCTAATGCTTTGAGGTATTTATCTATTTCTCTTTTTTTTGTTGCTAGTTATAGGATTGTTGTTCAGTCTTTTTATGCTATGAAAGATATGAAAACTCCTGTATATATAGCTTTTTTTGCTTTTATTATTAATGCTATTAGCAATTATTTATGCGTTTATATATTTCATTTTGATATTATAGGTATTTCTATTTCAAGCGTACTGGCAAACATTATTTCTTTTATTATATTATATATACTTCTTATGAAAAGAATGAATATGGCTTTTTCGCTTAATAGAGGTAAAATTAATACTATTAAAACTTTATTATCTAGTATTATTATGGCTATGGCAGTTTATTCTAGCAGATTTTATATTTTTAGAGATAGTTTAAATAGTACAAGGATAATTTTTATAATAAAAGTATTTGTTGTTATATTTATAGGTGTTATAATATATGTGATATCTAATGTTATTTTAAAGAATGAAGACTTTATTTCTATTTTTAATTTATTTAAAAAAAGAATAGTAAAAAAATAAAAGTTTTTGTAAATTACATAATATTTAGATTGATAAAAAAATAAATATTTAAGACTATCAAAAATATGCTTGCAATATCCGATAATTTAAGTAATAATTTTGTAAGTAAAAAAAAATAAGGTTTCTGTATATGAGTTTAAAAAATAAGGTACTTTTTTCTGTTATTTTAGTAGTTGCATTGTCTTTATCTCCTACTATTTTTATTAATAGTACAACAAATAGAAAAGCATTGTATGATAATGCTATGACAGTTACGCAAAATTATTTTTATGATATAGTATCAACATTTAATAATATATATTCTACTACATCTGTTGGTACAGTTTCATTATCAGATATAGCTACAGTAGCTTATGAATTGTATGATGTTGGTAATATAGAAAATCCTCAAAGAAGTCTTAGAGATATAATTTACAGATTTCATAAATCACAGCTTAATTTACACCATGTTATAGCAAATGGTATATATTTTGAACCTAATGTAATAACAGAAAATACTAATTTAAGAAATCTATATTCTTTATATTTGTATGATGTTCCTGATGCTGGCACTATGGAGCCTCAGTTTGGAACTATTATGGATAATTATATAAATGAAGAGTTTTATTCATTGGCCCTTCCTAATAATTGGAACAGAGAAGCTAAAAGACCTCAAGATGTTTATTATTCTTCTCCATACATGAAAAATTTGGATAAGCCTCAAAAAGTAATATCATTTTCTTCTCCTATATATTCAACAGATAATTCTAGACTTATAGGTGTTTCTTTATCAGATGTTTCACTTGATATAGCACATGAAGTATTAACCAATATAGTAAAAACAGGACCTTTTAATACAATAATATATGACACAAGAAATAATAAAATAGTATATCATGATAATCCTAAATATATATTAAGCAATGTAAATGATTTTCCATGGTTTAATGCTGCTATAAATAATTTGGATATATCTACAAATACAATTATAAAAAATAAAGTAATGATTGATGATGTACCTTATCATATATTTGTTAGACAATTTAGCAGCGGTTTATATAACTTATTTATGTTTGTGCCTAGTTCATATTTCTCAAGTGTATTAGACCAAACTAATAATACTATATTTGTGATTTTGATATTTGCTATTATAGTAATAATTATTATATTAAGCATTACAATACCAATATCATTAAAGCCTTTAGATAGAATATCTCATGAACTTGAAGAGGGTGTATTTAATAATAATATGTTTATTAATATTACAAAGATAAACTCTAAAGATTCATTGGGGTATTTAAGCAGCTGGATAATTATATTCTTTGATATGGTTCAGCATGTATTCTCTACTGTATCAAAAACTTTATCAGTATTTAAGGCACAAATTACATCATTAAAAAATAAAACTTCTGATATTTCTAATGTTGCTGGTTCTATGACTGAATCTGTAAACTTAATTGTAGATAATATATCTTATCAGCAAAAAGAGTTTAAAGCTTTTGAAAGCAGTAACTTGGAAATTTATAAGATAATAGCTTCAAACCTTTCTGAACTTGTATCCATAGACCAGATGACTAATGACCTTCAAATAAAAATTAGATGAGCAGGCTATAAGTTTGAATCAGATTAACTCTTTAACATTATCTATACAAAAAGATATGGAAGAGGTATCAGAGTCTGTTGCTAAGGCTAAAGATGAATCTGAGGTAATGTTATCATTATCAAATGACAGTAGAGATAAGATATTAAAAACAGAAAATATTACTAGAAATTTGGTTTCTTCTATTAGAGGAATATCTGAGTTTGTTAACTCTACAATAGATATTTCACAGCAGACAAACATGCTTGCGATGAATGCGGCAATAGAAGCTGCACATGCAGGTGAGCAGGGAAAGGGTTTCGCTGTTGTTGCTGAAGAGATAAGAAAATTAGCTACTACTACAAATGTTCAATCTGAGAAAGCCCATAGAATACTTAGAGAGATAGAAAAAGAGATGAATTTGATGATAGAAAAAATGGCAGAGAGAATGAATATTATAGAAAATATGATATCTAAAGTAAATAACTTTGTAGATACTATGACTAAAGTAAAAAAAGTAGTAGATGATAAATATGTAAGTACAAAAGATATGAATATTGCTATAGAACGTCTTACTAATGCTATTAAAGATATTAAAGAACAATATACATCATTGCATGGAAGAATATCTGTTGCTAAAGATGATTTGGTTAATTTATCAGATTTCTCTAAGAAAAATGATGAGGCTATGAAATTAATCTCTAAAAATTCAGACGATATAGTTAGCAAAACACAGGATATGAGTGCTCGTATTAATGATGTATTTAATTTGATTAAAGAGATAGAGTTGCTTTCAAATATTTCTGGAGATTCTATTGAAACATTAGATAGAGAGATGTCTGCATATGTTGTTAAAGATTTTGAAGAGGTGATGGCTGGAAAAATCAGCAGTATTAATGATGGTGAAAGGGCTTATGCTAAATATGCACTTATAAAGAGATTCTATAAATTTATGATAGAGACTTTTGGTAAGGAAAAAACTATTGCTTTAATTGCCAAAATGCCTGAAGATGCTAAAATTATATATAGTGATGTGAAGAAAGTGAAGTTTAAAAAGAAATTTGTATTATCTAGTTCATTTTTCATTCCTATTACTATAATTATGAATGAGTTTTATGAGGGAAGTACTGATTGTATAAGAGATGTTGCTAAATATGGTTTTAGAAAATGCAGTGTTTTAAATAAAGTTAAGATAAGATTTTATAAAGGACGTACTTTAGCTGATTTACTTATTAAATTCAGTAATAAAAGATTTAAAAATATACATATAGATGTTGTAAAATCTGAGAAGAGAAAGATTATTTATCATTTATATTATTTCCCTAATTATGATTCTATGATGGAAATATATTTTGATGAGTTAATCAATAATATATTTAGATATAGATATCCAAATTCTGCTAAAGTAGAAATTTCTAAATCTATTAGCAATGGTTATATTTATACAGAATATATTGTTACTTGGTAATAAAAAATTATATTAATAAGCTTTATATATTTTCCGATAGTAATAAAGTAGTATATGTTTTTATAGAGGTATTAATATATGAATATTACTGATAAATATAATTTAAGTATTGGAACTGCTAATTTAAATAAACTTAATAATACTAAAAGAGAGTATCAGAATTATGGTACAAAATTTAGTGTAGAAAATACTTCTGAAGAAAATGTTGCTAATGATAAAGAATTTCAAAAAAAACGTTTAAGAGAAGTTTCAGAGGATTTTGAATCTTTAATGATTAATCAAATGCTCAAAGAGATGAGAAAGACTGTTAATAAAAGCGGACTTGTAGACGGCGGTATGGCTGAAGAGATATTTGAAGACATGTTATATGATGAATATGCTAAGGAGTTCTCTAAAACTAAGACATTTGGTTTAGCAGAAATTATTTATAACCAAATGGAAAAATATGTTTAATTAATTTATGCTCATATCTTTAAATGAGTTATCTATAAGCATTTTTATTTTAGTGTATCTTAGTTTTTTTAATTCTTCTGCCATTTCATAATAAAAATAATCCAGAGTGTTTGCAGAGTGTGCATCTGTATTTATTATAATAGGTATATTTAATTTTAATAATTTTTTTATAGTATCATTACTTGGGTAGTGGGCGTTTAAATTATATTTATTCATTTTTCTAGTATTAATTTCTACTATGGAGTTTGATTTTTTTATTACTTCTAATACTTCATCTAGTTTTTTTATATACCAATCTTCTTCTTCTGTAAAATATTCTTTATTAAAATTATATTTTCTAATTAAATCTAAATGTCCTATGATATCTGGTTTTTGAGTATTTATCATATCTATTAGATTATTATAATATCTCAATACTACTTCTTTAATAGTTCCAAAATGCTTTAATGTGTTTTCAAAGTTTTGTTTTGAGGAGTCTATAGAAAAATAATTATTTTCATCGTCTTTTATAAAATGTACAGAGCCTATTCTATAATCCAACATCATTTCTTTATCTGTGATTTTATTTAGGTTTGAATAATAGTCTGCTTCTATGCCTGAATATATTTGAATTTTATCTTTGTATATTTCTTTTAATTTTTTTATATCTTCTAAATATTTAATTGTATTTTCTATAGACATAGATGAATTATCAAAAGGTAAATAGGAATGTCCTGAGAAGCCTAAGCTTATAAAGTTTTTTTCTATTGCGTATAATATATTTTCTTCTATAGAGTTTTTACCATCGCAGTATGTTGTGTGAGTGTGTAGGTTTGATATATATTTCATTGTTTTATTATATTTTATATTTTATGTTTGTAAATATATGCAATTATATTTTATAAATTTTATTGTATTATTAGACTAGCCGCTAAAAATAAAAAGATTAAAAAATATTTTTGATAAACTTAAAAATTTTAAGTATATACTAAAATAACTATATTTGGTCATATAAGTTTTTTTATTCAACTTTTTCCCGCCGCAAAAAGTTGCAAAAAGTGCAAATTATTTAGCTTAAAAATCCAGTTTTTCGTGGAGCTAGGCAAAGGGTAAAAAATTTTGACGAAGTCTACAATGTGTGGCTACGGGAAAAAGAACAATAATAAAAATTGATAAACTTTTTAGTATACAATAAAAAAGCCTGCATGCTCATATGCACACAGGCTACAAATTATAAAGATAAAAGATTATTTTTTAGAGTTTGTTTTTTTTGATACTGCTTTTTTTACTTCTTTTTTAACAGTATTTTTTACAGCCTTAGCAACTTTCTTTATTTCTTTAGTTGCTTTTTTTACTATCTTTTGAAGCTTTTTTTACTGTAGAAGCTGCCTTTTTAGCATCTTTTTTAATCTCTTTCTTTACTTCTTTTTTTACTTGTTTTAACTGCTTTTTTCACTTCTTTTTTAACATTTGCTTTTTTGTTTTTTTGCAGAAGCATTAATTATACCTTGAGCAGCAGCAAGTCTAGCAATAGGCACTCTGTAAGGAGAACAGCTTACATAGTTAAGACCTATATCATAACAGAACATAACAGTAGCAGGGTCACCTCCATGCTCACCGCATATACCAACAGTAAGTTTTTTGTTAGTAGCTCTTCCTTTAGTAACACCTATTCTTAAAAGCTCTCCAATACCTTCTTGGTCTAATGATTGGAAAGGGTCTTTTTCGTATATTTCTTTATCAACATAGTCTTTTAAGAACTTACCAGCATCATCTCTTGAGAAACCGCCGCCCATTTGAGTTAAGTCATTAGTACCAAATGAGAAGAACTCAGCTTCTTGAGCAATCTTATCAGCAACCAAAGCAGCTCTAGGAACTTCTATCATAGTACCAACCTTATAAGCAACTTTATCTCCAACTTTAGAGAATACTTCATCAGCTATTTTTACAATTCTTTCTTTTATCATTTTAAGCTCTTTTAGAGTACCAACAAGAGGAATCATTATTTCAGGGTGAACATCTACGCCGTTTTTCTTAACTTTAACAGCAGCTTCAATAATAGCTCTAGCCTGCATGTCGTAGATTTCTGGATAAGTGATACCAAGACGGCAGCCTCTGTGTCCGAGCATTGGGTTAAACTCATGTAAAGAATCTCTAATAGCTCTTAATTTTTCAAAAGGAACATTCATTTCATTAGCAAGCTCTTGTAATTGAGAATCTTCATGAGGAATAAACTCATGCAAAGGCGGGTCAAGAAGTCTTACAGTTACAGGATATCCGCTCATAGCAGTAAATATACCCACAAAGTCTTCCATTTGCATAGGGAATAAACTATTCAAAGCATCATCATAAAGTTTTCTTGGTTCTTTATAAAGTCTTTCTAATTCTTCAACTAAATCTGCTTTGCCAATTTTTTTAGCTTCTTCTAATTTTTCTCTTAATTGTTTAACTTCTTCAGCAACAAGTATAAGCTGTCTTACGCTTTTAATTCTGTCAGCATTGAAGAACATGTGTTCAGTACGGCACAAACCAATACCTTCAGCACCGAATTTTCTAGCAATTTGTGCATCATTAGGAGTATCAGCATTAGTATGAACTTCAAATTTATTTTTAATTCTAATCTCATCAGCCCACTGCATAAGTTTTCTAAAGTCTTCAGACATATCAGCCTCTTTAGTAGTAACCTGTCCAAGCATTACCTCACCAGTGGAACCATCTATAGAAATATAATCGCCTTCATGAACTATAGTGTCATTAACTTTCATGATTTTTTGTATTATAGTCAATATCTAATGCACTACAACCAGCAACACAGCATTTACCCATACCGCGGGCAACAACAGCAGCATGTGAAGTAGCACCTCCTCTTGCAGTCAATATACCTTCAGCAGCATTCATTCCTTTAATATCTTCAGGGCTAGTTTCTATACGAACAAGTATAACAGATTCTCCAGCCTCTTTCATAGCTTCAGCCCTCTCAGCAGCAAATACAGCCTTACCAACAGCAGCACCAGGAGAAGCATTTAATCCCTTAGCAAGTACTTTAGCAGTCTTTTTAGCATTAGGGTCAAACATAGGGTGAAGCAACTGATCCAAATCAGCAGGATTAACTCTCATTAAAGCCTCTTCTTTGGAAATAATTTTAGCCTCAGCAAGCTCAACAGCAATCCTTACAGCAGCAGCAGCAGTTCTCTTACCATTACGAGTTTGAAGCATATAAAGTTTGCCTTCCTGAATAGTAAACTCCATATCCTGCATATCGCTGTAGTATTTTTCTAATTGATTTTTATAGCTTACTAATTGTTTATAAACATCAGGCATAACCTCTTCAAGAGAAGGGTATTTAGCTTTTCTATCTTCTTCGCTTATACCATTATTTTTAGCCCATTCTTTACTTCCTTCTAATGTAATTTCTTGAGGAGTTCTAATACCAGCAACAACGTCTTCACCTTGTGCATTAATTAAAAACTCTCCGTAGAATTTGTTTTCACCAGTAGAAGGGTTACGAGAGAAACATACACCAGTAGCAGAAGTATCTCCCATATTACCAAATACCATAGCTTGAACGTTAACAGCTGTACCTAAAAGATTTCTTATATCATTTAATTTTCTATAAGCTTCAGCTCTAGGGTTGTTCCAGCTCCTAAATACAGCATTAATAGCATGCCATAATTGTACTTTAGGGTCATCTGGGAAAGCTTCGCCCATTTCTTGTTTATACATAGCTTTATATTTTTCTACTACAATTTTTAATTCTTCTACATCTAAATCAGTATCTTTAACTTCTTTTTCAGCTTTACCAATTTTTGGTGCTATAGCTTTTTTTCTTTCATCAAGAATTTCTTCAAATTTGTCATGATCAACACCCATAGCTACATCGCCGAACATTTGAATAAATCTTCTATAAGCGTCCCAAGCAAATCTAGGATTATTAGTTTTTTTAATAATTCCATTAACTACATTTTCGTTAATACCAAGATTAAGTATTGTATCCATCATACCAGGCATAGATATAGCAGCACCAGAACGAACAGATACAAGAAGAGGCTTGTCTGCATTACCAAACTCCATTCCCATAGCCTTTTCTAGCTTTTTGATGTTTTCATCAACTATCTTTTCTAGTCCCTTAGGGTATGATTTGTTTTTTGAATAGTAATCACAAACTTCCGTTGTAATTGTAAAACCTGCTGGAACAGGTACTTTACTTTCTGTCATTTGGGCAAGACCTAAACCTTTACCGCCTAATAATGCTTTTGTCTCTTTAGCTCCTTCAGATTTACCATTACCAAAGAAGTAAACCATCTTTTTTGTTGCCATGATAATCTCCTACTATTATTATTTTGATAGATTTTTTACTTAGATTAAAAAATAAATTTTTTCTTATATATATAGTATAGTTTTATTTTTTTGCTTGTCAATTTTTATTAAAACAAATTACTAAAAAAAGTAATATTTAAAAAAGCTGATTCGTTTCATTTATTAAAATTTGAAATATTGATTAAACTATAATATATTATTATCTATGAATAATTTTGATAAAATAGTATATGATAAAATAAAAAGTTTTTTTCTTTCGTTTTATAACAACTTAAATAATAGTAAAGCTATAGTTGTTGGGCTTACGTTTTGTTTTAATAATGAAAATAAATTATATACCATAGACGATAACTACAAGATAACAAAAGATAATATTCAAAATCCGTTATCAGGATATTCTATATCAAACTTACTTGTGTATGATAATAAAGTATTTGAGTATAATGAAAGTTTTAATTTGGTTATAGATGAAGCATTTAATAATGGAAATCTATATGGCATACCTTTATATATTCCAGATGCAAATAAGAAAGTTAATAAAGCTTTGTTTCTAGATAGAGATGGTGTGCTTATGGAAGATGTGGGTTATATTGGAGAGGTTGAGAGAGTAAAAATAAAAAAAGAGTTTACAGATATAGTAAAATATGCCAACGAAAAAAATTATATTACAATAGTAACTACAAATCAGGCAGGAGTTTCTTACAATTACTATACAAATGATGATGTAAAAAATGTTCATAACTACTTGTATGAAGAATATAAAAAACATGATGCTATTATAGATGATTTTTATTATTGCCCGTATCATATAAAAGGAAATGTTGAAGAGTATAAACTTCTTTCAGTACTAAGAAAACCTGAAGCTGCTATGCATTTAAGTGCTTGTAAAAAATACAATATAGATTTAACTTCTTCTTTTATGATAGGGGACAGAGACAGCGACATTGTAAAAATACCTTTTTTAAAAACTTTGCTAATAAAGACAGATGTATATGATATAGTTAATGTAGATAATATAGTAGAAGTTAATGACATATATTCATTTTTGATATAATAATTGGAGATTTTTATGTTTGAGCTTTGTCATAATTTATATGTGGGAAATGACCATGATTGCAGCGTTTTTGAAGGTGCTATAGTGCATGCTTGTCAGAGCTGTTTTGTAAGAGGTGTTAATGGTGCTGTTGGTAACAAAACTTTTTATGAAAACAATGATGATTTGTATTTAAACTTGCTTGATATATCTAGTCTTTCTTATGATTATGCTTCTCCTATGATTAAAAGGTCTATAGATTTTATAGATAGAAAAATTAAAGATAAAAAAGTTTTGGTTCATTGCAATTTTGGTATGTCACGTTCGCCTTCTATATGTTTGCTTTATATGGCTAAGAAAGGTTATATTAATAATTCTTCTTTTAAAGAGGCTTCAAAAGATTTTCATAAAATTTATAATTATTTTTCTGCTGGATTAGGCATGCATAGGTACTTTGATAGGTATTGGAATGACATAATGCAATTTTAGCAAATAGTTAAAAATGACCATTTACTTTATATTAAATAAAATATAAGATAGAATATTATGAGTGTTTTAATTAAAAAAAATGTTTCAATAATATGTGCTATTATATGCATAATATGTGCAAGTTCAGCCATTGCTGTATTGGTGGGGCTTTTAATAAATTCTAAAACAGGTATAGAGATTACTTCTTTTTCTCTCTATTCTAGTTTTTTAATAATATTTTATATAATTAATGCTATATATCATTTTTTCCCTTTCAATAACAAAGCTAAAAAAGTATTTTATATACTTTCGCATGCTTTTTTTATTATGATGATATGGGGAGTTTATATACCGCCTTGTTTAATATCGCTTCAAGATGGTTGGGGCTGGAGTTTTTTTGGAGTTATTACTGGGCTTTGTGTACTTGGTATTACTTTAAGAAGCGTATTTAGCTATAGGTGGAGAGGATTTACGGAGACTATATATTACTTTCTTCTAAATTGGGTTTGGCTTATTGCTATACAAAAAATTTCATTGGCTGTTGGAGAGTATGGTGCTATACTTTATTTAACTGCTTTTTTACTTCTAAATATTGCTATGGTATTTTATAGACTTGCTATGTATGAAGTTAATAAAAGATATACTTTATTTCTTCCTCTATTTTATTCGCTTCTAATTCTGTCTAATATATGTCATGCTGTTTTTATGTTTAGATATGTTGCTAATATAGTTTAATATTTTTTAAGGAGATTATGTTTATGATTAATGAAAAATTGACTGAGTATATTTTTAACTCTATTAAAGAAAATTGGGATATTAATGCTTTTTGTGATTATGGTAAGGATAATTTTATAAAATATTCTGATGTGGCTAAACATATATTAAAAATGCATACCATATTTAAAAGAATGGAGATATATAAAGGAGATAAAATTGCATTATGCGGTTCTAACTCTGCTAATTGGGCTTTAACTTATTTATCTATAGTAAGCTATGGTGCTGTAGTTGTGCCTATACTCGTTGATTTTTCTAAAGATGATATTATTTCTATATTGAATGATTCTGGTTCTAAATATCTTTTTATGGATAAAAACATAATAGAAAAGATTGACAAAGAAAAATTTAGTTTTTTAAACAGAATATTTTATTTGGATAATTTAACTATATTTGACCATAAAAATGATTTAACAGAAGAATATAATGAGATTCTTGATGTACAATTAGAAAATTTCAGCAGAGAAACTTTTTCATTAACAATGTTTGAAAATGACACTTTGGCTACTATAATATATACTTCCGGCACTACAGGTTTTAGTAAAGGCGTTATGCTTAATCATAATTCACTTGCTGCTAATATAAGATTTGCAATAGATAATATGCCTATAAAACCAAATGACCATATACTTTCTTTTTTGCCATTAGCACATGTATTTGGCTGTTTGTTTGACTTTTTATTTCCTTTCTCCAAAGGTGCTTGTATATATATGCTTAGTGCTATACCTAGTCCTAATATTTTGCTTAAGGCTTTTGATGAGGTAAAACCAAACTTAATACTTATGGTACCTTTAATTTTGGAGAAAATTTATTTCAAGAAATTAAAGCCTACAATAGATAAGCCTATAATGAAAAAATTATTAACTTTTCCTTTTATATCTAAAATATTAAAAAATAAAATTAGAGATAAATTAACAGAATCTTTTGGTGCTAACTTCCATGAGGTAATAGTTGGAGGAAGTGCTTTAAATGAAGAAGTTGAAAGATTTTTAATGGATATAGGTTTTAAGTTTACTGTTGGTTATGGTATGACAGAATGCGGTCCTCTTATTAGTTATGCACCTTGGGATAAGCATGTTGCTAGAAGCTGCGGATGCATAATAGATACATTAGAGATAAAAATTGATTCTAACAGCCCTGAAGAAGTTGGGGATATTATGGTTAAGGGTGAAAACGTTATGCTTGGATACTACAAGAACCCTAAAGCTACTACAGATGTTTTATCTCGCGATGGTTGGCTTAGGACTAATGATTTGGGTGTGCTTGTAGATGGAAAGAGAATATTTATAAGAGGAAGAAGTAAAAATATGCTTCTTGGACCTAGCGGACAGAATATTTATCCTGAAGAGATTGAAAGTAAATTAAATACTATGCCTTATATATTAGAATCTTTAATTGTTCAAAGAGAAAATAAACTTTGTGCTTTGGTATATTTAGATGCTGAACAGGTTGCAAATCTTAACGATGAAGAGATAAAAACAAAATTAGATGAAGTGAGAAATAATCTTAATAAACTTCTTCCAGATTTTGCTAGAGTATCAAGCTTTGAAATACAAAAAGAAGAGTTTGAAAAAAATCCTACTAAAAAGATTAAAAGATTTTTATATAAATAAATATTTGGCTAATGAGTTATATTTTAAAATCTTCGAATATTATGCCTAAATTTGGAATAGGCACTTGGAGAATGGGCGAGAACGAGAGTAAAAGCAGTGTAGAAATTAATGCTATATATTATGCTTTAAAAAACGGAGTAAGGTTAATAGATACTGCAGAGATGTATGGAGAGGGAGGAGCTGAGATAATAGTTGGAGAAGCCTTAAAGAAAGCAAACATAAAGCGAGAAGAGCTTTTTATAGTTTCTAAGGTTTATCCTCATAATGCGGGTAGAGATAATTTATTTACTAGTTTAAAAAAATCTCTAAGTCGTTTGGGGCTTGATTATTTGGATATGTATTTGCTTCATTGGAGGGGTAGAGTACCTTTAAGAGAGACAGTTGAATGTATGGAAGAGGCTAAGAAAGAGGGGCTTATAAAAGATTGGGGAGTTTCTAATTTTGATATAGATGATATGAAAGAGCTTGAGAGTATAAAAAATGGAGATAAATGTAGTGTTAATCAGGTGTTATATCATTTAGCTTCAAGAGGTGTTGATTTTGATTTGGCTTCCTATATGCTTGAGAGAAATATAGTATTAATGGCTTATTGTCCTTTAGCACAGGCTGGAAATTTAGGCAATGATATATTAAACAATAGTGTCATTAAAAATATAGCAAAAAAACATAATGCAACATCAAGTCAAATAGCATTGGCTTTTATAATGTCTTTTGATAAGAGGGTGCCTATACCAAAAAGCTCTAGCGAAAAACATGTATTAGAAAATATTAACTCTCAAAATATTATATTAGATAAAGAAGATATAGAGCTTTTAAATAAAGAGTTTCCTAAGCCTAACAGAAAAATGCCTTTAGATATAGTTTAAAAATAATTTTATAAAAAAATTAAAAGGTATGTGTAATTAATGTTTAATATAATTGATATTGAAAATTGGGAGAGAAAAGAGCATTATTATCATTATTCTAATGTTAATCAATGCACTTATAGTATTACTTTAAAATTGGAAGTGTCAAATATAGTAAATAGTTCTTTTAAATTTTATCCTACAATTATATATTTAATATCAAAGACTGTAAACGATATAAAAGAGTTTAAGATGTCTTTTGAGGATTCTAAACTTGGCTATTATGATATTGTAAATCCAAGCTATACTATATTTAATAATAATTCTAAAACTTTCTCATCTATATACACAGAGTATAATGATGATTTTAATTTGTTTTATAAAAATTGTATTGAAGATATAAAAACTTATAGCATTAGCACATCATTTTCGCCAAAACCTTGTAATATCAAAAATTTATTTAATATATCATCTATCCCTTGGGTATCTTTTGAGGGTTTTAATTTAAATATCAATAATTGTTTTGATTATTTGCCTCCGATATTCACTATAGGAAAATATTTTAATGATTCTAATAAAATATTAATGCCTATTGCCATACAGGTTAATCATAGAGTTTGCGACGGTTATCATGTAGGTTTATTTGCAGAAAGTTTGCAAGAAAATATTTTTAATCTAAAAAAATAGATATATCATTATACCATTTATTTATATACTCTTTTAATTCATCGTATTTTATTTTTTCTTCTATAAATGAATCTCTATGCCATGGAGAAATCATATTTAATATATCATTTATATCATCAGAAAAATTATTAAAATTATTAGAGTTAATATTTTTTATTAATGATTCTAATTTATTTTTTAATAGTTCTTTGTTTTGTTTTTCTTTTATATGTTTAAAATCTTTTAATTGTTTATTAGAAGATTTTTGCATATTATATATATTTACATTTTCTATTTTTGCTGATTCTTTTGTGAGGGTGAAAAAATCTATATTCTTTGATAAATCTGCAACTAAACTTTCAAAATGATTTTTATAGCTTAAAAGAGAAGAGGAAGTATTTCTTAAACAATCATCAAAGCATTTTATTTTGTTATAATCATTTAGTCTTTTATATTTTTTTGTTTCAAAAGTATTTATTTTGTTGCTTGTAATAAAATCTAAAGCTATTGCATTTGAATATTTTGAATGGCTCTTATCATCAACATGACAGAAATCACACCCAGCAAGAAGAATATATTTAGGATTCAAAAACTCTGCTATTCTTAAAGCAGGCATAATAACGCTTCCTTCCATAGGAAAATAAATATTATCTTTTGTGTTGTATAATATTTTTTCAAGGCTTTCATTGTGTGAGAAAAAAAACTTTCTTTCGTTTTTTATGCTGTTTACTGGGTATGATGTATGAGTTGTAAATAGCAATATATCATCTTCTTTAAAAAGGCTTAATATATGCGTTAAAGAATAAAAACCTCCGTCTGTAGATACTACTGCGTTTGGTTTTATGTTATTATTAAGAAGAGTGTTTAATGAATGAGACACTGCTAAAACAAAATGGCTTTCTGATAACTCTTTTATTTTTTCTATATAGTTATCTATAGAAGCACCTGCTGATACTAAAAGAAGAGGTGTTTCTTTATTTAAATAGTTTTTAAAGCTTTCTATAGAATAATTAGAAGAACAATTAGAATGCATATTGTAAATAATGTTTCTTGCCCATATAGGAGCAAAATAATAATTAGATGTAAGAGACATTAATCTCTCTTTTATAATATTTGATAATTGTATTGTAATATTGTCATAATAGTTTTTATTTTCTTCGCTAACATTAGAAGCTCTTATATGTCTTATAACTACAAGCTTTTTAACATTATCTTCTCGAATAAAATTATTAAAAAACAATAAAACATCATTTTCTTCTGACAATATAATTATTCTATCAGCATATCTTATTTCTATATTTGAAAGTATTAATTTTAATAACTCTATATCTTTTTCTATTATTATAGCTTTATTTTTATTGTTTAATGACAAAAAATAATCTATATGATAAAAAGAAGCAATAGATAAAAATATAGCTGTATAATCTGCATCATTATTTTTTATATACTGCTCTATTAGTCTTTTAGCTTCTTCTATTGGGGCATAAAGAGAAGTGAGAGCTTTATTTTTGTATGATACGCTTATTAAATTGTTTTTATTAAACTTTATTTCATAGCTATCATTATTATTAATATTTTCAAGTTTTTTTATAGTATTTATATTATATTTATTTAAAGCTTCTATATTTTTTTTTAATATCATTTTCCGTCTTTATACTCTCTTATAATTCCTCTTACTCTAATAGTTAGCCCATATAATTTTTGCTCTGCTATTATAACATCTAAAGGCACTTGATTATATTTATCTTTTGCAACTAAAGCATCTGTACCATATTTTCCCTTTTCATATATTCTTACAGTTTTTAATTTTCCTCTTTCTAATTTTGTTTTTATTTCCGGACCTTCTTCTATTATAAATCTAATATCCTTTTTTACATTTTTAGCTTCAAGCCAATCAATTGAAAATGTTCCAATATTTTTATCAACAAATCTCATAAAAAATACTAAAGACAAAGCATCAAAAGCTAAACCATCATAAGTAATTTTTTCATCAGTTGTTCTTTTATCATTATAAATAAAATATCTTTCTTCATGATTAAAACGTGAAGTTTCATAATTAGTCCATTCACCTTCTTGAGCATCTTTAACTATAAGTAAAGGAGTAAAATCATTTGTAGATACCCAAGCCTCAAATACATCGCTTATTTTATATATAAGATTAGCAGCACCAGTACCATAAACATGTGCATACAAGTGATAAGCAGGAACTCCATCTACATTGCTAATAGCTAACACCTTAGCTTCAAGTGTTCCAACTTTTCCGCTTATATTAAACTCAGGCACCTGTGCTAATACATCATACTTAATATATTCGCCTTCTTTAAATGTTTGATTATAGCAGAAAACTATGTTTGATATTAGTATTGTTAGTGTTAAAACATATTTAATCATAAACATTCCTCTTGTTAGGTTTTATAAATTTATTATAAAATAATAAAATAAAAACACAATTATAAAAATATTTTTATTCGTTTTTATTATAATTGACTTTTAAGTATATTATAGATATAATAAACCCCATGTATAATGTAATAATAGCAGGTTCTACAGATTTTACTTCAGATTGTATTTTGCAATTAATGAAATTAGATAATGTAAATATATCAGCAGTAATTTCTACAATAGACACAAAAAAAGATAGAAAAGGCAATATTATACCAAACCCTGTAACCGTTACAGCTTTAGAAAATAATCTTAATTTATTAAAACCAGAAAATATTAACAGCGATGATTTTTATAACACATTAGTTGATTTAAATGCTGATTTTTTTATAGTTGTAGCATATGGCAAGATACTTTCAAAAAGAACATTGTCTATACCAAAAATAATGCCTATGAATATACACGGTTCACTTTTGCCAATATTAAGAGGTGCAAGCCCTGTTGAACATGCTTTGCTTTATGGCTTTTCTAAAACAGGTACTACATTGCAAAAAATGGATTATAAACTTGATGAGGGCGATGTTATATTGCAAGATGAGTTTGATATAGATAGTAATTGGCAATTTAATGAACTTTATGATAATATAAAAAAAAGCGGAGTTTACATCTTAAAAGAGTTTTTTGATGATGCTAATAAATACATATCTAATCTAAAAAAACAAGATGACAGCAAAGCTACTTATTGTACTAAAATAAAAAAAGAAGATGGAAGACTATATTTTAATAAAAGTGCTTTAGAGCTTCATAATATGACTAAAGCTTTTGTACGCTGGCCTGTTGCTTATTGTTATTATAATGATGTTTCTATAAAGGTTTTTAAAAGCGAATATAAAGAAAGCAGTAATAACAGCAATGATTTTGGTAAAATAGTTCATATTGATAATGAAGGCATACATGTTCAAGCATTAAATGGAATATATATTATAAAAGAGCTTCAGAGAGAGGGCAAAAAAAGACAAAGCGTAAAAGAGTTTTTATGCGGAAATAAATTAAATATAAATGAATATTTTAATTGATAAAATAAATTGGAGTAATAATTATATCTATGAAAGAGTTATTCAAAAAAATTAAATCTAAGTTTAATAATTTTTATAATGCTTATATAAAGAAGTTTATGAATAAAATACTTCCTAAGGGAATATTAACAGAAGATAAATCTCTTTTAGTAATAAAAAGGCTAATAATTTTTGCTTTGTTTTTATTTGTTTTGCAGGGAATAATAGTTTCAGTTGTTGTTTTTATAGTTGTGAAAGCTGGAGGAGAGTCTTTTGTGCTTCCTGATGTACAGGGAGTAGAAGCGTTTGAGGCTTTTAATATACTTGCTAAAGAAGATATGAATTTAAATATACAGTCACATTATTTCAAAGATTATCCATTAGGTACAATAGTTAGTCAAGAGCCTAAAGGCGGAATGAGAGTAAAAAGAGGAAGAACTGTTTATTTAGTTGTAAATGTACCAGAACAGGCTTTGGTAAAAATGCCAGACCTTACAGGAAAATCCTATGATGATGCTGTTAGTATAATATCAAATGAAATTATCTCAAAAATACCTAGTGTTACAATACTTCCAAAACTAAATGATAATAATTCAGCTTATGATAATAATGTAGTATTGTCTCAAGTTCCTAATGCCAATGAAGTTATAGGAATTAATACAGAAATCATACTAACTGTTAATAACAAAACAGAGTAATATTTGTATTTTTTTATTATTTTATTATATTCTCTATATATAAAAATTATTAATTGCTAAAGAAATGTAGTTTATTTCCGATTTTTACGAATGGAAGAGGTGTATTGTGGAAAAACGAAAATGTGAATTTTGTCATAGCGATGAATATAAACCATATATAAAAACAGATTTAGTAAGTTATAGTAAGTGTTCAAATTGCGGACTTATATTTCAAGACCCTATTATCACTCAAGAGGAAATAGATGCTATATATGATGATAACTATTTTGAATATGAAGTAGCTAATCATGATAATTTTTTTGCATTGATACAGCTTGCTCTAAAAGATATAGGTTTTGAAAGAATAGAAAATGAACTTCCAAACAAAAATGTATTAGATATAGGCTGTGCTACTGGTATGACTCTTAATTATTTAAAGAGCAAAGGCTATGATACTACTGGAATAGAAATTTGTTCAGCTTCTGCAGAATATGCAAGAAAGCACTATAATTTAAATATTTATGAAAAGCCTCTTATAGATGTTGGTTTTCCTGACAATTATTTTTCTTTTATACATTTTTCTCATGTTATAGAGCATGTTCCAAATCCGGCAGATACTTTAAAAGAGATTTATAGAATACTTGCTAAAGGCGGTTATTTGGCTATTACTACTCCGAATGCTGATGGAATGTTTGCTAAAAAATATGGCGGTAATTGGAGAGCTGTGATGCCTCAGCATTTATGGCTATTTTCAAAACCTGTACTTTCAAATTATTTACAACAAGTTGGATTTAATATAATAAGTGATTTTTCTTGGGGAAGTATACCTATAGAGAAGAAACCTAATAAGATAGTAAAAAAGTTTTTTGATAAATTTGTTAAAAAATTTAACAAAGGCGATGTTATGCTTTTCTTATGCAAGAAGTAATTTAATAAAAGGAGACAAAAATGACTAATAGTAATCTTAATATCGACAAAAGTAATTATGAATTTGCCTTTGATGATTCTATTGACATAAGAGAAGTATATGACAAAATAGTTGATTCTAATAGTGATGACCAAACTTTATATGATGAACTTTTAAGATATTATGTTGTACCTGGAGTGCAGATATTGAAGTCTATATCAAAGAGAGAGGGTATAAAAGCTAGTAAAAATGTAAAATTTGACAAGATGACAGGTGTATATAGAAGTACTACTTATGGTTATGTTTCTTATAATGGATTAAAATCTGTATCAGTTATTCCTGTTATAAATGTTTCATATAAATGGAGAGGTGTATTAGTGCTTCCTCCGCAAAAAGAAGCAAAAAGGCAGCTTACTCTTGAAGAGATACAAATGATGGTTTCTGAGATACCTATAAAACTTATGGTTGATTATGATAAGATTGCTGAGGTTGTAGAACATAATATCAAAAATAATGAGGGTGTTTCATGTGTATTTGTTGAAGGAAGAAAGCCGGTTGATGGAAATGTTCAGAAGGTTGTTTTAGATTATGATTTATCTATAGGTACTGGAAAGAAATCTGAAGATGGTTCTATTGATTTTAAAGAAAGGAGTTTTGTACATAATATAGATGCTAATGTTCAAGTGGCACATTTTATTCCAGAGAAACCTGCTGTTGATGGCATAGATATATATAATGAAATTATTGATGCTCATTTTGATGAGGACCCTTGTTATAAGATTGGTAATAATCTCAAAGTTGATGAAGATGGTATTACTATAAGAAGTGCAATTAGGGGCATACTTGTAAACAGCAGTAATAATACTTTATCTGTCAGCGACACTGTTGAGATAGATAAGGTGGATTTATCTACTGGTAATATAGAAGTTGATGGGTCTGTTATTATTAAAGAAAATGTTACTCCTGGTTTTAGTATAAAAACAGAGGGCAATATAGAAGTTTATGGTAACATAGAAGATGCTAAAATAGATTGCGGAGGTAATTTAATTGTTTCCGGAGGTATTATTGGCGGACCTGACAGCGATATTAATATAAAAGGAAAAATTTATTCATCTTTTATTAGAAATGCTAAGATTATGTGTAAAGATGATGTTATAAGTCAGCAGATAGTTAATTCTGATATATCAAGCAGTAACAGAGTGATAGTATTAGAAGGTAAGGGTGTTATAATTGGCGGTTCTATTAAAGCATTGAATGGTGTTTGGGCTAGAAGTATTGGTGCTATAAGTGAATCAAAAACTACTATAATGGTTGGAAGAGACCCTGAAGCAGATGCTTTATTTAAAGAAATTACAAATACCCTAAAAACTAATAAAGAAGAAATTAGCAAGATTAAATCATTACTTGGCTCTGAATATTTTAGAGACCCAAGAGCATTCATAGCAAGAATAGCTCCAGATAAAAGAGAAGCTATAAAAGGAATATTAAAAAGAATTACTAATTTGATAAAAGAAACTAATGATTTAGAGCAAAAAAGAAATGAAATGTCTGAAGAGTTTGAAAGATTATCTGGAAGCAGTATTACTTCTATGGAAGGTTTTTTCCCAGGTGTTACTATATATATCTCTAATATAAGAAAATATATTTCAAATAAGATATCTGGTACAGAATATTTTTACTCTAAAGAAAAAAGAGATATTTCTGAAAAAGCTCCTAAACATTTAGATGAATCAGAGTATACAAGACCAAATAGTTAATCTTTTTTCATCATTTACAAATTTCTTTATTTTGTTTATAATATTTAATTATAATGATTAGGAATAGTATTATATGAAAATAAAAGATATTATAAAAGCTAGAGTATTAGTAATTGGTGATTTAATGTTAGATAGATTCACTTATGGGGACGTTATTAGAATATCTCCAGAAGCTCCTGTTCCTGTTTTGCATGTTAATCATGAAGAAAATTATTTAGGCGGTGCTGGAAATGTGGCAAGAAATATTGCTTCATTGTTAAACATGGAAGGAAGAGGCGATATAGGCATTATTGGTGTTATAGGAAATGATAAGTCATCAGAAACTATTATAGAAAGCATGCATAATTGGAATATATCTAATGCTGGTATTATAGTAGATGAAACTAGACCTACTATAACAAAAACTAGAATAGTTGCTGGCACTCAGCAAATAGTGAGAATAGATGAAGAGAATGTTGAGCCGTATTCAAAGGATATTTATAAAAAAATAGAGAAGGTTTTTGTAGATAAATTAAAAGAATATAATGTTGTTATTATAAGTGATTATGCTAAAGGAGTTATTACTAAAGAGTTAGCAAAAAAGATTATAGACACTTGCAACAAAAACAATGTACAAGTATTGGTTGATCCTGCTATAAAACATTTTTCTTATTATAAAAAGGCTACTTTAATGACTCCAAATTTAAAAGAAGCTGTAGAAGGCTCTGACAGCAAAATACCTTTTTATAATTTCAATACGGATTCTATAAATAAATTAGGAAATGATATAGTAAAAAAATTAAGTTTATCAAAGCTTATGATTACACTTGGTGCTAATGGTATGGCATTATTTGATAAGGATATACAAACATTTAAAGATGAAGTTTATATAATACCTACTAAGGCTAAAAGTGTATTTGATGTTTCTGGTGCGGGGGATACTGTTATATCGGTGCTTGGAATGTGTCTTTCTGTTGGTTTTTCTTTTAAAGAGGCATCTGAAATTGCTAATACGGCTGCTGGTGTTGTTGTTGGTAAAAGGGGTACTTCTACTTTAACTTTAGATGAGCTTATAAAAGCTTTATAAGGACTATGTATGAAAAAATTATTATTTTTAGTTATTATCTTATCTATATGGGTATTTGCATGTTTGCCAAAGCCTCCTATTGCTCCTGCAAAAACTGTTACAGAACTTGTGCTTGGCAAAGATATTTATGTGTATAAAGATGAGATAGTTGATTTAAATAGTCCAAAAATATATGAAGTTAATGGAGAATATTATTTTGGAGATTTTTATTATATTAAAAATAATACCGTTTATGCTATAGATGTTTCTAATTCTAGAATGGTTATAGCTAATGGAAGTAATATTAGTTCTTTTGATTTGGAATATAATAGTCTTGAAACTTCTAAAATATCTTTTATAGATAATAGCAGCAATGTATATATAACAGGATATAATTTGGCATATATTGGAGATATTACAATTACTAATGTATTAATGTCTCTTCCTTCAGAGGGACCATTAGTTGAAGGAAATGATGTGCCGGATTTAAAAACTTATATTATACAGGTAACTAATACTAATTATACTAAAGTAGGTCTTGTATCTTTAAACAAAATATCTCCAGAGGGTAAAACATTATATAGCATATCTTCTATAATAGATAATGAATACGAAAAGGTTATAAAGCTAATTTATTTAACTAATGATAAGTTTGCTGTATTAAAAAGAGATGATAAGAGAGTACCTATATTAGATGTATATAATATTAATACTGGAGCAAAAGAAAACAGATATATTTTAGATAATGTAGAGACTACAGATGAAGCTACTATGTCTTATAGGGAAATAGTAGATTGTAAATATATAACAGATAAAAATGTTTTAGCTATACTTACAATGAGTATAGAAAACGGCAAGCATAAAGAGGATATAATATTTACTACTTCTTTTGATAATTTTAATTTAAAAGAGGCATATAAGCTTGCATCGAGAGACAATGCTCTTGCGGTTGGAATGTCTGATAATGGCAGAGTGATATATACTGGTATGGATAATGGACTTTATTTTATTATAAAAACTAATCCATTTGTATCGCAGAACTTCAGTAAAGAATATTTGGGTACTGATGATTTTAATAAATTAAGAGGAATTAATATGTTTAATGACTCTATTTATGGATTTTTATTTGAAGATGGAAAAATAAAGTTTAATAATTTTTAAAACTTATTGAGCTTTTGAAAGTTTTCCTTCTGTTATAGAGTTATCAGTATTAGTAATAGTTAATGATAAATAATCTTTGTAAAAATCAAATGTGTAACTATTTCCATTTTTTTGTGCATTATATGTATCATCATTTACTTTAGTTAATTCTTCTTTTGCTATATCTACATTTTTATCATAAATGTTTCCGCCTTCCATCATTACATTAATAGAGTCATTGGCATTTATTGTTACTGTAGCAGTGTTAACAATTAATTGTCTTTCTGAACCTAGTGTTGTATTAACACTTCCTCTATATGTACCTTGATATTTACTTACGCCTGTATTATTTGTACATGAATATATAAAAATAGTGATAGATGAAATTATTAAAATTTTTTTTATTATTTTTTTCTATAAATAGATTACCTCATTTAATAAATACTTTTTGATAATTTAATATTTTTTTATAATTTCACAAAAACTAAATTGTTTTTTTGATATTTATCATATACTATAATAACAAATTTTAAAAGAGTGAAAATATGAATGATAATAATAAAAATAATATATTGGCTATTGTATCTTTAGTATTATTAAGTTTTGCTTTGGGTACTTGCGAGTTTATAGTAATAGGTGTTTTAACTGATATTGCAGAAAGCTTTAATGTGAGTGAGGTTATTGCTGGCGGATTAGTTTCTATGTTTGCTTTATCTTATTCTATATTTACTCCTTTTTCTGCTGCTATTGCGGGTAAGTTTAATAGATTTAATTTTATAATATTTGCAAGCATACTTTTTATTATTGGTAATTTTTTATGTTCTTTGGCCTTTGATTATAATTTTTTAATGATAATAAGAATATTTTTAGCAATTATTTCTGGGGCATTAATTTCTGTATCAATATCTTTTACTCCATATGTTGCTTCTAAAGAAAAAAGACCTATGGTTGTAGCTTGGATTTATTCTGGTTTTAGTATTGCTTCTATTTTTGGTGTTCCTATAGGCACTACTATAAGTTATAAATTTGGCTGGAGGGCTTCTTTTATTTTTATATCTGTTTTTAGTATTTTTATGCTTATAATGATGTTTATTTCTCTGCCAAAAAATACTGCTCAATATAAAATAAAGCTGCTTCATCAATTTGTTCTTTTTAAAGATATTCGATTTATATTAAGCACATTGACAATTCTTTTCGGAGCGGCTTCTTCTTATGTGCTTTATACTTATTTAAAACCTATATTTTTAAATTATGTTCATATAGATAATAAATATATTAGTGCTGCATTACTTATTTTTGGTATAACAGTTCTTTTTAGTAATTTACTTTCTGGAAAATTAGCAGAGCATAATGGAGTTTATAATTTAAGATTTATATTTATACTTCAGTT